>JAFGFL010000022.1 GCA_016931055.1 Candidatus Omnitrophota bacterium | reverse complement strand
TGGATCGAGCTTCAGTTTAAAATCATTCAATCAGTACAGTGTAATGGCTTTTAATTATCAACCAAATTTCCGTGTCATAACCGATTAGTTACCGAACAAAAATTAAGTTACACGAAACTGACGCGGCGGGCGTGTTGTTCTATGCGAACCAACTGAAAATGGTCCATGATGCTTATGAAGCGCTTTTAGAACATATCGGACTCGGATTTCATGAACTGCTCGTCCATAAGAATTTTCGTTTGCCGATTGTCCACACAGAAGCGGATTTTAAATCGCCTCTTTCCGTT
Organism: Candidatus Omnitrophota bacterium; assembly: GCA_016931055.1. GTDB lineage: Bacteria > Omnitrophota > Gorgyraeia > Zapsychrales > Zapsychraceae > 2-02-FULL-52-10. The sequence continues at coordinate 16,109 of JAFGFL010000022.1, read as the reverse complement.
GGCGATTTGATCGATATCCAAGCCAAAGTCCTCAATATTAAAACGACATCTTTTACTCTAAGCTATGTATTGGCGAACGCCGCCGGCACTGTCGTTGGCGCCGCCCAAACCGTTCATGTTTCTGTCGATAAACGCTCTCTTAAAAAGATCCCCCTTCCTCCGGATTTGCGCGACAAATTGAAACGCCTTCAGGCCGAAGACCAACCGAAGAGAACTAATCGATCATCGTAAAAGACGCTGGCTGTTCAGCAAATCGACTTGCTAAATATTGTCGATGAATTTTAAAATCGCCTTCAATGTCATCTTTCGGCCACTTGTAAAACGCCTCTGGAATTTTAAACTTTTCAAGGGCGTCGTTAAGATGGGTCAGGATCTCTTTGCGGGTTAACGGCTTGTTGACTTTGATAAACGCGACCGGCCGGAACCCGAACTCTTGATGAGTGATCGGGACAACCACGGCGCGTTCAATATTTTTGATCCGGCATAAATGATATTCGATTTCTTCGGGCTGGATGTTCTCTCCCCCGGAAATGAACATATTGTCTTTTCGCCCCTTTACGATTAAGCGGCCGTTATCCGCAAATTCGCCGATGTCGCCGGTCGCGAAATAACCGTTCCGGTTAATCGGCATGGAAATGCAATCGCCGTCCACATATCCCCTAAACAACGTTTCGCCCTTGACATAAATCTCTCCTGATTCCGAGATTATTAATTGGCGGTAGTTTAGGATTTTCCCGGCACTGATGGGGTTTTTCTGGGACAATCTCAACGATGTTGCCACTTGCGATGCCATTTCGGTCAGCCCATATGTGGTATAAACGGGCAGGCCGAGTTCTATGGCGTCACGGATCAAGGGATCCGGTATGGCGCTTCCGCCCAGCAAAATAACCTTAAACGCCTTAAGTTTCGAAACGCAAATCTTATCCCGCAACAGTCGATCGAATTGTGTTGGGACCAAAGAAATATGGGTGGCTTGGCATCTTTTTATCGAATCTTCAATGGCCTCATCCGCGCCAGGGATAATAACGCTGCCGCCGCCAAGAAAAGCGCGAAAGACAATCCCTAGTCCGCCGACATGGTAAAGTGGCAGTGATAAAAGCCATCGGTCACCTGGGATAACAGGGAGATGTTCGTTAGATCCTTTCGCACTGTAATAATGGTTTCCTAAAGTATGCATAACGGCTTTGGGCTCTTGACTGCTTCCTGAAGTAAAAATAATGGTCGCTTCTTGATCCAAGGCTAAGGAATAGTCTAGGCCTGTATCTGCCGCATCCATTCCGACATCATGGATATCAAATTTCGTGATATCCATTGTTTCCGATATCAACAATTTTTGATTTGGCGTCAAAAGACAGGCGCATTGGAGACATCGTAATCGGCTGCCCAATGCGCTTTCCGGAAGGCGCGTGCTGAATAGGCAGCTAACGGCGCCTATCCTCCAAAGGGCGAATAACACGGTTACATAATGAATGCTGTTTGGGCTGGAAATCCCCACGCGGTCATGTTGTTTTATGCCAAGCTTTCTGAGGCGTTCCTCGGCCGTCAATACCACCCTAAAAAAGAGGTCGTAAGATATCTCCCGATCTTGGCAAACAATCGCGGGGTTTTGCGTCTTTGAGGGATCACGGGCAATAAAAAAAGGCGTGGTTGCGGGCATTAAAGTTGGCGCAAAAGATTAAAATTAATATCATTGCTTGAAATGGCCCGGTCCCGGACCATGATAGATCCGTTTTCAACTCTAACCGGATTATGCAGCAGGTCCTGTTTAAACCACTTTAATGTGTCCAATCCGGCAAAGACATGGTTGCGGGATGACGTGCTTGCCACATCAGCCAATACGGACAACCCAAGCGATGATTCGAAGGACGAGCTGACGGATGCAATTAAAGCGCATTGCTCCGATTGTTGCATCATCAGTCTTGTTTTTTCAATGCCGCCTAAGATGGTCGGTTTTAGGATAAGAACCTCAACCCCCGAAATGGCGCGCAAGTCGCCGACGGTAAGATGTTTCAGGGATTCATCTAACGCCACAGGGATCATGGCCTGAGAATAAAATTCCGGTATGCACAATATGTCGTCAAAAGGCTCTTCAATGTAACTAATGGCATCGCATCCGATTTGTCTGCCAAAGGATACGGCCGTTTCAAAATCCCATGCCCGGTTAACGTCAAGATGCACGATCGCTTTTCCGTAGGCTGCGCGCAGGACAATATTCACCTTCTTGATTGTGTCGTTATAGTCCGCAGTTGCTTTTAATTTCATTTCTTTAAAACCATGATCAAGCAGCTCGCGCGTTTCAACGACAATGTCTTCATCCGAGCCGCTCAATAATCCGGAAGTCTTTATGGACGGATGCGCCAAGGGGGCAATCAATTTCCCTATGGAAGTTTTAGCCGCGTTTGCCATTAAACCCAGTACCGCAGATTCAATTCCGAAACGCACGGAGGGTTTTAAATGGGGATTATTGACCCATTGCCCTAATTTTCCGTTCAGGTTTTTAACTCTTTCCGGGATGTCGCGGGAACAAAGCCCCTCTTTTATGGAAAAGAGCTGGTCACGGGCATCATCAAATGTTTCCTCACTGAAAAACGGCAACGGCGCAATCTCGCCAAATCCTTCCAACCCTTCCTCTGAGATCAACTGAAGAACCAGGCCCTCACGATTCTGCATCGTTTGATCATGAAGGACTAACGGGCGTCGCAATTTCAGGGAGTACTGATAAACCTTCGCGGATTTTATGATCACAGGATCCACCCTATGGAAAATAGAACGCTATAAATCAATAACAGCCGTCCGGTTGAGGCAAGAGCCCTATTAAGAGATAAGCCGTCTGATTTTGTCAGGACCGTCTTAATGGTAGGGATGGCGATAAGCAAGACAGTCACACTGGCTAGAATGGCCTTATGGTCTTCGATGATATAGTAAATGCAAACAGGGACCAGGGACGCCAGGATGATCGAAAACAAAAATTCATAATACGCGAACGGACGGCCGAAGCGCACGGCCAAGGTGCGTTTTCCTGCCTTCAGGTCGCTGCTGATGTCACGAAGATTGTTAACGGTCAAAATAGCTACGGAAATCAGCCCCGGAGACAAACCGGCAACAACAACGGCCGTGTTCATTTCATACGATTGGACATAATAAGTCCCGGCCACGGCAACAGGCCCAAAAAAAACAAGGACAAATAATTCTCCAAGGCCGATATATCCTAAGGGATAAGGCCCCGCCGTGTAAAGGATGCCGGAGAGGATCGAAAGAACAGCGATAATGGCGATGGGCCGGCCGCCGCGTTGAACAAGATAAATGCTCAGCAGGGCGGCCATGACGAAAGCAAGGATATATCCCCGCCTCATGCTAGCCGGCTTAATGAGTCCGGCTTGCGTCACGCGAGTCGGCCCGATACGGTCAGCCGTATCGGTCCCTTTTTTGAAGTCATAATAATCATTGGCCATATTCGTCCCGATCTGGATGGCAAGGGCTGCAAGCAAACAGATGAGCGCGGTTGGAAAGTGGTGCACGCCGTCGCCAAAGGCCATGGCGGTCCCGATCATGACCGGCGCAATGGCGGCAGGCAAGGTTTTGGGTCTTGCGGCGAGTATCCACGGTATGACAGACACTTTAGGCATCGTCTAAGATCACGGCCTTTTCGGAAATTTGGAAAAATCAGGTTTTCGTTTCTGAAGAAAGGCATCGCGCCCCTCTTTGCCTTCTTCGCTCATATAAAAAAGCATGGTGGCGTTTCCCGCTAATTCCTGAAGGCCGGCCTGGCCGTCGCAATCCGCGTTAAGAGCGGATTTGAGGCATCGTATGGCCATGGAGGAATTGGACAAGATTTCCCGGCACCATTTAACGGTTTCGGCCTCCAAACGGACATAAGGAACGACCTTGTTGACCAGCCCCATTTGAAGGGCCTCCTTCGCGTTATAGAACCGGCACAGGAACCAGATTTCCCTGGCTTTCTTCTGGCCGACGACCCTTGCCAGATAACTTGCTCCGTAACCTCCGTCAAACGACCCGACTTTCGGCCCTGTCTGCCCGAATATGGCATTATCCGCCGCGATGGTCAGGTCACAGATCAGATGAAGGATATGTCCGCCGCCCACCGCATACCCGGCCACCATGGCAATAACAGGTTTCGGGCAGGTCCGGATCTGCCGCTGGAAATCCAGGACATTGAGACGATGGGTCCCATGGTCGTCCCGGTAACCGGCATCGCCGCGGACCGTTTGGTCGCCGCCCGAACAGAAAGCCTCCTTCCCTTCACCGGTCAGGATAATAACGCCGATCTGCTCATCGTCACGCGCATCGTTTAGGGCCCGCGACATTTCCATGACGGTCAAAGGCCTGAATGCATTGCGCATCTTTGGGCGGTTGATCGAGATCTTCGCGATCCCTTCAGCTTTTTCATATTTGATATCGGTATAATGACCGGCTTGGATCCATTTTATATTTGCGGTTCGTTTTCGCGTCTTGATCATGTTCTATAGCCCCCTTAATTTCCCAAACGCAATATCTTCATTTCATTTGTTGCGATATCTTTAAACAAAACGGAATCTACCGTTATCTTGGTAATACGATGGTTTTCAATAATATCGTCTTCCTGGTAGACATCGTCATTGATCAATGCCGAAAGTTTCCCATCTAAGGCCCTGATCCCTTTAAGGATATACATGGATTTGCCAATCTTGACCGGCTCAACCGCTTGTGTCGTTATCATTGTTGGCCGACGAGCTGTTGGATAAAGGACCTGTTCCATCTCAGGGATCTGAACGATCAGTTCCTTCCGGGCAATCCCCTCCTTTATTTTTTCGTTCACAACGCAAATAGTAACGGCCTCAACGATAGACACGATGATAACGCCCAACATGGCCAAAAAGTAAATTTTGGCCCGTGTTTCAATAAAAATATAGCGATAGATTTTTCCGTGCATGACTAAAGCGCGTCCAATTCCTGTTTTAAGTTTTTAGCGTAATCATAATCAGTCAATTTATATGAAGCGTTGAGTTCGTTGAGTTCCTTTATTTTAAAGAATATTTCTGACCCTAGGTAGATAACGAACAAACAATATAATCCCATGAGCAAGGCCGTCAGCTTAAGGGCGTGCGAGCGTTCCGCTGTTGAAAACGTATAATGGCGGGAAAGCTCAACGGTAAAATAACGGTCCGGGATCGATAAGGCCGTCATAATATCCACCGAATGATCCCGCTCGGCCTTGGCCTGAAAGGCAGTTTCTATGTCGCTGATGATATCCAATTTGTCCTCAAGATTACCCGCAAAATGGACCCGGTCAACATGCTCTATGCCGGAGAACAAAAAGGCATTTTTCAGTGAATCTTTGATCTCCGTCACAATATCATGAAGGCTCTCGTAAGCGATCTGGCGCAAAAGTTGACACGTGTCATCCTCAAAGACAGCCATACTAACCACGTGTTTCCTTGAGAAGTCAACGATGGCAAAGGTGCTCTGAGGATCTTTATGGAGATGGAAATAGTATCCGATGGTCGCCGCGCTATACGGAATGATGTTCAAGGGGACCAAACGGTTCGTATCAAGGATGTCCAGATATTGGGCCAAACGTTTCTTGGGAATGGCGGCGCAAACACCGGAAATATAGTTCTCCTCTTCATCAAAAATTTGGAAATCATATTCGATTTCAGAAACCGGCATTTCGTATATGGCCTTGATTTCATTGATAACTTGTTTTTTCGCGTTGGCACGGGTTGTGTTACGAAAATTAAACGGATAGATCAAAAACTCAGGGTCACCGATTGCTAAAGCGCAATATAGGCAGGAACGCGTGTCTTTTCTGGTCAGCTTCGAAAGCATCTCCTTAAGTTCGTCCGGAGAAGAAGCCTCAAATGTGATTAAATCTTCTTTCATTTATTATGATCCCCGTTTATTGCATTTTCGATTTGATGCTGTAACTCGTTATGCGCCTTTAGATTATAACCGCGATGGGTCATAATTTCAATGATTGTTGTTGTCCTGCTCTTTAAGGCAACGGTATATATTTTGGCAAATTCCAAAGGAGTTTCCGGGCGGGCGTAATTTAGGCCAAATAGGTCGGCCACAGCGCTAAATGTCAGGTTATGCGGGGTCCCAAAATAGCGTTCAAAATCGGCCTGATATTGACCTATGGGAAGAAAGGAAAAAATGCCGCCGCCGTTATTATTTAAGACAACAATAACCATTGGGTCTTTAAGGCCGCCCAGCATGGCCATTGAGTTTAGATCATGGAGAAAGGCCAAGTCACCGGTTAACAGGGTTACGCGTCTTTCAAGCCCGCACGCGAATCCCGCCGCGGTGGCAATGGTTCCGTCAATGCCGCTGGCTCCCCTGTTTGATCCAAGGATCGCGGCATTGCCATACGGAGTTCCAAACATATCCGTATCCCGGATCGGCATGCTGTTTGCCAAAAAGAGGCCATCTCCTTTTGGAATCAATTCCGTAATGAGGCGCGCTGTCTGCGGTTCACTCAAATCGTCCTTTTCTTTTAAAAAGGCGTTGATCTCATGGTGAACCCGTGTGTTCAGCCTTTGAAGACGCAATAGCGAACGGTTTGCGCGTCTTTGAGGAATTTTATTTTCGAGGGAACGGCAAAATCCGGCAATATCGCTATGGATTCTTGTTGTCACGTGATGCAAAGGGTCATGGCGCAAGGGATGATTAAGCGCCATTATGTATTGGCCGGGACAAGCGGCCTGCATATATTCATACCACCGTTTCGAAGTCATCCGCCCGCCTAAATGAATGACGCCGTCCGGCCGAAAAGATTCCTGGAATCTCTTTGATATCAAAATCTGGTCAAAATAATGGATGACATTCTTATGATGCAATCCTAACCGCAGCCCCGAAGAAATATCGGCAAACACGGGCCATTGGAGCTTTTCTGCCAATTTTAAAACAGCGTTTTGTTCTCTTGGGTTGTGAAGCTTGCCAACGGCAATGATTCCGGATTTTATCTTCTTGATTTTCGAGGCGGTGTCATCAATATCCGATTGCGTAAGCGCGGGCTTTGGCATAACGTATTTTGTGTAGGCATTCACGGCTCTCTGCCATTCTTTCACCGATTCAATATAAGACGCCCAATTGGAACGTGTCTTGACCGGCGCCAAGGGTTCGCGGTACATGCAATTGATGTGGACCGGCCCAGCAGGATTGCTTACTGAACGGAACGCTGCCTGGTCCATTGTCGTTAGCACAAACTCCAACGGGATATCTGTTGTCGGGCACGGCATGTCGAATTGCCATCGGACGTATTCGCCGAACATTTTAACCTGATCGATCGTTTGGTGGGCGCCCGTGAACCGCAATTCGGGCGGGCGGTCTGCCGTGAGCACGACCATCGGCAGTTTCTTTTTTGAGGCCTCGACAATGGCCGGAAACAGGTTCGCGGCGGCGGTCCCTGACGTTGTGATGACCGCGCACGGGCATCCTGTCGCGGAAGTTATCCCCAGCGCCCGGAACCCATTTCCACGTTCGTCAAAATGGATAAAACTTTTGGCTTTTAGATTGCGCGCAACCGCCAAGGCCAATGGGGCCGATCGTGACCCTGATGAGATGCAGAAATGATCGACGCCATTGCGGATGAATTCTTCAACCATCACATCGGCCCAAAGGTGGTTGATATTAGGGGAGTTGTTCATGTTAATAATGAATCCTCTAGGGGCCGCATATGTGCGACCCCGCCATTTATTTATCAAAAACCCCGATAAAATTTCCTATCTTATTTTCGATTTCATCCCATTCCGCATCCGAGGTCGAACCGGCAACGATTCCGGCGCCGGCATACAGGGAAAGCTGATTGCTGTGAACCAGACCGGAACGTATGGCAACGGCAAATTCGGACGTATCATAACCGACATATCCGATGGGGCCGGCATACCATCCGCGCGCGAAAGATTCGTTTTTGCGGATTACGTCCATCGCTGTTTCCGTTGGCGTGCCCGCGACCGCCGGGGTCGGATGTAATGCTTTAAGGATCTCCTGGTCCCGGATGCCGCTTTTCAGTTCGCCTTCAAGCGAAGTTTGCAGGTGCTGGCTTCCATTAAGTTTTTTGAGGGCAGTTTCGTCCGTTTCGACATGACGGCAAAACCGCCGCATTTGCTCTTGAACCATATCCACAACCAGCTTGTGTTCATAAGCGTCTTTCGAGGAATGGCTCAATTGGGACTCCAACTGCTTGTCATGATAACTGTCCTCTCCCCTTGGACGTGTGCCTGCGATCGCTTCACTGAGCAACTGGTTTTGACTGCGTTTATACAACCGTTCGGGTGACGCGCCTAAAAATGCTGTATCCCTTTCAGGCTGAAAACAAAAATGAAAACAGTTAGGCGTCTTATCTTTCAAATGTTTCATGAGGGCGCACGTCCGGATGTCCACATCAAAACCAAATACGGACTCACGCGCCAAAACAACCTTGTCATATCGTTTACCATGAATGCCGTGAAGAATATCAGGGAATTGGATGTTCCATTGTTCCTTGGTAGGCACATCCAAGCGTTTGAGAACTTTTGGAGGTTTCCGGTATGATATTTCAGATGAAAAATCCAACTGGTTAAGCTGTATAATCGCGTTCTCGGCATCTTCCCGATTGACTCTGTCGGCAGCGATATTAAAAGCAAATATGGCCTGTCCATTCGTCCGAAGGATCTCAAACTTAGGGATAACGAACTGGTATGTGCCGAACGGCCCCCATTCGCCACTCATACGCAGAGGATCGAAACACAAGCCGCCGTAATATCTCAAACGCGGATATTTTGATGATAAACGGCTGTTCACATAATCGAATAACTCTTTATGATCTGTCTTGCCTTCGCCTTTCAAGCGGTCGGCAATCCCGATTGCGCCGAACTCAAATGAGCCGTCTCGACCGGACCAGTATATTCTTGTTTCCGCCCTTTGGTTATACAGCCAGAAAAGGATATTGATCTCAGCGATGGGCAATTCGATTCGGATAAAAGGGGACAGCGCCCTTTTTGCGCTATTTGCAGACACTTGATTCAGAAGCTGACGGATTTGAATAGCCATCGCTTCTTTGACCTCACTCAGGCATCGGAGTCCTGGATGGATTACCGGCTCTAATGTTCGAACGCTCATATTTTATCCCCTTGGTAAATACTTGCCGCTCCGAAAAACAACGGATGGGCTTTGACATTTTCAAATCCGGCGTTGTGCATAAGGCCGCAAAAAGCATTGCCGTAAGGAAAGTTTTCTATGGTTTGGTTGAGATATCGGTAAGCCTGAAATTGTCCCGTGAACATTCCGCCAATAACCGGCAGAATGTGACGCAGATAAAAAAGGCAAATTGGGCGGACGATATTATTCTGCGGAAGTGAAAATTCCAAAATAAGAGCGCGCCCCCCTGTTTTAAGGACCCGGTACATTTCGCGCAAGACGCGCTGAGGATCCTCCGTATTTCGTATGCCGAAAGCGATCGTTACGACATCAAACAAATTGTTCTGGAAAGGGGCCTGATTGACATCGCCTTGGCTAAGGGTGATATACCGGCTAAGACCATGCTGGGCAATCTTGTGCCGCCCAATAGCCATCATTTTATCTGATAGATCAATGCCAAACCCTGAATGGATATGCGGGTTCTGCCTGAACAAGGCCAATAACACATCGGCGGTCCCGGTCGCCAAATCCAGCACTTTTTGTCCGCCTTTTGGAGTTATATGTTTTGCAAGCTGACGGCGCCATTGGACATCAAGGCCGAAAGAAAACAGATGGTTGAGAAAATCGTATCGGTTGGAAATATCATCAAATATCTGCCAGGATTGCGCTTTTGATAAAACAGCGGTGGATTCGCGGGAATTCATTATTTGATAATATACATAATAATATTAATTTTTATACGAGCCATGTTATCACATTTAGCACGCAAAATCAAAAAAATCCCCCTATCTAGCTGGAGGACTAAATAGGGGGATGGGCATAAGAGGTAGATAGCTACCACTCTACCGTACTCCTTCGTTACGCAATGGAGTACGTAATGTTTTCCTCTGACATTAAAGGAAAAATATACGTGGCTTATGCATCAGCGTTCTCAAATCTAAAATCCAAATTCCAAATACTACAAAATAAATCCCAATTTCAAAAGCCAAATCCGATACGGTTATTTGGATTTGGGATTTTTGATTTATTTGGAATTTTGTAATATTTGATCTTTGGATTTATCCTGTCTGCAGTTTCAATTCAATATCATCGTCCGCGTATTCAGACCCGCGAACATATTTATTCCTGTATTTGCCAATCACACTGAGGTCGCGGATTTTTGACGGCGAACTGGAACCCGCCGAATTGACCGGGGCATCCTTTTCCGAAAATCCCAGCAAAAGCGGCAGGTTGACAATCGGGGTCACATTAATAATGACCGGCACGAACCCGTCAATCTTCATTTGATGGATCGGCTGCAGGTTGACCGGCAGAGGAATGCCGTTGCCATCGCGCTTGATCTGCAGATCCAGCAGATCGGGATTAAGGTTGATACCGCCGACATCCTTCTGTATCGGCGAAGATATGTTAGATCTCAATTTTCGAAGATCTGTTTCTATCTCTTTCAACTCCTTAACAGCGCGTTCTTTTTCTTCTCCTAACAATCTAATCTGTTTAGCCAAACTCAACCTTCTTTTGCTTAAACTATCAACCCTTTCTTGATTATAATCATTAGTACTATCGAACCACATTGCGGTGCTTATCCCATTTTCCACTTCGATTTCTTCTTGAATTTCATTTATCTGTTTTTTAACACGTTCGATTTGTTCTTTTAACGAGTCCTCAACTTTCTTTTTGGCTACCGGCGAACCGGTTTCCTTAAATTCAGCAGAAGCCGTCATAAACTCCTTTATCCGATTTATCGTAACTTTTATTTTTGATTTTAATCGTAGGAGTTGCTCCCAAGGGTAACGATAGCGGAATTCTTTCATGTAACTAAGCCATTCGGTTTGATTTTCGGTTTGTATTTTTTCGGTTTGATTTAAAAATTCTTTTACATCTTGGTCTAAATGGCTCAGTTCAACAAGAACATCGCCGCTAGGTCGTTTTTGTGTCAATTGATAAAATTCTGTCTCAAACTTCTTCAGATTTTTTTCGATGTTTGATAATTCTATCGGCGAACTTGTTTCTCTAAATTCAATTGTCTTCTCATCGTTTATGAGCTGAAATTTGACATCCGGCACTTTCTGCACTTCCTTTAATATTGCCACAATATCTTGCTTGTTAATCGACTTCACATCGACTTTTAGATTGTCGGCAAGGGCAATAATAAAGTTTTCAACAGCGACTCGCGCCCGTCTTTTATTAAAATCTTGAAGCAGGGATTTTACGTCTTCTTCAGCTATGTTTATCGGCGAACTGGTTGACAAGTTATCGAGTTGTCTGCGAACCTCTGCAATCTCCGCGCGGATATCCGTAAGTTCGTTTCTGCCATAACCTTGACCGTCTTTCACGGCCTTCTCTTGTTCTTCTAACTCGGCCAATCTTATTTGTAGAGTTTTAATATTTTCGTCCGCTGCCTCATCATTGACCGGAGAGGATAGTTTCTTATCTTTCCGATCCGCATTGGGCCGGATCTGGCGCAATTTTTCTTTAAGGCGGCTGATATCAGATTCAAGGTCCAAAAGATTTGCCTGAAATATCTTTTTTAACGAATCGTCTTCAGTCCGGTTGATGTTCGATATGGTCTCTTTTCTTAGCTGAACTAAATATCTTATAGCTTCAAACGTGATTTGCCGCTCATTCATATCAACAGGTGAAGAAGGAGTTTTATTTTTCTTAATAAATTCTTCAATGCCGAGACGTATTGATTCTCCATAAGGCACATCGTCCAACTCGGATAATGGCCGGGAACCATTCAAGAATGGCAGGGCGTCTCTTTTTGCGATGACTTTACCTAGCTCCACGCCCCATTGATCAAACGAGAATATATTATAAATGATCCCTTCTGCCATAATTTGATGTTCATATAACGCGATCAAACTCCCTAAAGTCCTCGGATTCATTTCATTTAACAAAATGGACGTTGTCGGTTTATTCCCTAGGAATGTTTTGTGAGCTGCAAGCCATTTCAGCTCATCCGGGCTCAATTTGCCGTCATTAAGAGCCTTTGCAACTTCCTCAAATTTATAGCCAAATGCAAGGGCGTAGGGTTGGGCGACAAAATTTGAAAAGAGATTTTGATGATGATCTCCCTTTTCTATAGGATTTTGGCTTTTGACAACACCGATCAAATCAGCCGGGATAATCGACGTCCCTTGATGCCAGGCTTGCATCGTCGCATGCTGCATGTCCGTTCCAGCGCCACCCCATAACACAGCTCCGGTTTGATAGTCTGCAATGAAGTCGCCGTTTCTGTCCGTACCTTTACCATTACTTTCCATATAACCCTGCGCTAAATAGGAAGAAATGAGCGATGAATATTCATCATATGCCACGACTGCATAGCTCCCTGCGTCAAAAAAGTTCCGATACCATACCCCAAGAACTGCTTTTATGACCGGAATATTGGACTCAAAAGGCTGGGTCCTGAAATGTTCGTCCGCTTCCCGGGCCCCTTCCAGCATCTGAAAAAAGTTATCAAATCCGACGTAGATCGCAAGAGGCAGCCCAATGGCAGACCACAATGAATATCGACCGCCAACCCAATCCCAGAACTCAAACATATTCTCCGTGTCAATCCCAAACGCGGAAACAAGATCCTCGGCAGTGGAAACTGCCACAAAATGCTTTCTGATCGCCTCTGCCTCACTGATACTATCTACGTTATTATAATATTCACGAACCCAATTTTTTAAAGTCATCGCGTTGCGTATTGTCTCCAGGGTTGTAAACGTCTTGGACTCAATAATGATTAGAGTTTCTTCGGGATTAAATCCAAGCTCTCTGATAACTTCCGCAGGCGCTGTTCCATCAACATTGGAAACAAAATGCATTTGAATACCAGAGTCTCTTCCAAATGGTGTTAAGGCTTTAGATGCCATTTTGGGCCCCAAATCCGATCCCCCGATTCCCACATTAACGATATGCTTAATGCGTTTTCCGGTTGCCCCCTTCCATTCACCTGATCTAACTTTTTCAGAAAATGCCTTTATTTTATTAAGCACGGAAATAACCTTGGGCATGACATCTTCACCATCAACATCAACGGGGCCATTGGCCACAATAATATTCCCCTCATTAGCACGTTTAACATTGCGCAAAGCTGTATGCAATACGGCGCGCTTTTCCGTTTCGTTTATCTTTTCGCCCATAAACATCTGCTCAATTGCTTTCTTAAGAGAAACTTTATCTGCGAGTTTGAGCAAAGCATCCAATGTTTCTTCATCGATTAAGTTCTTGGAAAAATCAACTTTTATGCCGCTATTCAATGCCATGTTTAATTTGTTTGTGCGGTTGAAATCGGTATCGAACAATGTTCGAAGATTATATCTTGACTCATCATCGGCTAATTTCTTCAGCTCTGACCAACTTTCTGTTTTTGTTGGGTTAACACGTGGCAGAACGGCCTTTACCGGCGAGGAACTATTGTCTTCTTCGAGCAGCCTCATTGCGATTTGCCTATAACCCTCCTTATTATCGCCATCTAATTCATCAAGCGAGGGTTTTTTACTGCCAAGCGCGCGGGGCCTTCCTTCTTTTGCAAATTCTTTGAGAACTTCCACATACGTTTCACCTATTTCTTGAACATCCGATCTTATTACGTCTTCTTCAGGCTCAATTGGCGATGAGGTTTTGCTTCGGTAACTGGCTAACGCTTCTTGAACAGTCTTACCATTCATAAAATTCTTGACCAAATGATCTTCTAAGCTTGGCCACTCGCGGCTGAAGATCTCATAGATCCCTCCGCCAACAACTTTTCTCATTTCTTTCTCATTGTGCCTAGCAGCATGAACCATCCAGTCTAACTGTAGACCGAACATTACTGTTAAAACTTCGCGGTCTTTTGAATTGAGCGGAGAAGAGGCAGCGATCCTTTCTGCGTTTTCAATAATTTTGTCGCGGAGATAAAACAATTGATAGGCCCGATCACCTTCCAATTCTTTAAATCTTAAATCATCCTGATATATATTAATGAGACCGATTAACCTATACGCTGCTTGCTTGGCATCTTCCTGACTGCTCTTATTTCGTTTGACCGAGAACTCTTCTGAAGCCTTTCTGTTTCTATCATAAATCGCTATGTGAAACGCTGCGGCATCCACACCTCCCAAATCAACACTAACATCATAAGGCCCCTTTGTGCTGCTAACCTTAAATTCCGATATAAACGTATCCTCAACCGGCGAAGAGGCGGCTTGCCTCTTAAATTCCTCGCTTATACTTTTTCGTAAATCAACCAACCGATCGAGATTTCGTTCCAATCCTTGAAATACGGGGTCACCCTGGCGGGCATCAAGAACAGTCTTGACAATGGATGCCATGTCCTGCGCATCACCGACGTTTCCTTTTTCTAAACTCACAGTTAATTCCGCTGTTACAGATGACTCTGTATCAGTAAGCCTGATGTCAACACCTGAGCTATCTTCCCCGCTCCGCGTTACTTCTGCGCTAAAGCGCCTGTTGTCACTCGCAATTTTTGCTATTGTCTGAAATATTTTGGCTGGTTTGGCGATTTCGGCGACTTCTTCCGCCTTCTTGCCTTCTGCCACTTCAACCAAATTCACATTGACCGCCATGGTGCCTGCCCCGGATTGGCTGAAATGCTCAACCACTTCCAAGTCCTGAGCATCCAGATCCATAGTGTTTCTTAATCTCGTCAACAACGTCTCCACTTCCGCAAACGAAGTTCCACCCGAAAAATACTTCCGCGGGATCACTTGCTCGGTTACCGGGTCATAGTCTTCCTTAATATAGTTGTACACGCCCTTTTTGAAGGCTTCCAAATATTGGTCATAAATCTTTTGGTTTTCATGTTTATCTTGCATATCCACTCCGGCCGTCTTGTTTTTACCTACATAAACCTGCCCCAGCAAGCTATCCTTAAGGTTCTGTTTATACCATGCCGCTAAAATAACAGAATTGTAGATCTGACGAAGATTGGCAAAGGTTTCGCCGTTGTTGACTTCCTTCTCGATTTCCGGAATCAATATTTCACGTATAACTTCGGTGGAGACGCCACTGATAACCTTGACGTCTTCCTGTACGGGCGACCGGCCAGTCGCCCCTACGTTTTGTGCATTCTCCAACGCAATATAGTCTTCTTCCAGCATGACCTTCAAATGGCTTTTGACAACAAAAGCGCTTGCCCCATGCTCATAAACAATCGCTTCATCGGGTATGATCCACACCTTGTTAAACGTGTTCATCGGGATCTCGGCCGTGCCGAATTTCTCAAAGGCCTTCGCGCGCACTTTTGACCAGAACTTGTCGCCCAATTCATCTTCCGGATACATCAAAGACGCCGTCAATTGCTTCAAAATATAGTCCTGCGCTAACAAATCGCGCCCCATTTCCGTATCGCCGAACCCTTGCGGGATAATCCGGTCTTTTTCGTAGGGAGACAAGTTGACCCACATTTCTTCCTCAGGCACGGTCAAGGCCGCGAGGAAATATTTGATGAGCCGGGTTGATTCCTGTTCAAAGGCCTCGCCTTCCAGGCGGTCATCGCCCGAACCGATGATAAAATCAAATTCCAGAGGGTTTTCCGGATGGATGGTGATTCCCGTCACCATCGGGGGCGTAAACCCCGGGCTCATGGGAACCATGGTTCCGGGCAATGGTAAATTCGCCATGCCTTGCGGGAATAACTGCGCATAGACAGGTGTTGGCGGCGTTGTCACGCTTAAGATAAACGAAAACGCGATCAGTGCGGATAACACGCGATAGGCAAAAGTTGATCTTTGGTGTTGGAATTGGGTGATCATTTGGAGTCCTCCGGTTTTGTTTAAACGTAAAATATTCTTACGCGTTAAACCGAATCCGTTCCTCCGTGGCGGGAGAAATAAGACTCCAAGAATGGAATGGTTATAACTGCGGATTAATACTAAATTTGAAAATAGTATGCCATATACTCGCAAAGAATGCAAATAATTCTTTTGAGTGGGTGATGTACAGTAAAGTGTGTAAATTGCTTTAAAAGTCAATAAAAAGGGCTTATCCTTCCAAAAAAG
>JAFGFL010000021.1 GCA_016931055.1 Candidatus Omnitrophota bacterium | reverse complement strand
CTGACTAGAGTGGAAAAGAAAGTAGAAGAAATAGACGTCAAACTGGTTAAAGTAGAAAGAAACGTTGCGGATATCAAAGAAAATGTTAAAGACCACGTTACACGCATTACCCACCTGGAAGCATCCGGAAGATAACCCTCCCCGGAATTCTTGATGAATTGATATTTATTATCCACCAAGGCAGACAGAATTCGGCTCGTCGGCTTGAACGTCATAGGATGTCTCACATCCCGGGAGTGTGATGGCGCACGAAGGGCACCTGGCAGGAAATCTGATTGTTTCGTCGTGCGTACTCCTGTGTCTAACGATGGAGTACGTAATGTTTTCCTCAAGAATGAATTGAGGAAAAACATACGTCGTGCGTATTGCGTCGTGCGTGGGAAACCGATCTTTCGGGTCGGATAAATCCCGTCCTCCTTACGCAATACGCGATACGCAATACGCAATACGATAGTCTGCGCTGGTATGGAGTTTTGGCCGGCCTTCTTCGCCGCAGGGCGAGAAGCGGCGTATGTACTGACGCGGTTGCTTAAGGCGTAGAGATACCGGACAATCGCGGTTAAGACCTTCTGCCGGAACCCTAAAATCGTCTCGGCCATCATAACGGCGGTTTTGAGGACTTCCCTCTTCGACATTGTTCTCATACGGGCGAAGCGGGGCATCTGACCTCTGCTGCCGGCAGCGTTCGACGCTGTACCCCCAAGAGTATCTCCAGTTGTGTGTTCTCCGCTTTCTTCCGTATGATTGTTCTTTGAGACAGGAAGCACAAATCCGATCAAATGATGGCCGGACGGTAACTTTGAATCCGTTTCCACCGGCGAGCTCCGCCTTCGATCAACTTTCTGCGGAGCCGTCCCGAGCGTCCGTCCATTTCCATCGGACGCGAGGGGCGAGCTTGATGGCCCCCTCTCTTGCTCTTTGATATAAGATTCCAATTCGGTATAGAAAATATCGATGAATTCGCCATACCGGCTAGTATTGGGCCCTCTGGTCGGCATCCCGAGATCTTTTGCTATGAGATACACCATTTGAGCAATGCTGCGGTCTATCCTATCTTTCCTCGGCCCGCGCGCCCTCATCAACGCCGGATCAAGCTTCCACCGATTATACAAGATCTTAATGGCTTCCCGGCTGATCCTTTTTAATTGTTCGGGCGAACGAGAATTGCCCTTCGTCCCGACCGGGCTGCTCGAATTCTTCCGCCCATTGATCAGGTTTAAAATGCGCTCATGGGCTTCCGTGCTCTTGAACTGTCCGGTGATTTCCCCCACATACCTCATGAGAACATTCGCGCCGTACTCCGAGATGCCGGCCTTCCTATTCAGAGATATCTGCCTCATCTCGCGGATGATCTTATCCAATTCCTGCTGCGCGGAAATTAGGCCCAAATTCTTCCCTGTGACCATCAGATAATATTCTTCAGCCGCCATCCGGATAATGCCCTTTATTTGTTCCATCCGGATGTGATTCAGCGTGCCTGCCGCAATCACGCCGATCATCAATTCCGCAAACTGCTGGCCGAACCATGAATCCAAAGACCGGTTGGTCAACATTTTAAACATGAGCCCATGGCCGCCGTAAACAAGAGGGGTATAGGTATACTGCGGCAGAGGTATCGGGAGGACATGTTCAAGATCGGAAATGCCGGCCCCGGTGATGTTGGGATGCAATAAATGCTCCGGCGTAATCGTAAAATGCCCTATCGTCGTGAAATCCCATTGCCAAGCGCTGTCATGATGCGTTAAGGGAAGCAGCGTGCCGTGATATTTTCCTTCACTGATCAGAAGCCCGAGATGCCTCGCCGAAAGCGCCGCGGCCTTGCGGAGACTTTCAACAACAGGCCGGCCGGCCTTGACCTTAGCGATAAGATAATCTAAGCTTTCTTCGCTTGAGATAAAACCGATCGCCGGATAATCATGGTCCGCGTTAATCGTATCGATCATCGGCCCGTGAATTTCCCCTTCAAACGCATAAACAAAATCGCCATTTTTGCCGGCGAGCGGGACAAACGGCAGGAACGTCAACTCCGCCATATTGCGCGCCTCCCGCTTGAGCATCCCAATGTCGTTAGGATCAAATCCGCCGTCCTCCAATTGATGGGCAAACTTGATATTTAAGGCCTTGCCGCCGCCCAAACGAATGACCGCCCTGCGCCCGAACCACTCGACCTTCAGCCCGTCAAAGGTCCGCGGCGCCGTATAGTTTTGCTTGACCGGCGAGCTGGATTTTTTAACCTGTTTTATGCCGGCATATTCGAATAATGCCGAGAGGAACGCGTCGACAAACCGGTCATAGGCCGCGGTCCGGCCGCGCCCGCCGGTATTCATGTTCCTGGATTCCGCCTCGCGGAATACGGCGTTGTTCATCTCGGCCCAGACCCTGTTTTCTTCAGGGCTCATGCTCAGGCGCCCGCGCCGCAACACATCCGGATAATAGCGCCCCCAGTCGGCATAAGAGTTCGCGATGATTTCCCGGCTGATCTTCCTTAATTCCTCTTGCGTATACTCATGTTTTATCGGCGAAGAGGAGATATATTCTTTGACAGCATTGAGCAGCTCATCGATGCCAAACGGTTTGGGGATCCCCCGTTTCGCGCCGAACTTTATGGCTTGTTCAGCGATTCCCGTGGTGGATGTCATTAACACAATCGGGATATTTGCCGCCGCAATCTGAACTTGCCTGATAAACTCAAGGCCGTTCATGGCGCGATGTTTGTAATCGTGATCCGTAAAGATAAGGGCAATATCCGGATGGGCCTTAACGGCCTCCATGGCCTCTACGCCGTTGGCCGCCATCAGGACTTCATATCCCTCAAATTCCAATATCCTTCTTATCGAAGTGCGGATGCTCTTATCATCATCGACAACTAGGATCTTCCTGGCCTCAACCGGGCTTGAGGTCGGCGTAAGGTTAAAAATTCCTGCGCCGTTATAATCCATTAATTTATTAATTGTTTTCACGACCTGGATTTGCTCAGCTTTGATCATGATCGGCTCATCAAGGTTTTCCCGAAGACGTTTGAGTTCTTCATAAATCATGCGCAATTCTTCCGGTTGCGCGTCAATAATATAGCCTAATGAGGCATGGAAGATATTCGGAACATAAGCCGTTACTCCTTCAGGGAGTTTCTCCTTATTCTTATCCAGCATTTCCTGGGCGGCCCTACGGATAGCCAATACATATTTCGATCCGGTGCGGAGTTCCAGGACGATCCCGAAATTGTCCATCAAATGCGGGCCGTGGATTGCCAATTCAAAAGCATCGATGCCGGCCATGATATCCTTGTATTGTTCATAAATTCTTGCGATGGCCTCATCGCTGATATCCAGGGTATTATCCCCAATCGCGTCGTTAACTAATGAAGCATGCAGTGTTGAAAGGTCACTTAACCTGATTTTCCGGCGATCCCCAAGGATTTCGACAGCCTTTTCTTGAACTGTTCGCGCGTAAGCCTTCAATGCCTGATCTTTCCGCAAATCGATGCTCAAGAAGAGACTTCGCTCAAGCTCCTGTTGATCGGCAGGAATGAAGACGAAACGGTTTTTCGCCATTATGGCTTTTAGTTCTTCAAGAGACTGTTTCAAGACATTTAAAGCCTTGCGATCTTTGGCCGCAAAATTCCCGTTCAGTTGGGCCTGATATTCTTCCGGCGTGACGTTATAATTGATCGGCGAGCTTAAAGCGTTTGCGGCAGGACTGATGGATTCATTCAAGACAGATATCGCTTCAGCCGGCGGGGCCTGCTCGCGATGGGCTTTGCGTTCTTCTTCCTTGCGCGCGATCCGGTCCTTGTCTTCGATCACCGCCCAGCGGTTGGGAGCTTCGCGGCTTGATTCTTGTGTCTTATGCCCTGTGTCTTGTGTCATAGCCTTCAACACGCCGTCATCCTGACGGTGAGCCGAAGCTTTTGTCAAATTCTCACGGCGAAGCGGAAAGATCTCAACTTTAGATTCTTCGCCCTTCGGGCTCACCTCGGTACCGAGCACCCGTTCCAAGGTCCCCTCGGTGCGAGGCAGAATGACGGGACTTGCTGTCTTGACCGTTTCTTGCCCGCCGTTCTCTTTGGCCTTCTTGGCAAGATAAGCGGCCCAAACGGGATCATTCGCATCCTGGACCGGCGAGCTGGAAGCATTTTTGGTGTTTCTGGCCGTATAAGCAATAACTGCCGTCGACCTGGTTTCTCCGAACTTGGCCCTGACCAGATCTCTACTCCCGTCTTTTTCGGCAATATTCAGCCGAACGCTACGCCCTTGATCAATGATCCCTGCTGCAACAGCTCCGAGATTGCTCATAAATTCATAGGCCTGGCGTATGGTCGCCCCCGTTTCTCCGGACCGCCCCTCAATAGCCACCTCTAGAATCCCGCCCTCTTTTGTAATTCCTACCAAATGGAACGGATAAGGATTCTCCAGGAAGAATATTTCGATTATGTTACCCCGCTCATTGAACTGGAAGTCTCCTTTTTCTTTGACCCCTTCAGGCGTATAGTGGTACCCTTTCTTGATCAAATCATTTTTCAATATTTCAGACGGCATTTTGATTGTTCTGCTTGCTTTCATTTGGCCGTTAACCGCCGTTTCTCCAATGGATAGCGTGAGATCCAATTTGACCGGCCCCTTATAGGCATCCGCCGCCAATTGTCTATTATTGTTTAATTGCTTAGCCCCGAAAAATACCGCCTCGCTCATCATTGGCACTTCTTTCTCAGTAAGTGTCTCGCCAAACTTCTTCTCGATATCATCCTTTGAATATCCCCGCATAACAAAGACATGTTTTATATCGTCATACCATGCAATTCTCTCTTTCTTGTCCGGTGCGACAAAACCCTCGTGTTTCTTGCTCATAATAAGCTGGACAAATGTTGCCGCCTCAACATCTGAGGTTTTGTCCACATTATCAATTCTAATCCTTGCTTGACCGCCAATCCCATCCTTTAAAGTGAATGTAACATGGTCCTCTATGGTCACATGGCCGTCATTCCAAACAACAAACATTGGATAAACATTTTCATCGATTTTCTGTTCTCTGGCATAGTTTATTGTTCCGTTGTGATACACGACGACCGGAGCATTCCAGTACAGATTTTCATTGCTGGACATGATAACCGCTTTATCGGTGCCAATATCTTCACGGGCTAGTTCTTCCGGTGTCTTAAGCTTTTGGTCGTGAATACTGTCAAAAACTCTCTTCTGATCGATATCCTCAAATCCGGGATGTGGAATCACATTATTATCCCTGTTAACCGGCCCGAACTTATCCTGAAGGCTGCTGTCAGGCACGATATGAATACGCACTTTCGCCGGGTCAATTCTAACAATCGCAACCTTCGTCGGATCAGAAAGAATGTCCCTCTGACCTATAGTTTTTGGATTCAATATCAACATTCCTAAGTCGTTTGCAACCGTATAATCTTCATCCTTCAGGAACGCAAGGATTCGCATCGCTTCCTTCAGCCGCTCTAAATGCCGTTTTGCAAGATCGTTGTTACCAATTCCTGCGTCTTTTCGCGCTTCCATAGCCACTCTGGCATCGAACATCCATAACCCGAGATAATCATAATAGATGCCCGCAATTTCTTTTGACGTCAACGTCGTGCCTGATGCCGCATACCCCTCCAGCATGGTCATTATATCCGCAGGGGTAAATTCGCCAAAGTAATGCCCTTCACCGACCCGTCCGGTATTCGTTATGACGGAGAAAACGTCTTCAAATCGGTACGCCTTGCGCGCATTGTCCCAGTCAAACAGTACGGCGACATTGCCTTTTGCGTCAAACATCATGTTTCCGAAGTTCAAGTCGCTGGGGATGTGCTGCTTTCTATACCGCGGCAGTATTGTCTTGAATGCGGCTATTTCGTTCTGAGCGGCCTTTATGGCTGCGAGATTTCCCTTATCAAGCTTTCCTTTGTAGTTTTTTTCCCAATCAAACCCGAGAACGCGCTCGATCATCTTCTCAAGTGAATAATCGTTTTCATGTTCCGTATATTCGCCCTCATACGCTTCCAATGCCGCGTGCATTTCACCCAGTACCTTTCCGGCATTAAACAGCATATTTCTTGTCGCGTCTTTTCTTGAAACTTGGACATACCCCTCCATAAACTTTTCGACAATATAGAACTCCTCCTCGCCCAAATCATTGGCAAAGCTCATAATATAATCAGAAGCTTTTTCGCCTTTTGTCCCTGCCTTGGCAATGTGAGGAATCCGAACGTTCATCCCGCCATCCCTTAGATGGTTAGCCAGGCCGACAATATATTCGGCTCTCTGCTGCGTTCGGACTTTTCTGGGGTTTAACTTCTTGAGGAGATACGCGCCTTTAGATGTGATAATCATCGGTATTATCGAACCGACTAACGATTCTGAATAACCGGAAGTAATGGTCTGAAGCTTTTGGACGTCACCTAATCCGAATTCCGATACGGCCTTGTCAATTAACGCATCCCTTCCGGAAAGATATTTAACGGGGCTGGAGGCATTAAGCCTGTTGCTTCCTTCATTAACATAGTCCCATTTTTGTTGAAGCGCCCTATCGTCAAAATAAATATTTCGGTCATTGTTAATTATTTTCTGGATTGCCAAATCTTCAGAGAATTTGATTTGCCGATATTCTCTTCTCTTGATATCAAATAAATATATGCTACTGTTGGAAATATTAACTGCCGCATAAAGCCTTTCTCCAATCCTTGTCACATACTGAATCCACTCTCCAAGCAGAGCCCTCTCCTTTATTGCTCCGGGCATACCGGCAAGGTTCACTTCCTTTGCTGTATGGAAATACGCGTCCAAAAATAGTACTCGCCCATTTTTAGTATCCGTAACCATATATCCAAACTCAGGATCTTGAACAAAACCGTGAGGATTCTTAAGTCCGGTGTGAACAACCCCTACAGAGCCGTCCTTTTTATTTATAGATATCAACTCGCCCGGATGGAACAGAGTCGCCAGAATTTTGTTATCAGACCCATAGATCGCCCCGTTGACATGCGTAGCCCTATATTTTGTTGGCACCCCAAAGCCATTCCATTTAGTATCGGCATAATCATTCACCAAAATGACGTCTTTCCCTAAGTTTTCCAATCTTTGTGCTTCATTCCTATCTGCCGTTAAGACTTTCCCGTCTTTCGATTTGTTATATTCATGCTCCCAGCTCGTCCACTCCCAAACAACATGCCCCGTCTTGACATCTATTTCCAAAAGCTTATCAAATCCTGAGGCGGCAACAAGCAACCGGCTACCATCGGAAGAGAAGACAATATCATGCAAATGTGCGAATTTCTTATTCCTGATCAGTCTTATGTTCTTGTTGCCTAAATTGATCAAAGCGATCCTGTTTCCGCCTGCTATCGCCATGGTATCCGCATAGATATCCATTCCGGTTGGTTCAATCATCCGTAGAATCCAATCACTCTTATTCATATCCAGATAATCACTGTTCAAGGCTGCCGCTAACAAGGCCCCTTTATGATAATCTCTCGACTTGGCTCCTCCAACCGCGCCCTGAGCAACACTTTCTTTTATTAGTTTTTCATTTTTGTATCTATCTTTTTGACGATAATCTTTAATCACAGCAATAATTGGAATGTTTCTAGCAAGCGTATCGTTATATTCAAATTCGATTAGGAATTCCTTCCTATACAAAATGGTGGGATCTGCCAAATAAAAAACAGGACTGGAAGCGATAGGAAATGCTTCAAAGAGAAGATTGTGCATCAGAAGTTCTGAAGGAGTATAAATATCAGGCAGGATATTGAGACCTGGAACAACGACGCTATCTACCGCCACTGGCGGGGCGCGCTTGGAATTTCCTGTTTTTCGTTCCTTGGTTTCAGGAGCCGCAACCTCACGGTTTACCACAGCGACGTGATCACGAGGCAGATCCGTGTTTCCGGCAGGAGCAACCGGAACTGTTACCGCCACAGTCATGGCCGCTGAAACCGGAGTATCTTTGACCGTCTTAACCGTTTCTTGTCCACCGTTCACTTTTGCTTTCTTGGCCCAATAAGCGTCCCAAACAGGATCACCCTCAACTGAAATCGGTGAGCTCGAGGCCACAAAGACTGATCCGACGGGACTGCTGATCGCCAACTTCGGCTGATTCTTGATAGTGGCCGTCGCATTGGCGTCACCTTTGACAACCTCGCCATCAGGCATTCCGATAACAATAGCACGTTTTGTGAACCAGCCGGCGACCGTGTCCCACAATCCCGACAGCCACCGGATGAGCCCGTTCGCAATCTTGAAGTTGACTAACTCGATTCGCTTGATCTCCCGCGCCTTGTCTTCAATTTCCGGAAGTGCCGGGTTAATCTTAACTGGTTCTTTCCACGCGAACATTTCTTTAACGATTCTCCACGCCTCTTTGACCTCACGCCTTTCCCTAAATATAAGGGCGAATAGGACGCCTGCGGCTGTCAATCCTGCAATGGCCGCCGGAACAGCCATCGCAGAAATAGAAGCATCTCCTACAACCGCCATCACAACCCCGCTTAGCGCGAACAATATCCCGAATCTCACCACGTTGCCAAAGCCGGACTGGTCATTCTTAAGATTTTGTGTAACCGGTGAAGAACTTTTACTTCCAGATGTTGGGCTATAAGGAGCTGAATCGTTTCGATTCTGTCGTCTAGATTTTATTGCTATCAGGATACGAGTCCATAAGTACGGTGAAGTTAATAAAGTTGCCGATATCCCAATAATAATATTGGGCATTGTTAGACCCAATATGAACACATACGAGAAGGCCGCCAAAAAGAGCGGGAATGGAACTACAGATAACCATACAATATAAGTCACAAAATAAGAAATTGTATCAAACCACTTTCTGGAACGGTCCTTATTCTTTCGCCCTTCTTTAAAATTATTGATTATATATTTCCATCCCTCTTTCAAATTTTCCCCAAATAATTTAACATATGCTTCCTTAGTAACGCCATCTTTAGGGAAATTGCCTTTTGTATACCAAATCGGAATAATCATTGCCGCAATGAATATCCCAATAAACGAAATCGAGAAAAGCAATGTGGGATTAAACCACACTTTAACAGCTAAAATGGAAATAACGAACCCGATAAGCCCTCTATTAACATGTGTTTTTGAAAACTTATACAAGAAACCTTTTCCATCCGCATCATGTAATTTTAATGCCTGCAACATGAACCCTCTTCCAGTCGCAACATACTGAGCCAGGCCTTTAACAGCCTGTCTTACCCCGAAAGCATTTGTAAATACATGGGCCATGAAGAAAGTACACATCTTTAGAAATACCCAAGCAAAGCTTATCAGGCCGCTCTCGACCTCAATTTTATGTTTTAATATAGTCAAGCTCATGCGTTCGTGTATTGTTTCAAACTTTGGTTTACTATACCATTTCCTCTCGTTAACCCGTTTTATGGATATTTTCTTAAAGATGCCGTATTCAAGCAGCCACTGCAAGAATCCGGTATAGGTAATAGCCTGCCCAAAGACAAAAATCCCGATAACGCCAACTAGAAATTCGGCCGGAAATGCCGCGAATCCGCTTACACCTCCCAGAAGGGTCACGAGTAAATATACATACAGACCGATAATAATCCAAGGTTTACGCATATAAAAACCAATGCCGCCAAATAGATGGGAGATTCTTTCAACAAGTGGCATATTTTTTGAAGAATTGATCCAATGTAAGAACCGATTATACATCTGTTGCGTGGCCCCCATACCAAACTTCCCGAAAATGCCATCGGTTGTTGGCCATGATCCTTCACGCGCCTTTCCTGCCTCGATATATTCAACATTGATGATCTTTTGCCCTTTCAGTTTCCTCAAATAACCCCCGAAGATATCCTCGTTAACCGGATATGACGCGGAAACGCCACCGTAAACTTCCGCGGACGAAGCGCGCCACACGTCAGGATGCCCATAATGGAACCGCACGCCAAGCAGATTCAATACTCTCTGAACAAGAGTTACAAACGTCCGGTCCGCTACAGCATGAAAGAGGCCGATGTTATTGAATGTATCCGTAAAGACATCTTCTGGATAACCAACGACAGCAATTCTGCCATCCTTATCAAATTCTTCTAATAAGTGCGGTATTTTGAATGCCTGCTCAACATAAAAATCCTGGTTAATATCTATGGTCATGATAACTTCGCTGCGGGCAAATCGACGAGTGTGTGTTTGGTTCGCAGGTTTACCCTCTGCAAATACAGGATGATCTTTTGTTAAGTGAACAACATATTGGGTTTCTATTTTCTTAGTTGTCGGATTATACCGTGCAAGCACATTATTCCAATAACCGTCATTAGCAAATAACTCGACCCTGTTTTCGGGCTGATTGATAACATCTTCATCAATGTTTTCGTTAAACGGAGTCAAATAGGCAATATCTATGATAATCCCTTGGTCTCCTAATCGACTCAGAATATCATAGGTATCCTGTGCTTTTTCTTTATCCTTTCCTTTACCTGCTTTCATGAATTTATAATTGCCATACCCTTGATGCCCCCATAGAATCTGGTATTTCTTGGCGACTTCTTTATCAATTCTTTCGTCACTCCATTCAGGATGATTAATTTTTGCGTAAAGCCTTAACACTCTCGCATAATCCGACATTCCATCCAACGTTCTTATGAACGCTTGGAATCGATTAGAGCCCCAAAGCCTTACTTCCATCTTCAGGATCGGATGCAAATCACCCAATCTTTCCCCGAACCTCGAAGGTAAAGTTATCATTGCTTCTATTTGTTTTCTCATTTCCTTAATTTCATCCGCAGATATTTTCCTTCCCTTATATTCCCCTTTTCTTTCTATGTCATTTACTAAGATTGTCATTCTTTTGATAAGGTTCTCCCACATGTCTGTATATCGCTTGACTAGATAATTAAGATTTGTATGTCCGGTATCAAGGATCAAATCTAAGCTCACATTCTCTCCTTCTTGAAAATACGGGTAAATTAAGTGTTCCCCAGGGCCGACAGGGATCATGGCTGTCAAAGATTTTATACGTTCCAAGAGCGGAAGATCGGGCATATTCATAAATAAACTGTTAAAGAAAACCTGCATGCGTTTTTGGATGATTTTGTTATCCAAATCAAAGAACTTCTCGCTTACTGAAACCGTTGCATTAAGGAAATCCTCCCCTTTCTGACGGTTAATCCCCCATTTGTTTTCTTCGAATGCTTCAGGGCTGATGTAATCTCTGGCTTGGGCCCGTTCTAAAATAAGATTGATAATTTCGGCAACTGCGACATTCTTTTGGGCAGGCGTGAGATTTAATCCTCTCGGGATTAATTTATGTTCAATAAGCCGAGTTAGAATGTTCTCCTTTTGAAGCTTCCTTATCTTTCTCTGACTCTTTATTGTCCCAATGCCCTGGAGCTTTCCGTGGATATATCCTGTAATCCCTTCAAAAATGTAGAAGAATGAGAACGTGTCAAGGATAAAGAAGAGGATGAATGGAATCCATATCCCTATATAGAGCAGAAATACCATATTGATGCCCAGGCTCAATCCAAATATTGTTGGCACCCATGTCGCACCTAACAATTCGCCAACGGCAATAAATAAATATTTAAACACAAACACGTTCCACCACAATTTCCCACCCAAAAGCGCAGCCCAGAACCCGTACCTGAAAAGCTCCTCTTTAAAGGATGGCTTGCTTTTTTCATAACCGGCGTCAGGTCTTTTTGTTTTGTATGTTGAGTTTTTCTTAAGTTTCCTGTTAATCCAAGCGTTAAGGAGATGTTTCTGTGTCAAGACAACAATGGCTATAATGAAGATAGCCAACGCGCCTTGGCTTAGACTGATACCAAAATACAAATATTTAGAAATCACAGCTGCTATCGAGACTATCCCAATAACAACCATAAGCGGTCCATAGAAATTTCTAAGAATATGTAACCAGCTGGGTTTATCAGGATATGTTTTGAGAAATAGCGGATGTTCCGACATCCAAATGCCCTGAACAAACTTAACATAATCTTTTAGTACATCAGATTTTGCTAATACCTTCTTAACCCGCAATTTATCACCTGCAAATTGTCCGCCGAGTTTGTGGGCTTCAGAAATAACAGCCACTGTCTTTTTCTCCAATTCTTCAGTCAAGTCATCATAAGCCTGCTGTTTTTTCCCATTTCTTTCAAGCTGATCATAATCGTCAATGAATTTCTTAGTCCTGAACATGTCGTTGAAATCATCAATATTGAAAACAGAATCATGCGACACAGTATTGCTTGCCGGTCCGCCAACAACGCCTTTCAATTTTGTGTTTGTTAAAGAAAGTATCTTGTACCATCGTTCATATTCGGCCCGGACAAAAGATCCAATTTGATTTTCTTGTTGCGTAAGCTTCATTTCTATGGATTTATGTAATACATAAGAGAAGAAATCCGGAGTATCGTTATGGAAATACCCTATCCCAACAAGCTGTAACGTGAGCATCCAAAGATAATCAATTTTTTCCTGATCCGTGGCAGGAATGAATTCTGCCTTTTCGTTGAGAATATGTTTCCTCCAAACTCTGTAAGCTTCAAAGTACTCATCGAAAATCTTGTCAAGAGATTCTCCTCTATCCAGTCTATGTGTAATTTGGCCGAATTTATGTTTGGCAGTTTCACGTTGTTGGTCATTATAGCCGTATCCGGCAGCATAAGGTTCCGGATATTGGGTCGGATTGACAGGCATATTGTTGGCGCTTATTTCTTTTTCTCTATCCAATCCTTTCTTCACTCTCCGTATCCGTATGTAATCAGCCAACCAACCGATAATAGCTAATAAGCCTCCAACGATCATAAAGCCTAGGGCGACACCTTTAAACGTGGAGTAAATATCGCCCATCGTACGCGGATAATCCGTTCGATATTTATCATTAAATTCGCTGTTGATATATATTGACTCGTGAGTATGTGTGATATTTGGACCCATCGGTTCTTTTTCTATGGTCGTTACGGCAGACCTCTGATTGCCATCAGTTGTAATCACAAATTTTTGGTCCGAGAATGTTTTCGTGACACTCTTATCTTCATCTAACACACTCGCAATGGGTTGCCTCAGAGATGATCTGACATCCAAATAGGTGGTTTCTTCTCCCCGTGTCGCAACGCCTAACATTTCTTTTATAATACGTGCCTTAATGTATTTATATTTCTCTGCCAATAATTGCCCGCCCGGAGTATAGACAACATTCTTTTTGTGCAGCGAATCAAGCACTAAATACTCATACCCATCAACTTTTAGGCCATCCTCATATTCGACGCTAAAGGATATGCTTTCGGCTTCTTTGTCGTTTCCTCCTCCGGTTACCCGCGCGATAACCTTTGCATAATTCCCATTTGAAAGTCTGATGAATATTCCGTCTTTTGTTGTCTCAAAACCTTTTCCTGTTTCTGCAAAATGGACTTCTTCACCGTTTTCTTTTATTGCAACTTCCACATATTTGCCTTTGTCCTTTTGATATTCTATTACCCGGCCTTCTTTTCCTCGTTCAGCCAAAATAATTTCATATACAGCCGTTGCCGGATTCGGTCGTTTATAAATCTGGACTTCTTTTAATCTTTCTTCGTCTCTAACTCCCAATTTCTTATAAATCGCATCCATCAACCCTTCACCTTTATTTTCTTCTGTCACGATCGTTCCTGGAACTATACCGAGTTTAAGATTAAACGGTTCAGACTCACCTTTGCCATTGTACTTAACCAGAAGCTCTTTGCCCTCAAACCACCATAAATTGACAGCCAGATCCCCATTCGGATACAAGATCGCGATATCGCGCCCTCGGGAATCATGAGGGATAAGGAAGTGCAGGATTGGCTGCCCGGAATATGGAACATATACTGTCTTGCCATCTACCTTGGTCTCTAATAATCTTGGCTGCTCACGAATAATAATCAGTTCCGTTTCACTTCCAATACCGATTTCTTCCAAAGCCATCATGAGTTTTCTCAACGGTGTTTTCTCAATGTCTATCCCATTGACTTTCTCAAATCGCCTTGAAACCACATCTTCATAGATCGCTTTCATTTTCTTGAATAATATGCCCGCTGTCTTTTCTAAATGGACACCTCTTCTTTTGAGTTCGTTTCTTTCCTGGTCATCAACTTCATCAAAATCACCTTTGATCTGGTAATCCGGTGTCAGTTTCACCGACCGCGTCTGCTCTCCTGTCTTCGGTTCAAACTCAAGCCCAACAATGACCTCAATTATCGGGCCTATCGCATCCTTCCCTTCGACCGCTTCTCGCCTTACAGTAATAATCTTGCGCTCCTGCCAATCATGCAGGATCCTGTAGTCGGTCGTTACGACACGGTCAGTTGTCCTGACATGCGCCGGGAACAAGACCGTTTCGTCGTTGATCCCTAATTTCGCAAAGGCACCCGCTATTTCTTCATGTTTTAACAATCCTTGATATTGGACATCAAGAATATGCTGGGCTGTCACATTCCCATTCCCTTTAATCGTCCAGGCATCAGTCCAATCTTGCTCCTCGCTCGGGCGGATTTTGACGTCTCTCCAGTCAAGCTTATTGGTTTCTTTAGAATAATGATACGTATCGCTGAAGGTATAACCTTTTGCTTGATCAATCCGGTCAAAGAGGGCCAGGTCGGTGAGCCGTTCAATATCGTACCGGTCATGGCCTAAATATTCCCTTGGAATGCGGACAAAACCAGTTACATCTTCCTGAATTTCTCCTTGTTGATATCTTGATTTCCTGATCGAGGCAAAACCGCCACCGCGATTAATGTCCCTCAAATCAATAAACGTGACATATTCCTTTCCTTCTTCTCTCGTGAATTGATAGATCCCTGTCACATGATCTACTTGGGAGCCATCCCGCCCTTCATTGTGGAGGGACATGGATATCCCGGTCTCTTCCGTTGATCCTTCAGGGAATATTTCACGGTTCTTTTCGTTTGTCCCTTTCTTCCTCTCAATTTCGATAGCATTGATGAACATTTTCTTAATATTCGCGGCAACATCTTTTCCTATCGAAGTCGAATAAATTTCATGCTCACTTTCCGGATTGTAATGAATAATCTGCCCAAAGAGAGGGCGGATCCTTCTGACTAAACCACCCGCCGTGTTATAAATATCAACATAATTTGTTTTTGCCCTGAAATCCATCACCAGCACATGTTTGAGCCCCTCTTGATCAAAGCCTGTCTCATATGAAGTCCTGATCCGGTCTTGATCTGTGAAATTCGGGCTCACATCCGTTAGTGCCCGTCCTGTCTGTTCCTTGTAAAACTTAGACAACAGATAAATGGTCGATTCTTTTAATTTCTCCGGCTTTAATATCTCGATCAATGATTCATCAGGGTTATAAGTGAGATAGATTTTTGCTGCCTGATAGCGTTCGCCTTCTTTCGGTTCAGGGTTGAAGAGAATAATCTGGTCCGCCTCTCTTTGAATATCCGTATATTCTTTCAGTTCTTCAGGTGAGAATTTTCCTGTTTCGGTCTTCTTTTGAACAAGCCTGTCAAGCGAGATGTAATAAGATTTGACGCCTTCTTCCTCGCCATCATCTTCCATCACATCAAATTCTTTTTCGCCTTCCTTCACCCCAACTTCTTCGCGGGCAAGTTTATCTTTGGTCTTTATGACCACAAGGACTTTATCCGCTTGGACTTTCTTCAAAAGCTCCTTACTGTCATCATTAAGTTCGATATCATTTGTCGTTAACGCCTTGTATCCGACAGGATGCTTCTTGGCCGTCCTGATCTCTTCGCCTTGGTCGTAACGATCATTTCCATTCATATCTCTGTAGTACAAGTCATAGTTAAACGACTTTATATATTCGCCTTTATAGCCGCCTCTCTTATAAAGGCCTAATAAAATCTCTTTTGTGATCGGAGTATCATACAAGGCGACTTTCTTCTCAATGGTAACAGCTTTTGCGATAATCCTTGTTTCGTCTGGGTTCTTTCTTCTTGCTTTTACGTCCTCATCGCTTAATACATCAACATTTCCATCCATGGAATGCAATCTTCCCTCTTTAAAAGCTATTTCGAGCATTTGAAGGTAAACAATGCCCTTTGTCGTTATCGCCAGGTCTTCCCGATTTTCCGTTACCGTGCCATCCGCATTGACTTCAATATTAATACCCTTCCAGGCAAATTCGGTCTTTCCCTGGCCGTTTGTCTCTTCAACAATATCGAGATATCCTTTAGACCTGGCATACAATTCCAAAAGTTTTTTCATGGATAACGGTTCCCTGGAGCCGATCGTTCCAAATCCTTCTTTTGAATCTTTTACGATCGCCCACATACGTTTAAACGCTTCATCCGTTAACACAAACGAAGCTCCCTCTTTTCCTATTGTTTTGTCTCCGATCATAAAGGCGCCGGTATTCTCCCAGGTAAATACCCAATCTTTCTTCTTATCTTTACTGATCGAGAACTTCAATAGATTGTTTCTTATAAGACGCGCCAAAAGTTGATCCGTCATTACAAAGCTGCCAACAT
The DNA here is from genome assembly GCA_016931055.1 of Candidatus Omnitrophota bacterium. Classification (GTDB taxonomy): domain Bacteria; phylum Omnitrophota; class Gorgyraeia; order Zapsychrales; family Zapsychraceae; genus 2-02-FULL-52-10. The sequence continues at coordinate 20,431 of JAFGFL010000021.1, read as the reverse complement.
TTGTATCGACCCGTCCTAAGCCTTCTTTATACTGGGTTTCAAGCGTTTGCCCAAATGTCTTATAGGTTTGTTCATAAACAACACCTGCTTTTTTCTCATCCTCATTACCTTTTCCTGCCCTTTGCTCGATCTCTTCGCCCATCCTCCAATTGCCAAGGGCATCCAAAATAGCTATCGATTTTTTTCCTAACTCTAACGTTACCCCTTCCGGAACGATAATTCCTCGCACATTCAAAGCTTTCGTTGTTCTAAGATTAATCGTTGTTCCCGTTGCCCTCTCGATCTTTTCCCCTCTCATATATGTGCGTCCTGTATTTTGGTCGTACAACTCCCTTAAGGCGCGTTCATCCAATAAAATAGACCACTGTCCTTGCTTATCTGTATTATCATCTTTATGGAGCGCCCCATATCCTAAGAGATCTTCATCTTTTGAAGTAATGCCCCATATCTCTTTAAGCCTTTGTTCATAAATATCTCGTTTTTCCTTATCATCGGGATAGACATCCAAATACGCGGCTCGAAGCGCCCCTAAGATATCCGATTGTTCTTCCCCAAGGTCTAATATTGCCCCCTCTTCTATTTGGCCGCCTTTAACCGGAAGGCCTATTGCCGTTTTCATTGTAAATACCTGAGTCCCGTCATCGCTGAAAAGCAGTTCTCCATCCGACCCTCTGATTTCGTCAGCTTTTATAAAAATCTGTTTTGTGTCGGGATTATAAAGACGACTAAGGGCTTCTCGGGTCATTAAATACGTTCCATCTCTTTCATCATCCATTTTACGATGCAATGCGCCTTGCCCTGGTTCCCAATAACTCCTAAATTCCTTCTCGGTTTCCGCAACAACCGGATGTTCCTTCCGAAGGGCATCTAACGTTTCTTCCTCCCCTTTATACAACGCTTCAATCGTCTTCATCCGATACATATCTAGCTCACTAGCTTGCCAGACGGCGCCGCGCGGAACCACATGTCCTCCCGTTATAATGTCTTTAACCGTCTCTATACTGAACACTTCTTTATCGTTCCTGAACAAATGATAACCATCCGGCCCTATAATAGATTTGCCCCTCAGATGGATCCGCCCATTCTCTAAATCAATATAATTATCATTATTGTCAGCCGCCTCCTCGGATAAGAAGAAGGTCCCTTGCTTCTCCGTGTGAAGGGCGCCTTTGCCTATCTTCCATCCCGCATTTCTAAACATTTTTTCAATCTCAACGAATCTTTGTTTCTCTTTTTCTCCCATTTGCTCTCGATATTCCTTCAATTTTCCCCTATCTCCTTCGTATAATGCCTCAAGGACGTTCAAGTCCACTTCCATATCTCTTCCTAAATCAATAATTGCCCCCGGCCTTATCGTCCGACCTTTGACGATAACAGGGTTGATATTCTTTAATTTGAACTGGGCTTCACCTTTTAAGAATAACGGATACCCTTTTTCGTTCAATGCCGGTTCAGTTTCAAAATAGATACGCCCGGCCTTGATATCAAGAAAATGCCTTGGATCCCTGTTTGCTTCTTTACTCAAGAAGAATGTCCCTTCCCCGGGAACGTTAAGTGCGCCCTGGCCTCTTTCCCAATATTGATCAAATTGTCCGGCTATTTCCCGGGTTCTTACTTCCAGCGTTTCCGTTTTTGTCTCGGGCTTTGGCATCCGTAAAACATATCGCTCCCATATTTCTTTGATCCACTGAACAACCCTTTCTATAATACCCGCTTCTTTCTCTGTTTGATCCTTAAGATCCTCACTTAACTTTTCATCGTCACCCTTATACAAAGCTTCCACGGTCTCCAAATCATCTTTTAAGCTCCCTAATTCAATTGTTGCCCCAGAATCAATCCGGTGTTTAAATGTTTCTCCCTGTATGCTCGTTGGATTGATTGTCTTTAATTTAAAGACCTGTTTCCCGTCTTTAAATAATGGCTTCATTTCTCTAAGTACCGGCTGCCCATCTTTCTCCACCGCTTGTCCATTTTCAATTAACGGTGTTTTTCTATCCGGCACCAATATCTCTTCAGCTTTAAAATAAACACGCCCTTCCTTGATATTCATAAAGTGTTTCGGATTCCGATTAGCTTCTTTGTTCAAGAAGAATGTGCCTAATTTAGGATCATGCAGGACACCTTCGCCTCTTTGTTTCCAACCTTGATCAAAATTTCTAATGATTTTATCGACTAATCCCGTTAATATCGCGTCTTTCTCGACATCTTTCTTATATTCGGCCAGCATTGATTCATTGCCTGTGTATAACGCCTTGATAACAGCCGATATTAATTCTGCTTTTACTCCCGGATAGAACACTGTGCCGGCGTCAAGCCGTGTTGTTTTTCCGGAGTTAATCTCATTGATTGTTTTCAACTTAAACAATTGATCGCTATCATTGAACTCCCTAAACTTCGGTCTGGGAGCAGGTTTAATTGCTTCTTGAGCCCTGTAATACAATCGATTATTTTCAAACTGGATGCTCTTAACACCTTTCTTTTCTTTCTGATCACCTCTAAATATCGGCTTTCCATCAGGCCCGATTACTTCTTCGGCTTTGAAGTAAATCCTGCCTGCTTTGAAATCGATATATTTCATATACATATCTTCCGTCCCGAAATAGGTACTTCCATCAGGCACATGGAACAAGCCGAACCCTTGATATTTTTCATCCAATGAGATACCCAGTTTCTTGTAGTCATATTTCTTTTGCTCTTCCTCATCCCCTAACACCAGCGCCTCAACGGCCTTCAGATACTCTTCGCCTTTGGAACCCTTGCCGATCTTCACGACAGATCCCTTCTTGATCGTCACGCCGTCGAACGTCATGTCTTTCGAGAGCATCAGCTTACGCAGCGGCTCATTGCCTTCATAGATCGTCTTACCCCTGATATCCTTGATTTCTTGGCTATTCAGATTGATAACTCCATTCACATAATCAACGATCTGAGGCATATCCTCTTTATTGACCTTCACGATCCCGCGGTCGGATGGGATGATCATAAAATTCTCTTCCAGAAGTCTCTTCTCAATCTGCCGCATATATTCCTCGCCGCTGGCGTTAAACGTCAGCTGCCCGTAATCAAGGCCCGGGACAAAGATATCGGTCTCATTCACGGCCTTGCCTTTCTGCGCCGGGGTCCGCGTGTCCAGGATGCGCGGCGTCAGCAGAGGCGTGAAGCCGGGTATCTCGAGGTTAGGCTCTGAGCGGTAGATGATCCGGTCGCCGCCTTCCGTGGCCTTATCGAACGCATCATTGCGCGGGCTGTCATCCGGATAATAAGGGAACCCTTTGCCCTTCACTTCGAGATGGCCGCTGACAACCGGAACGATCTTTTTTGCCGCGTAGACGGTGTCGATAGCCGCTTTCGTCAAATATTTGGCGTCGAATAATCCGCGCCCAAGAGACTGGATGAAGAGCCTGTTTTCTTCCTTGAATCGGCCTCGCTGATCAGCCGAGATGACTCTGGGGGCAATGACCACCTTGCCTTCGACCGCATATAACCTATTCTGCTTATACGCTTTCCCTTCTTCGAGGTACGCCTCGGGCAGCCTGACAGCGACCCTCTTATTGTTTTCCACGTCAGAGAGGGTCGTTAACTCCGGATTGGCGTCCTTTGCCGGGATGGTCAAAATCAATTCTTCCTCGCCGACAATATTGCTCCACTCCATGTGGAACATCGAGGCCTCTGCCTTTTCGAGCTTCCCTAGGGCCGCTTTGTATGGCTCGCTGTCTTTGCCGGACTTTGCAATCACTTTCTCCAGCTCTTCCCGCGCCTTGATGAGTTCCCTATCCCGCGCTTTAAGCTGTTCGATGGTCAAGTAAAGTGTCCCTTCCTTAAACGGAACAGGGAATTTATCTTTCGTCATCCGCCTGAATTCCTTCGTCCCTGCGATGCTCAGTTGAAGCGAGGCGTCATCATTTTCGCCTATGACGACGGTCCTTGGCTCTCTCGGCGCGGAGGCCAGGTTATTCACATCCGTCCCCAACATCGGGATGCCTGTAAATGTCAGGTTCACGATATCCGTCCTTAAGACAGGATTGCCCATATCGTCGTACCTGTTATCGGGCGTCCTGATCGACTGGATGGCGCCGTTGCCGAGACCGTTGTCCGTCAACACCTTCATGATGTCATCGTTGTTCTCAAAGATCCCTTGGCCTCTGGCAGGAATCACGCCTCTGCGGTCCCCTTCATTCATTTCCATGAGGCGTTCCTGCATCGGAATGCTCGCTTCGATAACCACGGGGCCCGTAATGCCTTGGAATTCTTCGCCGAGGATCTTGCCGAATCTCTTCACGTCTTCCGGAATAATGACCAGGACATTCCCGTCCAACGGAATGGTGTATTCCTTCTTTGTGAACTTATCTATGACCTTAAAGATATAACCCGTCGGTGTTTTCTCGATGCCCGCTTGACCCGCCACGGCATCAATGCGCCTGGCGATGCTGTAAATGCGCTCGTCAATCGGCAGGATCCTGCCGTCTTCCGGAAAGATGGCCGCGCCGGCGCTGTGCAGCAGGACTTTCTCTTTTAATTCCGCCGCTTTAATGCCTAAATTGACCTCCCACCGTCCGTCACGCGTCACGACCTTCATGATCCGGTTCCATTTCTTGTCCATTTCCCTGGCGGCCCGGTCCGGAGTGACAACCAAAGAGCCTAACTTTTCCTTATCAAACGCCTGATAACCCGGGAAAAGTTTCTTGAGGGCATCAGGGATATCTTCTCTATTAACATCCGCCAACTTAACCGGCGTCTTCACGTCCTTTTTGCCGCTTCTGTAAATCGTCATCGCCGCGCCCAACTCCGGCTTAAACTTGCCGTTCTCAACATTTCCGCCGCCGGTAATATCCACCCGTTCGCCGGCCGTCGCGTATATCTCCCCGCTGAGAGACGTGACGCCTTTTGAATTCCTGCCCCCGCTGACGACAAAGCGCGTGCCGTTTTTGCTGTTATAGCTCGCGTTAAGTCCGCTTATCACCTCGCCATTGACCTCGCCGACGTTCCCGGAGATATCCAGCGCGCCCTTATTGACCCTGGCTGAGACATTGTGCCGGCGGTTTTCCCCGGTGAAAGCCGATTCGCCGGCAACGAAGATGGTCGTGCCTTTGAGATCGAATGAGACATCCGCTCCGGCCGAGCCGAAGACTTCGTGAGTGTCGCTTATCAGGCCGAGGGAATTCCCCTTCTGGATATCGATGACGGAAATATTCAGCCTGATATGATCGTTAAGCGCGTGGTGGATTGTCGCCTTCTGGGAGAGATAGGTTTCCTTATAATCAATCGGCACTGTGACCGTCGTGTCAAGGACCGGGATGCTGAACGGATCCGTGATAAACAGCGTGTGTTCTTTGCTGTTTTTGCCCCGGGCCGCTCCGATTTTCACTTCAAATCCCGTCTTCTTCGTCATATCCATATGTATGACCCCTTCCACCGCAACCAATGTTTCGCCGTTATCGGAGATCTTAATCACGCCGGCCAGACTCTCTTTGATTGTCCCTTCCTTATTGCTGACCGCCGCCGACGGCATGAGCAACATGACCCTGACTTTTTTGTTCTTGCCGATTACCTTGCCTGCCTTGTACGTATCCATTTCATTGATCTCGAAGATGTCGTCTTCGCCATAGAACAGGCCGAAGTTCGTTGCCAGGTTATGGAATTCCCTGTCCGTCATCTCAAGATTCACGCCGACGTATTGATTGCTGGACGCCCCCGGATCGTCCGCCTGGCCGCGGCTCATATAGACGCTGACGCCGCGGGCCCCGACATTAGAAAGCGCCACATGCTGCTGGACAGTGATATCGCTGCCGTCCCCGAAGTATTTTGTCTTCAGGCCGTCGACGCCGGTAATCCATGCCACCCGGCCCTTGACAAATTCCTCGAACGGCTGGCCGTTGATCGATAAGTTCTCCGCCTTAAGGCCGCCCTCTTCCATGGCCAGCAGCTTGTCGCCAATTGTCGTAAGGATCGGGTCTGTCGCTCTCGGCGGGATGCGGTTGGCAATTTCCCTCATGCGCAGGTCATGCTTGTTGATCCCTTGAGATTCGATTTCTTTCCTAAGAGAGGCCAACGCTTGGTCACGATCCCTGTTATACCGCGCTGATTCTCTGGCAAGCGTTTCATAACCTTCATGAGCCGTTTCTTCCGCCTTCTTCAACAAGTCTTCGAGCTGCCATTCTTGCATTCTCTGGCCCTGCGTGAAGGCTGTTGTTTCCCTCCTTGCGCCAACGGCATCGACGAGGTTCTCAAGCGCGTTATCACGGTTCCCGTAAGCCCGGATAGCCATGAGGGTCATATCGTGTTTAATATCCAGAATGCCTTCGATCCTGCTGCCGAATTCTCCGGTGAAGATCTTATTGCCGATCAGGCGGAAGGTTCTGATTAACTCGAGCCTGTTGGTATAAAGCGCTTCTTCGGCTCTTCTCGCGGCCAGCTTGCGTGCTTTGATCTGCGCGTCATCTTCTTTGCCTCTTCCCCAATAGTACTCCCGGTCCTTTTTGAGTTCAGGCCAGGCAAAATCATTGTAATACTTGGTTTCTGCCCATAAGCTGCTGATGAACTGCTCGATCAGGCCGCCTTCGCCTTTGATCTTATACACCCTTCCGTCCACCTCAACTTGATCCCGAACGTTCTCATTGATCTGCATAGACTTGAACCGCTCGACCGCCCTTGCCTTGGTATACAAGAGCCGCCCTAATTGTTCCTCTTCGGTATCGCCATTCGGGTCTCCTGTCCAATATCTATAGGCCCGCTGGAACGTCACGATCTCTTTCTTTTCCTCTTCCGTCAGATCAGGCAGGACCGCCACTTCCTCTTCCGTCAGGTCGGGGATGATCCATAATCTGTCATACTTATTGCCATCAGGAACCACGATATCAAGCGATTCTTTCATAAGCGCATAACCTTCCACGATTGATTCCTTACGCCCTCTTTCCAACGCGATCATATCGTTGATAAACTGTTGCGGAGTCGTTGGCAATCTGCCTTGACCGTTCTCACGCGATAACTGGTAAATCCTCAATTGCAGGTCCACATTATGCTCCTGCCTCACCGCTAACTCATAATCCTTCTGTTTTCTGGCAGCCATTCTCCTGGCAAAATCATACGCCCTGCACAACGCCCTCTCAATCTCAGTTCCGTTCCTGTAGTTTTCGGGAACATTCCATTTCTGGACTTCTCTCTTCCAGTAAGCGGCCGCCTCTTTTTCCCGGCCAACCTTTCCTTTTGTGCTTCCATACTTCTTGGCCTCCCTATCATCCTTCTTGAAATATTCTCTCATATCCGTCAGGTTCTCCCTCTCGTCCATCCCTTCCGGAACGTCAGCCCGTGTTTCAGGCAACAAGAGATCTAAGAACCAGCGCAGATTGTCTTCTGACTTCTGGCCACCTGTCTTCAATTTCTCTATTAACGCGGCAATGTTTTGATCGATCCTGTTAACCGCCTCAATGGTGGAGCCTTCTTTGCTCAGAATATATCGTCTAACCGCATTTTCAGTCTTAAACACACTGCCATTTTCATCGATCGCGAAATAGTACAAGGCAAATGAAACTTGTTCGGCCGGGAGGGTTCCGGACTGAAGCCTGTCGATGGCTTTGATAATTTTATTGATTCTTTCCTCCAGGGCATCCTGATCTGTTTGAGTGAAAAGCGAATTGCTCATGACCGCAATTGCCTTTTCCTTAAAGAGATCTAGTGGTTTCATGCCCCGCTTAGCCGCTTCTTCGTTGATCTGTTCGATAAATTCTTTTAGGGTCATTTTGTCATGGATGAGTTCTTCAATGATGCCGCGCAGGAAGAGCCCGCTTCTCATCCTGACATCAAATTCCCATATGCTCGTCACAAGATTGGCCGTTTCACGGGCAAGGCGGTCGGCAATATTCCTGTCATTCGTTGATTTCAATTCTTTGAGCTTGGTACGCAGTTGGATCAAATCCTTTCTGAACTGTTCAAATTCTTGATGACGCTTTTCCACCTTTTCTCTCGTCTCCTGCAATGCGGCGTAGTCTTCGCCAACCTTCTTCCCGAAACCGACTGAGCTCAGAAGCTCCTCTGTGCTCATCTTTTGCAACGCATACGGATCTAAGCGATCCTTCTTCTTCCCTTCTATCTGAGAAGCTTTGAACTTGAATTCGCGGATCGCGACAGGATCCTTCAGCCCGACCAAGTTGCCTTCGGCATCCCTTATGACCGCATAATATTCGCCGGTCGCCAGGCCCCTGATCTCCGGCAGGTTATTGTACGCGGCGCCGAATTCGATCAGGCCAAGCTCTTCAGACCCCATGTCTTCGCCGGAACGGATAACGACCGGCGCTAAGGCGATGGCATCTCTTAAGATCGCTTCGATACGGGCGAGCTGCCTCTCCGTATAATTCGGGAACAACTTTCTAAATTCCTCCCGGTATTTTTCCCGGTCGAATTTATAGAAGTCAGGGTTAACAACTTCATCGCCCTTTTCATTCTTAACCAGATATTTCGTTTCACTTTCGCGCAGCCTCCGTAATACAGCGTCGTAATCCAGGCCAAACCTCTTAAACGGTTCTTCGGAAAGGTACCCGTCTTTATAGTCGACCTTGAACCCCCTGACCTTGCCTAGGCCGTCAAACTCCAAGCCAATATCAAGGGACATACCGCTTTCCAGCTGCTGCTGCAGATAATCGGTGATCTCTTTATGCGTATGGAGATATTTCATGCGGTCCCCGAAGAGAACGCGCGCCATCGGCTCTTGATCCGTGGGCTCATAAATCGCAACTTGCCCTTCCTTGAGCACCGACCCACCGGTCACCAGCGGCAAGCCTTCCGGAACATCCCTTCTGTAAATCCTGTTTTCCGGCACTTCCCTTAATCCGCCGGCGACTTCAGGATCCTCCACCACCCATTTCCCTTCTCTATATTGAACCAGACGGGTGTAGTAAACCTTCTCTCTGATATTGGCCATATCCTCTTCAACGGTATAAAGCATTCTCGCCTTAAGAGAATATTCCCTCGCTTCATCGAGCGGGAACGTCAGGGGTGCCGGCGTGAAAGCCTCCCTGCTGTGGTGCGTGCCGATCATCCCGTTATAAACAAGCTCGAATTTGCCCGTATTTGTCTTGGCTATTTTCTTGAAGATGTCTTCGATTTGAGCGAATTCTTTATCCGTAAGTTCCGGAAACGCGGACTTGAACTTCTTGCTTAAGTGTTCGAATCTGTAATGGACCCGATGGTATTTGTCCACATGGCCGGCCTCGATCCCTTTGGCCAAGATTTTCTCAAAACTAAATCCGGTCCCCTCAAACGGCTCTTCCGTCAAGACGCCGTCAAACCGCACGTTAAAGACGATGAGCTTCCCTTTTTCGCCGGCCTTGAAATGATGAGCGAATCCGAAGGCCTCCCGGGTCGGTTCCTGGCCATAACGGGCCATCGGATAAACCGCCTCGTAGTTTTTCAACACGTCAAAGATGTCGACCAACTGCTGCGAAGTATACCGGCCTTCCGGCAAGCCCATCGACGCCGGATACTTCATATCGATCACCGCAGGCTGGACGACATTGTTCCCGTCGATCAGATCATGTTCCTTCAGGTCTTGCATCAACCGCGCGCGATCCTCAGGTTTCGTGATAATGTTTTTAAAGTACGCTTCTTCGACTATTCCCTGGCCGGTCGCAACGCCCGGCAGGACATTTTTCACGGCCGCGGCATCCGTCTGGTAACTTGTCCCGCTGACGTTAAGAGGCCCGAGGATCGTATTCGTGCGCGGGATATAGTTCAACTCTTCTCTTAACGATCCGTTTTGATCGTATACAGCTGCCGGTATTTGGCCGTTGCTCAATCTCTGGTTGGTATCAAGCTGGTCAAGCATCCAGCGACCCTGGACGACGTAAACCTGGTTGTCTTTTAAGTTATATCCCTCGTTTCTAGGATCATTCAACCATTTCGTGAGATCGTCATATTTATAAAGCGGCGTGCGGAAGGCGATTTTCACGCCGGATTCTTTCGAATTCTTGTCATTGAGCAATTTCAGGTCAATCCGGTATCCGCTCAAGTTGACCCCTTCGCGGGCAAAGACGTAGACGATGTCTGGGTTATTGTTTTCCAGTCCTTCCAGATAGAACTTCAATTCATTGATGCCGGCAATATAGATGGCCCTGTATTCCCTGTTCCATATTGTCGGATTGCTCTTATCCGCTTTCGGCCCAAAGAACCGGCCGGCAACAGGCAGGCTGCGCAAGACATCCAGGAACAGTTTGGCTCCGGTGAAATCAAGCGTGTAGCCGGTCTTCGATTTCGAAAGCTTAAATTTCTCGATCTTCTTGGCGACCTCATCAAAATTCTCATCCGTGACTTCTTCCGGAATTTGGCTCGTGACAAACTTGGTGACCTCCAGCAAGATATCCTTGACATCATCAAAGTCCTCGAAGATCATCACCGTTCCTCTTTCGCCCTCTCCCGAATCCCCAACACCGAGGCGGTACTTCGCTATCCTGTTGTAAAGATTCAAGTATGCCTGTACTGCCATCGGGTATCCTATAATCTGTTTCCAGCCTGTTTGGAACAACCCAAGGGCCGTTTTTATGTCTTCCGGGATGGTGGCGAGTTGAGAATCAATCAAGAACCCGAAGCGCAGGTCAAATCCCTCCGCGATCTTAAACGACTTGGAGAAAACCTTATTGTTTGGATCATACCCGAGACCGACAAAAGGTTTTACAAGGGCCCCTTTATCCAGTTTCTTCTTCGCCAGGAGTTCTTCAATGGTCTCTTTTGTCCATTTCTTGGCATTTTCCGTTCTGGTTTGCTCGCGTTCGAATTTATTAAAGACAAGGGCGGTGATCGCGTCACCTTCTTTTTGGGACCTCTGCGTGGAAAGCTCATTAAAACGGGCAAAGGAACGGATCGTCTTTTGCGCGTCGAACAGCTCATCCTTTTTGTCAAGCAAGCCATACTCTTCTTTGATCCTCGCGTAGGCTTTTGTCCCTTCGAGTAATTTCGGCGAGCGCTCAATCATGACGAAAATCGCTTCGCGCGCGACGGCCTCTTCAGGTTTATAAGAATCCTTCTTATAACCCTTGACTTCGTTGACGGCTTCCTTAAGAGCTTCCTCAAGCGCCTTCTCTAAATCAACGTCCTCATTGATGACTTTCTGTCTGATAGCATCCCTGCGCGCCAATAAGGCTTCCTGGATTTCTTCTTCCACTGTCCTATAGATATCATTCAACTCAACTCCTTCACCATCGACTGAAATTCCATAGCGATAGGTCTGTTCGTCCCTGGCGGCCTTGGACGGATTCTTGGCAACGCCGATTAAATCACCCACCGCAATTTCCTTACCATCCAATTCACGGTCCACCGTCACTCCGGCAAAGATTTGAGTGACAGGTTTGTCTTCAAAACATGCATCGGGGGAAGGCTTTTTCTCATCTTCCACAGTTAGGATTTCATCATTAACAACTTTACCTATACCGGCGCGATTGTTATAGACCGGAATGTGGTTTTCATCTCGCGTCCCGCCGCGAATAACATTCCTGAAGAATTTCGCGAATTGTCTGCCTTCGAGCTTGACCGGCGTGTCATCGGCAAAGACGACCATCCTTAAGTATTCGCCCGCGTCTTTTTCGCGCGCGGCAATTTGGTCAAACAATTGAAGGATGGCTGATTCTATGCGGTCATCATCATTGACAATCTCTGTCGCCAAAACCAGGACAGCCCCGGCCTGGATCCCTGTCTTCCCTTCGATTTTCCTGTCGCCAAAAGCAGCCTTGACTCTTTCAATCAGTTCATCGGACATCGGATAATCCGTCCCGTCAGCCGCAATGCGGGTAAAGGTCTCCTTTTCATCATTCCTGATGACCAGGGAAACTTCCGGTCCATATTGTAATCCAAAGCCGTTTTTCGCAGGAACAACTTCTCGCTGCGTTTCAATCACGGAAACGACGGGGATAACAGCCTTTCCTGTTTTCTCCGCAACCTTCGCCATTTCAGCATTCCTGTTCTTCTTGAATTCCTCGATGACCTTCTGCCTGGCCAGCGCCTCCTTGTCCTTGGCTTCAACGGCCTTAACTTGCTGATATGTTCCCGCCATGTCGCTGGCAGTGCTTTTGGATACCGCTCTACCCTGGCTATCCCATTCCATGTTGTCGAAAAGTATCCAGGCCATTCGGGCGTATGCGTAGGTTTTTAGATTGTCCTGGCTTGTTCTTGTTCCCGCCCGGATGACATCGCGGTACCACTGATCGGACTTATGGTTTTCGCCGGCAAAATAGGCGGCCGCAACGATCTTGATAAAATCTTCTTTCGTCATTTCTTGCCCTGAGAAACGCTCTGCCATCGTCTCGGTAATGAGCGCCAAATACCCGACGCCGACCTCAATGCTCTTTCTGGCGTCGTTGACCTCTTTGTCATAATCGTAGGCGTAAGGGATGATGCCCCTGGCGACAAGGACGGCAACCGTCCTGTTCCATGTATCCCGCATGATCTGCATGATGCCGCGGGCCCCTGCCTCGCTCAAACCGACCGCGCGGCCGCGGTTCTCAATGTGCATGATCGAGAGCCCCAGGTTATTGATATCTTCGGTGCTCACGCCGAACCGAAGCCGCTGCGGGGTGAAGATCGGGTGCTTAGCGACATCTTCCTTGACGTATCCGATGACATCCGTCCTGCCGGAAAGGAGCACGGCGCGCTGCGGCTGACCGGCTGCCGTCTCGGCTATCGCCTCTTCGGAAAGCGGCTCATCTCCTGTTTGCGTTTCATTCCCCAGCTTGACCGCAAGCATGGCCAAAACCTCCGCCGTCAATTCCTTCGGCGTCGCTTTCAAGGCGAAACTCGGCCAGTTTAATTCCCTTAAGATCAAGGCTCTTTCTTCCATTGAAATGGCAGGATCAAACAAGCTGATTGAGCCTTTTTCCGCAACATAGTCAATCAGCCGATCGGAGATGCGGTTTTGAAACACGGATCTTTTGTCTTTGATCGTCTTAACATAATCTTGTTTCAGCAATTCCTCGATTTTTTCTTCAATAGCCAATTTACGCGCGATAGCGGCTAAGACACGCGAATCCAGCCATTCGAACGGGAACTTGGAATCAGGCGCCAGGCCGAGCAGGTTCATAATCACGATCTTGTCTTTCTCGGAGATATCTTTCCCGTTAATCGGCTTTTCCCAATCCCTTTTGACTAGCCCCTCAGAGAGGCCAATCTTTATTAACTTGTCCTGGTGCTTTAATACAAAATTTTCGGGTTTCATCGCAAGCCATTGTTCCTTAAAATCCTTAAATGTGATTTCTCCGTTTGTCATTTGCCTGATTTGCCGGTACAAAGGCATCAGGTTAAAGTCGTCCTCGTTGCCGAATAACTTTTTGTATATCGAGCGCGTGACATTCGCATCGATCTTTTGCTCGTCGCCTTTCCCTTCATTGACTTTATTCACAACAGCGTCTTGCCCGGAAAGGATAATATCAGAACCGAGGCTCATCAAACTGTGGCCGCCTTTGCCGTCGCCTTCCAGCACGTTGACGATCGGCTGGGCCGGCCCGCCGAGGGATTCGCCGATATGCACAGCGCCGGCAATTTCAACGCCGATGATCGATAGTCCGATGCCGCCCGAGATGAACGAAACTTTTAATGACCCCAAATTCGCAAAATATTTTTTGGTCTGCAGAGAACTCCCGGAGAACAATTTACTAATCCAGTTAAACGGAACAAGAGTATTGAGAACATACATAACGGCTGCCGCCGGATAGAGACTATAGAACAAGAGCAAGCCTTTCTTGCTTACCTTTCCGTGCTGAGCCCTCAAGATGCTTGTAAGGGTTGTGTTCGATGCGTAAAGGAGCCCTGAGAGATATGCTTTCCTGATTCCTTCATCCGTGGTCCAGTCCCGGCCTTCGCGTCTGGCGGCAATGATCATTTTCTCGAGGGACAGATGGGCTGATCCATCTTGCCCGACAGCACCATGCTTCCTGGCAGAAAGGAGGTCGACTAAGTTCCTGTGGTGCGTCTGAACCTGTGACCTGAATTGTAAGGCAAGGTTAAGCACAAAAATGCCTAGCACGAACGCCAAAACAACTCCGGCAAATACCGGCAAGTGCGCCGTAACAAATGTGACAACGACCGGCGTAAAGTAAATGCCCAGCCCGGCAATCCACAAACGGGAGAAAGTTACCATAATCGGATTGTAGGCAAGCGGATGGAGGTATCCGAGCTTGAAGAAGGCCATATCTGCCGCGCGGATAATGATCTTGATGATGTTTCTCTCCTTATACAACACAGCCTGCGCGGCCAGGTTCCAATCGATGTTCTCGAAATCGCCCCGGACCAACTTTCTTCTAAGCTCTATCTTGCGAGTCCCCGGCCCCGCGAAGAACATATAAATGACCTTCGCGAACAAATAGCCCGTGGCAAGGATCAGGGCATACCCGAAGACCGCGGCCTTCATCAGGATATTTCTTGAAGCTTCCTTATTCCTTGCGCCGATGATCTCATAGGCCGTCTTGAACGCTTCCATCACCTCAACCGCCAGGTTAATGCCTGACTTTCTGGCAAACGTCAATGCCTTGCCTAAGAACCCTTCACTTTCTTGCGCGTTTCCTCCCACCATCGATCCATCTTTATGGGCATGATATAACCACTTGATATAACGGCTCCGGAGTTTGACCTCATCCATAATTTCCTTGCCGTTATCATCCAGCATTTGTTGCGCGAGATTTTCATCAAGACGTTTCCGGATATCCTCCTTCATCTTCCTTAATGACATATCCGGTTTTTCTATGCCGCCCTGGAAACTATTGACAAGGATCATCATCAATGTGAGGAAGCCGAAGGCCGCAAAAGCAACAACGATGAACTGGGCACCTGCAATGAACGGCAAGGCAATAAGCCCGGCGCCCATTAAGGCCGAATAGGAAGATACGGAGATATCACGTAATGTCCCGATACGGAATACTAACGCACCAATCATAAACACCACGCCCAATCCTATAAGGACCGGTACCGCCGCAATCTTTGCCAAGGCAGAGACGGCAATCGCGCCGATGACCATAGCGGCAATCTTCTTCTGTGCCGCGTTTTTCGCGGTGAACAGCTTCACGGCGGCAAGGACCACAACAGTCGCGGCAACAACCCAAATGACAATAGGATTGAGGATCCACGGCGTTGCAGCGCTGGCCACGGCGGCTTTGGCGCCGGCGGTAGCCGTAGCGGCAGCAGCCGCCTCGGCCGCAAGAGCTTTTAACGGAGTTAACGCGGAAATTACAGAGATTGTTGTGAAGGCGAGAAGCTTTTTGACTGGGAATCTGCTTAATATCTTCACCTTCGGCCCGGCGCGGAGCAGCCCGCGCTTGACGATGTCTGTAAGGTGCTTCATGTTAATCGGGGAACTGGAAGGATTCAGCGTATAGCGTATAGCGTTTAGCGTATAGGCCGGATTAACTGAACTAAACGCTATTCGCTTTCCGCTAACCGCTGTTTTCTCAACCGGCGAGCTAGAGGCGGCCCGGCGGGTTTGCTCAACCGGCGAAGAAGTTGCAGGAGAGCTCGCAAATACCTGCCACGGTAGAGTTGTGCGCAGCTCTCCTGCCTTAGTCTTAGTTGCGTAGTCTAAGACTGCTTCTTTTGTTGTTAATAAGATCCTTGTGACGCGTGAGCCGGATCTCAAAATGTATTTGAATAGTGTTGCAAGGGAGGCCGTAAAGATACCTGCCACGGTAGAGTTTCGGCCTCCCTCATTGTCAGCCTTAGTTAAGGCTTTTGGTTGTGTAGCGCGGGATCCTGCTGTCGTTAAGGCTTTCCTTGACAAGCCTGCGGACCGTTTCGTGATGCTCGCTTTCAAGAGGGTCCCAAGTATTATTAATGCCGTTTCTCCTATAGATTGCCCCGCTGCCATTGGCGATGAGGAAGAGTTTAAGCTTCCTGGATTCATCAAGCGCAGTAGCGATAATGCAGGCTGAGCTCGGGACGTCAACGAAATGCTTGAACTGAATCTTGGTGTAATACGTATTGGTGTAATCCATAATGCACCTCCTATTTCGCCGTGCGTGATGCGTGATGCGTCATGCGCACGATTAATGGTTAAATTAATTACAAAAGCCTGGCCGGAAATCCGTTCAAAGATAGGGCGGACACCAACCAGGCTTTCTCTGTTAATTGAACTACGATATACGATATACGCAATACTCAATACGATAATGCCGGGCGCGTTCATCTCTATGGAATAAGCCAGCAGCGCCAAAATAACGGCTGTGAGAGCCGCTATAGCCCTGCCAGTGGAAGAAATATAAGGTATGGATAAACTAGAAGTTGCTTTTGTAGATATAGACGAAGAAATGGATACAACCTGTCCTTGGGACAAGTCGTTGGGGCTTGAACCTTGTTTTGACGGCAGACTCTTTGAATCTTCGGTTCCAACACTTCCAGAACCTGAAATCTTACCGAACGCGTGTATCACGCGCGCGATTGATAGTTTGACTACGTCGTTATAGGCGGCCTTGATACTCGCCACCGCAGAGCTAACCTCGACCGTAACCGCTACTCGGACGAGTCCAGGAGCTTGTACTGACCTGCCTGATGAGGCCTTTCTCCCACCTCTGAGGATCGCCCCGTACAGCCGCTTCGCTCTCGCGACAGCGTAACCATACAGTTTGACCACTAACTTTACCGCTTGGTCAACCTTCCTTAACATTGCTGCTAAGGTCGATCGATCCGTTACTGCCTTTACATTACCGGCATCCTCTTCCGAGGTTGCCTTCCTGCTTACTGCATTTGCTGCTTCGCTTCTGGTGCTGCCAGCAGGATTCGATCCTGCCTTGTTTCTTGCTGCGTTTGCTTCTGCTGCCTCGGCTACTCCAGACCTGAATAATCTTGCGATTTCAGATACAAACCAAGAAGCAGATGTTCCCTCATCTAATGCCATATTACCGAAGTAATTGGAACCAGACAAGTTAACAACGTCACTAATCTCGAGACTTTCGTCAAGAGACACTACAACAACTACGACATACTCATACTTATGTTCCGCGCTGCTTGCATTTGCACTGTCTGCTCCTATGCGGAATAGGAGGACAGCTGGGAGCGTTGTCGGGCTGGTTCCGCTACTTAAGAATCTAGTAGCACCATTTTTATCGATTACTAATAATATCTTTGCCCCTTGTTCATTTGAAGTAGGTTTAGGAACATTAATGACAAAGAAAGCTTTGTAACGTGTTTCTTGGTCACGCACCATGACAACCATACTTACTGGAGCCTTGCGGTTGCCTGATCCGCTAGAACTGTCTGGTAAGGGACTGCTGGTAGGCAAACTAGCTAGCCCGGCTGGAACTGGCAGAATCCCTTTACTCTGTTTATGTGCCGAGAATGGAATTGTCTTTCTGCCGCTATCCCCAGGAATTGCGCTTGAAGCTTCGACACCGGCCCGCGCATAGGCTTTATCGGCAAATGGATTGTCCTGCAAATGCTTGTTAGAGAAGACCGGCGACGATGAAATATCATCATTTATTTTACTCAACAGCATAGGCAAAGATATGGGAGCGCTCAATGTCGGCGATGAAGCCGGAACAGGAACTGGAGCTTGAATAGGCGAAGCGGCAACAGGCAACGGCGGTTCAACTATTGATACCGGCGTAACAGCAGAAGGAGCAGCTTTAACCGGAGGCGCTTGGGCGGCTTTTTCCGTCTTCTCCTCAAGACCCTTAACAGGCTCTCCTTCTCTATGGAACACCCTGGCTAACCAATTCACAAACGGCGCAAGCAGATTTTCTTTATAAGCAGCTTCTGTCCGCCCAACAGCTTTTTGAACAGGAGCAACTGCACGATCTCGCTCTATTTGGGCAATATCGTCTAAGTACTCATCAAGGTCTTGCCGCCTTTCTTGGATCCTTTCATTCTGTCTGCTTAATCTGTCATGTATTCTTCGAATAGATTCATTTATCCTATCTCGCATCCTTTGCATCAATCCAATCGACTTTTCCTGCGCCATTTTCGCAGATTCAAATTGCTTCTGAGTGTCAACCGGGCTTGATAAAGGCCCTCTTTCCTCAAATAGACTTAACTGTTTCTGTTCTCCTCTCAGGGCCCCTATTTGATCGAGATAATCACGAAGTTCTTTATAGATAGCTGCGACAATCCTGCCATCCGTTAATCTATAGGATGGGCCTCCACTCTCTCCGCGCCGGGCATCCTCGGCAACCGCCTCTTTCTGATATTTCTCCATCGCTTCTACACTGTTATTCAAAACGGTTTCTTCATTCTTCGTTAATCCCCGTTGCGGATTTTGTTTCAACCCTCGGATTATTCTGTTTAAGTCCATCAGTGAGCGTTTTAAAGCCGCATCTTGTGCCTGTAAGTCGTCGCGGTCGTCAGAAGCCCTTTGAACTCTGAACGTGTTTTCACGTGATGAAAGGATGTATAAAACGGTATTAATCATATTCTCCATAACCCTGAAATCAATGACCGGCGAGGAAATCGGCCGCCTGAACGAAACAATATTTGAAATGCCGAGGTCCGATCCTCTTTTCTTCTTCCATAACTCCGCGATCAAGGCGACGATCTCAAAGCGCGCCTTCGGCTGGCTGAAGTTGTCCTCCCTGGCGGTGACGATCGGCTCTCCATCCTCTGTAAATTCTCCCTTAAATTCAACAAGGTAACGGTCAAAATTCGTCGGCAACAGGCCTTTTCCTTCCCGGGCAAGCCCCTCCGGCATCAAATGGTCAGAGAGATTGCTGTAGAACATCTTGCTTTCGATCTTCCGATCCATGTCCTCCTCGCTGAATGCCGGCATGCCTTCGGCGAGTTTCTGCCGGGCCACGGCCTCCACGAAGAACAGCAATTCTTCCGTATAGGCCGCCCCGATAAACCGGCCGCCGTCGCGGGCCAGAACATTTCCCGTCATCCCGATCTGGTCGAGGTATAAGGACAATTTCCGGGAAGCCGCCTTTATGCCGTCTCTGGCGTCCAGAAGCCCTCTGTATGCAGGCTGCAGAGATCCCTGAGGGATCTCCCGGTCGGAAACAAGTTCCTTATAAAGGCTGAAGAACTCCTTCCTAAAATGTTTGAATTGCGCCGCATTCAGAGGCTCAGATTCATACGCGACCCCTGCTCTACTCTTTGCCTCTGCAAACATGAGCTCAAGGGATCCGTCATAGCGATCCACCTGCGTTCCTTTCATCGCCTTAAAGGCCTCGTCTGTAAAATACAAAGTCTTGGGACGCCCGCCTAAGACCTCCTCAGCAAGCGCCAGGCCGAGAGCCTCCATCAGATAGATATTCTGTTTCCCGTCCGCCTCTTTTTGAAGGGCTTCGGCAAAATCATACGCCGCTTGGGCTTTCCGTCCCGTTTGGACAAGAAAATCCTCTCTGTCCATGTGGTTGTCGCCGGGCCACGCCCCAAGGTCGCTGGAGATCCTCCAGAGATCGCGGCCGTTCCCGATCTTGCCGTCAATCTCCCCTTTCATCCGCCGGGCCCAACCCGCGACCTCCGATGCCCGATAACCGGACAAAGCTCCGTCAGCTGAAGCAAGGCGGCCGTCAAACGGTTCCATGATGCGCTTTTCAAGTTTCTCAAAATCATAGACCGGGCTGGAGACTATATCGGTCACGGCCTTTTGTACCGCCGTGCGCAAACCTATATTGGCCCCCCAAACCTCATCAAAATGTTCTTTGTTGAAAACCTGCTCGGCTTGTTCTTCATAATAATGAACCACTTCCCGCCCCTCTGTCCCCAGAAGCATTCTTGTGTTTAAACTTTCGCCGTCAAACTTGTATCCTCTGTTAAACGCAGAATAAAGCTGCTCTTCGCTTGGTTTTTCGTCAATAAAGTTTCCGAAATCAAACATGCGGATTTGTCCATTTTTATCCACGCCCATATTCTTAAAGGTAACGTCAAGATTAAATATCCCCATCGTCCACATGTCATTAACAAGTCCAATGTATTGATCAATAACATTCCTTGCCGCGGCAATAAATTCAGACTGGTTGGGATGCCGCTCTCTGAGTATGTCAAAATAATTCTTCGGTTGGTCTGCGCTGTCACGCGAATCAAGCAGGCTCTGGTAAATCAACGGAGTGACACGTTGGGAAATAAGAGTTACCCGGCTGTCATCGGCGTCCTGACCAGTTATCAATGAGACAATACCCGCAACAATCGTCGTAGGAGCAAAGTATTTACCAAAGCTGTTCAAGGCGATCTGTATAGAGCGGTTACTCGTCAACTCAGTAAGTGGAACATGCGCAACAAAGTTCTTTCCTAAATAAACATCGCGGGGTGCGGTGTCATTGCCCGGTTCTTTAATCTTTAAAAATCTTTCGTTACTGACTAAACTAACTAACTTCTGCCATGCCTGGTCGTGTGGCGAGAGTAACGCCGGGCTGGAGGCCGTTTCCGCCTTCGGCCTTTCGGGCATCATCGCCGGCGAGGAAACGACCTGGCGCTCACCGACTTCAACACCCCTTAATTCACCGATTGGGTGTAGCACCCCACCGGTTAATTGACGGGG
>JAFGFL010000020.1 GCA_016931055.1 Candidatus Omnitrophota bacterium | reverse complement strand
TGTATAATAGCACAAAAGACAAACCAAATCAGCTATTTAAGTGCATTCGCGTGAAAATTTCACGATTGTATTCTCACGGATTAGGGAGCAGTATATGGGAATAAGTATCCACTTTATCCTACTACATCAACAGAGCGAAAGATTTCTCAATATTTCGACTATCTCGATCAATTGATTAAATTATGCAAAATTAAAAGTCTAACATTCGAGACTATTGATAGATTGCTTTATGTCTTTGATAAGAAGAACAATGGGAAACTTTAAAAAGGCCAACCAGCAAATACAGCCGACTGGCTTCGCCAGCGGCTGATCCGCACGTTATAGGAAAAAATATGAATTGGTCGGAAATCCCATCATCGGTTTCTTTGGGTGCAGGGATATTGGGGACAATATTATTGGGTGCTTTGGGAAGTGGATTTTGGAATTTAGTCCTTGGGCCAATACTTTCCAAGTTTGGGAAAATTATTATTCGAATTTCAAGCCTTGGACTTAAATCATTACAAAACAAACTATATTATGAGGCAAGCAAGGGTAAAAGAATTCATTTATTGAAAATAGTGGCTTTCCTTGTTTTTCTTTTAATTTTTGCGCCATTGAACTTTGTTATGGGGATGAAAAGTTATAATGCCAGGCACGAAGGATACATAGAAAAAGCTGTAATATTAGCAAAGGAAAAAAAAGATAAAGCCAGATGATTACCAAAATTATATTTCAGAAAGGTATGGAGAGATTTTAAGAGAAGACACAAAGTATGCTTTTGAAAAATTAGAATTTTTTTCATCACTTTTATTTCTAGTGTGGTTTTTTATATTTTTAGAATTATTTATAGTGAATCATTAGTTAGGCATTTTGAACATTGTCTAAGGATTTGTTCACCATATTTTAAAGAAAAAGAAGAGGCTTTTTTGCAATCGGAATTTGGTCAAATGAGTTGTAAGGACGATTTTGTTAAAATAAATAACAAATTAAAAGAGGTTGCAAAACTTAATAAGATTGATTTGCCAGATTTTACAATTTACTAAAAATTCCTATAACCAAATCAGTCAGCCGGGCGGAATAGAGCTGGCTGGTTCTCGAAGAAGGTGGTGCTGGTTGTTCAGTCGTCGTTCCGCCGGTTACCTCTACCGTTACAAAATAAGGAGAAATTATGCGCAAAGCATTCTTTTTAACTCTATTATTCCTTTCGACTTTTGCAAATGCTTTAGATCAAAAAGAAGTAAAGGCAAATCCTTCTTTTGCTATGGGGGATAAATTAATGTGTTCGACTGTTCAATCCTCCGACAAAAAAGATGTTGGAAATAAATTGACCTTTATTGGATTAAATGGCAACCAACCCGAAGTCATGTTTGAAAGTGGCATGACTTTTCCGTATAAAAAACTATTTGAAAATGAAAGAACTCTTACATTAGTTTTAGCTCGGGAATCAACAAGTGGCGCCGTTGATGGTTTTGTGATTGATAAACAAAACGGAAAGTTTTCTCACGTGTCAGCTGGGTTAATTCCAGGTGATGGTGTTTACTCAATTGCAACCTTGGGTGTTTGTAAATGAAGGGAAATAGCAGGACACCATACTCATTTTTGGCTGGATCTATCAAAAAATAGATATGGTGTCCGTTCGCAGTAACAGCTGAATATCACACGGGTTAAAGTCCCGTCGGGGGAATTTTCCGTTCACCCCTGTAGCTCAAGGGGGCGGCGTCCTGGCAACAGGAGGTCGTAAGTTCCCAATTGGCAAAGCAGCAGGCCGTAACGCAAGTGAACCTGTAGGTAGCCTCGTTAAACTTCTTCGAAGATGCCGACCCGGTGGACACACGGGGAAGGCCGATGTCACAGGCTCAGATAACGGAATCGACCTGTGGGAAAAATAGGGAAAAATAGGGACACTCCCCCTTTTTGGGTTGCCTCTCCCCCCAGTTTCCGGATATCATTCCGCCCATGCCCAGAATCGCCCGTGCCATAGCCGTCGGTTATCCCCACCACATCACCCAGCGGGGCAACCATCGAGCCACGGTTTTCTTCGATGATGAAGAGAAAACAGGGACGCCCCCCGTTTTCCCATTGTCTTCCATTCTGTTTCCGATTAATCCCCTTCAGAAAAATGGGGCAGTGAGCCTTATTTCGCCCTCATTTCGTCAACGACGACGGTAAAAATTACCAAAGGTTAACCGCTCCACGACATGAAATGAAGGAGATCCCACACCGCAACAGATATCGTGCTGAAATAGCTTAAACTAGTGCCATTCGAGCGAATTCCGGGGACAGTTTATCAAACTATTATTCGTTTCTTTGGGTTATATAAACTGTCCCCCGAACTCGCGTCTGAAAAACCTTCTTGACTGATATGCATCATAATGCCACATTAATACATATCATTTGATGAGGTGACAGTATGAGAACAACATTGAATATCGAAGACAAATTAATTGACCAAGCGTCCAAAATGACGGGCATAAAGGAAAAGACTACTTTGGTCAAGCTCGGATTGGAAGCCCTTATTGCACAGGAAAGCGCCAAGAGATTGGCCAAGCTGGGAGGCAGCGAGAAACACTTGAAGCAAATCCCCCGCAGGCGGAGCAGCTGAGTGGTCCTGGTCGATACATCTGTCTGGGTGTCCCATTTACGCGAAAACAATGACGCTTTGGTACACCTTCTCAACGGCGCTGAGGTTGTATGTCATCCTTTCGTTATTGGCGAACTTGCTTGTGGGAACCTCAAAAACAGGACGGCCATTATTTCTCTTCTGGAGGCTTTACCCGCGGTTTACGAGCCAGGGCATGAGGAAGTTCTCGCTTTCATTGAGTCCCGCAACGTTATGGGAAAAGGGTTGGGTTACGTGGACGTCCATCTTCTTGCCTCCGCGCTCTTGACTGAAGTTACACTTTGGACACTCGACAAGAGACTGGACAAAGCCGCGGAAGAGTTCAGCTGCAAATACCGGCAAAAGACCAGATAACCTGACAAAGCAGCCGACTCCTTACAGTCGCGGCTGATTTTTGTGTAGAGTAGTTGGTGCCTGGCTTGAATAATTGAAAAACCCACGGTGGGAACCCAAATTTTTTATTCCCAAGGGCCTCTGTTAGCCAGCATTGAAACACCCCCATTTTGCGACATGTGATGGCGTCCTGTTTTGAGGTGCAATTCCGGGGACAGTATATCAAACACCAAAGGGCTATGATAACTCTTTATCATGTCCGCGAAACTTGCACGGATGAATGAAAATACAAAATACCAAAGCCCTGTGGTTTCTAAACCAGAGGGCTTTTTTGTCCCTGAAACGGGCTTCCATTGACAAAAGAACCTTAAAATTTATATTTAAATTATCGGCTTTTCAGAAATTTCTAATCGGGTTTTTCTTTTCGAGGGGGAAAAAACAGGGCCAGGCCTGAATAATTCCAAAAATTAAGGAGAATATCTCATGACAAAAAGAAGCGATTGGGGAACGAGTGAGGGTATGCCTTCAGCGATAGTCGCAGAGGTTTATGAGCGCCTTGAAAGAATCAAGAGACTTGCAAAAGAAATTGAAGATGTACCAAACCTTCTGCCAGACCTGTGGTCAATGAAGATGATTGATAAGAAATGTCAAGAGATCCAACAAAACACAATATGGATTAATGATCAAGTCCACCGATTCATTGGCACCGGTGCTGGCTAATCGGCGGGACGAGGTCAGAGGACAGCTTGCAGAAATGAAATTAAAGTTTTTTGGAAGACCTTTTGGTGCCTGCCTTTAATAATTGAATAACCAACGGTGGAAACCCAAATTTTTTCCCAAGGCCCTCTGATCCTCGCTTCCCCTTTCTCCTCCGGGATTGCCTTTGACTTTCTTAATCCCGATTGATAAGCTTTTCACTCATTTATCCCGATCACAGCCCCAGATGGGGCACACCGCCAGGAGGAGAAGGTATGCCGGAATTCGCGCGTCAGCAGAGGCGGTTCCAGGATTTCGGCCGGGTTGGGCATCCGCGGATGGACACCGAATCTCTGTCCCGGCGGCCGCGGACCGGCGACATCAGCGACGTGCAGGCCATTCTGCGCCCCGCGGCCGCGCCGCCGCTCATTCAAGGGGCCTCTCCGGTCGCCATTCAGCGCGAGGAAGCCGATACCTCCCGCTTCGAGGACGCGGAGGAGCGCCGCCGCTTCCGCCGCGAGAACTGCGGGCGCATGGCCCGCTGGATTCGGGCCGCCGCGCGTCTGGCGCCGGGTCCGATTCGCCGTATTATCGAAAGGCTGTACGGGGATCGGAGCGAAGAGGCTTGCGAGGCCGCCGGCGAGGCGATGGAGCAGGGCCACGAACGGCGCGACCGCCGTATCGAGGAGATCGAGAACGAGGCCTACTGAGGTCGCGCCTCCAGGAACAGATCGAGCGCCTTAAAAAAGAAGTTCGACCCTCAATCCCTAAGCCCTGCCCCCTGATCCCTCTCCGCCCGGAATCACCAGGGCCACCAGCAGGGGTTCGGAGTCCCACGTCACCTGGGGAT
>JAFGFL010000019.1 GCA_016931055.1 Candidatus Omnitrophota bacterium | reverse complement strand
GGAAAAGATGATCATCGCTTCCATCATTCTATCCAAGAGAAGCGATGGGAACGCGCGATACCCTCTCTTCGTTTGAGGCGCGTCTGCGCACTTTCGACTTATGTTCACTTTCGCTTTATAAGCCGGGTGCTTGACGCCTTCGGGTCATGAGCGGCAAATTATTTATTGCTAAAGGTTTACAATATTTGGCAATGTTTTACGTTGGTAGGAGTTAAGGAAAATTGATGTTGATGCTGTGATGCCGTTTTTTGCCGTCTTGGAGCCTGTTTTGTTGGCACAGTGTCAGCCAAAAAACCTTTTTCCCTAGACAATATCTTTCAGCCATTCTTCAATTTTTCTTTGTATTTGATCGCGGACATCCCTGGTTTTTACCAAACGCTCCTGCCGGCTTCCCTGAAAACCCGATGGATCAGCAAAGCTCCAATGCAGCCGTTGTGCTGCGCCTGGAAAAACAGGACATCTCTCTGATTGCGATTCGTCACAAACTGTAATCACATAGCCGTAAAGCTTACCCTGTTTCAATAAATCAAAGACGCTTTTGGTTTTATTCTGCGAAATATCAATCCCGGCTTCCTTCATGACTTCAACGACTACGGGATTCAACTTGCCAGGTTCAAGACCGGCGCTTTCCGCCTCAAACCTGTCTCCTGCCAAATGCTTTAGAAAAGCCTCTGTCATCTGGCTACGAGCGGAATTTTGCACGCATACAAACAGCGCTTTCTTTTTATTCATTAGTATTACCCTTATAATTATCGCTTGGCTTCACAGGAAAAGGGCAGCAAGGCCCTGATCCGCCTTTATTAACCATCGATAAAAGAAAAAGCAGTAATAAGCCAACCGCAATCATAAGATATTTTTTAACCTGCGCCTTCATGCCTAAACCAATTTTGCGTTCTTAAACAAATCGTTACAAGCATCAGCATCACCGGGACCTCAATGAGAACGCCAACCACCGTAGCCAAGGATGCGCCGGACGAGAGCCCGAAAAGGATTGTTGACGTAGCGATAGCCACTTCAAAATGATTGCTCGCGCCCACCAAAGCTGACGGCGCCGCATCCCGGTAAGGTAATTTCAGCCGCTTCGCCAATCCGTAGGTTATAGCAAAAATCAGGCACGTCTGAATAAAAAGCGGGACCGCGATCAAAAAAATAATCTGCGGCTGATGAATGATCATTTCGCCCTTAAACGAAAACAATAAGACCAGCGTCAGCAATAAGGCGCATATGGAAATCGGGGTCAGGTAATGCAAAAACTTCTCCTCAAACCACTTGAACCCCTTCTTGGCAATCAAATATTGCCGCGAATAATATCCCAGCAATAGCGGCAAGCCGACATAAATGACAACCGACAATACGATCGTCTGCCAAGGAATCGGCATCTTGTTCACGCCCAAAAGCCAGCCGCCCAATGGCGCGTAAAGAAACAGCATGGTTAATGAATTGATTGCGACCATAACCAGGGTGTGTCCGTCGTTGCTTTTAGCCAAGTGGCCCCAAATTAAAACCATTGCCGTGCAGGGCGCTATCCCCAGCAAAATACACCCCGCGATATAAGAGCGGAATAATTCTACTTGCGCTCCGCCTTTAACGGCCTCCGCCCCGGGCAGCCATCCTTTGAATATAACTCCGAGAAAAAGTGTCGCAATGGCCAGCATCGTAAAGGGCTTGATGCACCAATTCACGAACAAGGTCAGAACAACCGGCTTGGGCGTCTTCCCTGCCTTGATAACCTCCGCGAAATCAATCTTCACCATGATCGGATACATCATAAAGAAAAGGCATATGGCGATCGGGACGGAAACCTGATAAACCGAGAATTGATCGAGCGTAATGGCGGCCTGCGGGAATAATTTGCCCAGCATGATCCCAAGCCCGATGCAAAGAACAACCCATCCGGTAAGATACTTTTCAAAAAAACTTAACTTACGCTCCTCATGAATAACGCGTTCCATTTGCTCTCCTATGAAAATAATCTTAAAAGATAAACACTCGCGTAATAAATGCCAACAAGAATAAAAATCGCTCCCGTGATCTTGCGGGTATAAAGTTCAAGTTGAGTAATCCGACGAAACCAACGGCTCAATGAAGCAACTCCAAGTGCGATCGCCACGGCAAAAATGAATACCGGCAGCCCGGTCCCAACTCCATAAACAAAAGGTAACAATGGGCCAAACTTGCTATTGAGAGCTAAAGGAATCAGGCTCCCAAAAAATAACGCCGCCGAAACCGGGCAAAACGCCAAAGCGAAGATAAGCCCTAAAAGAAAAGCCCCCGAAGCGCCGGACTCGACAAGTTTATTGTGATGTTTTTGAGATAAGGCAAAGCCGGGTAATTTAATCGTAAGGATTTCCAATAAGAATAACCCGGTCAGAATAAGAAGCGGGCCCAGCGCCTTTGACATATACTTCTGTAAAAACTGAGCGGCCGCCGGAACGCTTAAAAGAGAACTAATGATAATCCAACCCAGCGCCGCATAAGCCGCCATCCGCCCTAAGGTGTAGGCAAGCCCTGAAATAAATACCATGAACGGATGCGCAATCCTTTTTGAAAGGAATGATACCGCCGCGATATTGACCGCCAGCGGACAGGGGCTAATAGAAGTCAGTATCCCAAGCCATAAGGCCGAACCCAAAGCGATCAATATTTCCATTATGGGGCATCCTTCATGAATTCGTTAATCTCGCCCGTCACATATTCGAAAAACTTTTCTTTGTCCCGGGAGAGCTGCCAGATTTGATCTAAATTTTTTGATTTTATTTCTTTGCCGTCTTTTACCAGCGAAAGGATGAGCGCTTTGGTATAAAGCTGATAATCATCCACAAAATGTTCGTTGCCGCCCTCTTCCACGTTAACCGCCTTGAATTCGAGCTTTCCAGAAGCAATCGTATCTTGAAAATTCGTCTCAATGGCTTCCCTTGAATACTTCTCCATATTGGTGCAAGTAATACAACGAACCGATCCGTGAAAATAGTAGGCTGTCATCTTAGCTGCCGATGGATTGTCTTGCGCAAAAGCAGAAAAGCCTGCGCTAACAGCAACAACAGCCGCCAGAAGTATTATGATTAGTTTTTTCAACGTTTCCTCCTGTCGCTTTACATTTGGAAATCAGTTTTTTAATTTCATCTTTGCTTAAAACTTTCCCGGATGACACCGCCGTGCCGTCCACGGCGATCCCCGGCGTCATCATGACGCCGTATTCGGTGATCTTATCAATATCCGTAACCTTGCCGATTTCGGCCTGGAAATTAAGTTCCTTAAGGGCCGCCTCCACATTAGCCGCAAGCTGTTTGCATTTGGGACAGCCGATACCTAAAATTTCAATTTTCATTTTGAGCCTCCTTTTATTTTTTTACCGCTGAAACTTTTATACTTAATACCGCATCTTGAGCGCCCTCGAGGTTACCAAACATCGCATCCACCGGATAACTTGATTCGCTGATTACCTCAACATCCTGAAACCCGGCCATTGTTATAAATTTCAAATATTCATCCTTTTTAACCGCTCCGGCAAGGCATCCCGCATACGCCTCAACTGAATCTTTCATCTCTTCCGGCAGATCTTTGGCGAGCACCAAGTCTGAAACCATCAGCCTGCCGCCGGATTTAAGGGCCCTGAATGCTTCCTGAAATACCGTCTCTTTATCGGGAGAAAGATTGATCACGCAGTTGGAAATGATCACATCGATAGAATTATCTTCCACAGGAAGCTTCTCGATCTCACCCAAACGAAACTCCACATTAGCGTATTTGCCTTTCTCGGCGTTTTCTTTCGCCTTGGCGATCATCTCCGGCGTCATATCGACCCCGATGACGCGTCCTGTTTTGCCAACTTTCTGCGCTGCAAGAAAAGCATCAAACCCCGCGCCGCTTCCCAAGTCTAAAACAATATCTCCTTCCTTCAAGGACGCGATAGCAACCGGATTGCCGCACCCTAATCCTAAATTAGACCCTTCGGGAACAGCTTCCATTTCATCATCGCTGTATCCCACGGTCTTGCTGATATCCTTGGGTGAAGACGCGCTTGAACAACAAGAGGTTGAGGCGCAACAAGATGTCTGCTGGATGGCGACTTTCGCATAACCTTCTTTGACCATCTTCCTGATATCTCCGGGCTTCTTTTTCATCTTTCCTCTCCTATTTAACGATCAATCCAAAAATCATGCCGCTTATAGTTGCCATAACAACCACCAGGCTAATATAAACAATCGTCTTTTTTGTCCCGATAATATTCCGGATAACAAGCATGCTCGGCAAACTCAAAGCAGGGCCGGCTAAAAGAAGCGCCAAGGCAGGCCCCTTGCCCATTCCTGAACCGATCAAACCTTGTAAAATCGGCACCTCGGTAAGCGTGGCAAAATACATGAATGCCGCCACGATTGAAGAAAAGAAATTCGCCCGAAAAGAGTTGCCGCCAACAAGCGCTTCGACCCAACGTGAAGGAATAATCCCCTCATGCCCAACTCGACCAAGTAAAAATCCGGAAATGAGCACTCCTCCTAAAAGAAGCGGAAGGATCTGCAGGGCAAATCCCCATGTCGCGCCGGTCCACTCCTTTAATTCCTCTTTCTTAAACCAGCTGAAAAGAGTAACCCCTAAAATGATCAGGAAAAATCCCGTGATCCACCATTTAGAAGCGTAAATCAAACTCCAGGTCCCGGTATCCCCTTCTAAAGGTTTCCCCCAGTTGGCGAAAACAAGGATCGCGACCATGGAGAAGAAATAAACCGCATCTTTCCAGAGCGGCCGGGCTGCTTTAACTTCGTCGAATTGGAGATCGCCGTTCGCTTGGCGAGAATGCTCCTCCTTAAGAAAGATGAAATGCATGAGCGATCCAATCACAACGCTAAAAATAACCGCGCCTATCGCTCTGGCCAAACCTAACTGCCAGCCAAGAATTCGTGCCGTCAGAATTATAGCCAAGACATTGATGGCAGGCCCTGAATACAGGAAAGCGATCGCAGGACCAAGCCCTGCGCCTCGCTTATATATCCCGGAAAATAACGGAAGAACGGTGCAGGAGCACACCGCAAGGACCGTGCCGGAAACAGAAGCAACACTGTAGGACAAAAACTTGTTTGCTTTGGCCCCGAAGTATTTCATCACCGATGCCTGGCTGACAAATACAGAGATCGCGCCGGCGATAAAGAATGCCGGAACAAGGCATAAAAGCACATGCTCCCGGGCATACCACTTAACAAGCGCCAACGCTTCAAAGACGGCATTCTTAAAACGCAGATTTTCTATCGGCAAATAAAAACATGCCAAAAATGCAGCTACAACGCAGAGAACCTTTTGCCATCCTTTCATTTTCCGCCTCCCCCGATAATCTTGCAGCATCCGCCCTCGATCCGGATAGCCTTAATATTTACTAAAGCGTCTGCTATCTTTTCATGAGCCGCATCTAACATGCGGGAAATGGTTGAGCGGTGGACTCTCATCCTTCGGGCCACCTCTGTCTGCGTTAATCTTTCCAGATCGGCCAAACGGATGGCCTCAAATTCGTCAACCGTTAGATTGACTCCATTCAATTTCCTCAGAGGCGCGCATTGAGGCCGGAAACACCTCTCCCCCGGCTCACATTTCACCCATCTCGTTTTCTTAGGCCGCATGTTCAACCCCTTTTGTTATGCACATATGTGCATTATATAAAAAAGCCACCGCTTGTCAACAAAAATAATGGCCTTCCGGTTCTTGACCTACTGATGGTTTTTCTTCTTAATGTTTTTGATAATGTTATCTATTGGTTGCGGAAAAGATGATCATCGCTTCCATCATTCTATCCAAGAGAAGCGATG
>JAFGFL010000018.1 GCA_016931055.1 Candidatus Omnitrophota bacterium | reverse complement strand
TAACAACCGACCAAGAAAATGTTTACAATACCTTGAGCCATCAGCAATTTATGAAAACTGTGTTGCACTTAAAAATTGAATCTGGGTCTATGTCAATTTGGTTATTTTTTTATGATTAAGAAGCATATTGACTTGACTAATAACGGCGCGCGCATCAAAAGGCTTTGTCATGTAAACATCGGCTCCCCGGACTCTTCCGACTATTCTATCAATATCCGTATTCTTAGCTGTAAGCATGATGATGGGGGTATTATTGTCTTCCTCCCTTCGAATGATTCGGCAAACCTCTAATCCGTTCATATGAGGCATCGTGAGGTCCAAAATCACCAGATCCGGCATCTCCGCCTTGAACTTTGACAACCCATCTTCTCCGTCAAAAGCAGAGACCGTTTCATAATGTTCCGCATGAAGCCGGCTGCACAACAACTCAACAATATCCGCCTCATCGTCTATGACCAGTATTTTTTTACGCATCGCCGATAATTCCGTTTATGACCGCCATCAGCCTTTTCGGATCAAAGGGCTTCGCGACAGCTGTATAAAAGCGGCCATTAATGTTGATCTTGTCCCCTTCTTTGTCGTACAGTATCTCACTCGACAGGGATGTCAAGAATATCGTTGGTATGTTTTGCGTTGTATGATCTTCCTGAAGCAGTTTAACGGCTTCCCCGCCGGTCATTCCGGGCATCAGGATATCCATGATGATCAGGTCCGGTTTTTCTTGCCGGGCCATCATGATCCCGTCTTCTCCATTATCTGCCGATATAACTGTATACCGGTAACTCTCCAGACGGTTTTTAACTACTTCAACAATGTCGGAATCATCATCAATAAACAGAATCATTTTAGACATTGTCCATCACCTCCTTTGACTGGATTGGCAAGGAAAACGTGATTTCTGTCCCCTCGCCCAAACAGCTTTTGACCCAAATATGCCCGCCGTGTAATTCCACAAGCGTCTTGCAGATAAAAAGTCCCAATCCTGTACCCTTAACGCCTTTTCTTCTATGCGACAGGACCTGCTGGTATTTCTTAAATAGTTTCGGAATGTCTTCCTGGGGAATCCCCTGCCCAGTATCTTTAACGACACACCAGAGCAAGTGATCATTCCTCGCGACAGCGATCTGAACATGACCCTTAAAAGTGAATTTGAGCGCATTATTCAAAAGATTAGTCACGACCTGGCCAATCCGTTCCTTGTCCGCTGAGACCATGACGGGCTGCGTGGACAGAAAACACTCTAAGTTCAACTTCTTGTTCATGAATGACGCTCGGTACGTCTCTATCACTTCTTTAACAAGGGCATTCATATCGAATAATTCTTTATGAATAGGGAGCTTCCCCAATTCCAATTTTGTGCACAAAAGGAGGTCTTCGGTAATCATGATCAGCCGGCCAATATTCGATAGGGAAATATCCAGAAAGTGCTTCTGCTTGTCATTAATCCCGCCGACCACTCCTTCTGCAATCTGGGCGATGCTGTCTTTGACGACCGTCAGGGGATTGGATAATTCATGGCTCACGTAACTGAGGAGTTCATCCCTGAGCTGGTCCAATTTTTTGCGTTCAATCGAGAACTCGACGGCCCGGATAAAATGGTCGGATGTGAACTGGCCTTTGATCAAATAGTCCTGAGCCCCCTCACGTATGGCTTCTCTTCCTAATTGTTTGGCGTGCAGACTGGTCATGACAATAATGGGAATTGTGTGATTGTAGGCAACAAATTTTTTGAGCGTTTCCAATCCCCGCATGTCCGGCAAAAACAAATCCAGGATGGCCACGTCAACACCATTATATTTGAGATATTCAAATGCCTCGCTGAGCCTTTCACAGCGCTTCATAGACCACTGGCCTTTTTCTTCCATGAACATCAGTTCCTCGATCAATTCCACATCTTCCATATTGTCTTCGACCAACAGAATATTGAGCTGATGATCATCAATGAGGCCGTCAGACGCCGACATGGACGGAATGAGGAACTTGCCATCGCGCTCCTCAATGAACTTAATGGCTCCGATGAGTTCTTTGAAATCAAGGGATTTCTTGACATACTGACGGGAATCAAGTTTATATTTCTGTAAGGTCTCTGAGGTTAAATCCGATGTGGTATAAACGATGAGAGGGATTCTGTTTAGATCGCGGTCTTGCGCAATCTCAGAGAGGACTTCGAAACCGTCCCTCTTGGGAATCTTTAAGTCCAGGATGATCAAGTCAGGGGGAATAAATTTCTTTGAGATATCCCGTTTTTTTAAATAAGACAAGGCGTCTTCCCCGTTATCTATGACATTCAACTGGTTAATGATTTTCGCCCTGTTTAACACTTCCCTGGTCAGAATGACATCTGTTCGGTTATCTTCGATAAATAATATATTTAAAGGCTGTAATTTCATATCGCCCCTCCCGTGACCGCAATAGCGCTTGACTTTTCTTAGGTGTTTTCAGCGGCTCATGCTCTATAAGAGAATTGTGAAGGAACATGGCATAAAAAAACCCTATGGCAATTTTGCCCTAGGGTAATGCGGTCAACTTTATAATGACCACATGAAATACTCGGTCGGTTCGGCAACTCGGCTGTCCTTTATCAAGGACCCTATGGCTTTGCCACTGATGAGCCTCTATGGACGCTCATAGCGCTCTGCAAGATTTAAAGTGTTCTGGCGTCAACCACTTAAACCATGCAGAGGTCCCTGGGTTACCCCAGGTTTGCCTTTCTCGTCTTTTATTTAAGTATAACATATATTCCTAAATTCCATCCAATAAAGATGCTGGCCACTTTTGGGGGATACTTAAACCCGCCTGTCTCCTATTGAGTGACTTCCGCCTTTTATCTTATTGATTAGCCAAAAAGAAGGGCAGCCCAAACGAATGAGTTGCCCTATAAATCCAGCTGTAAATATGTTATGCGAGAGGCTCGTGCGCTTTTCGGCCGTAAACTTTTTCATAGGCCTTGCAGAAAGGGCATAGGCCGCCTTCAACGTTTTTGACCAGCCAGAACGCGATCCCTTTTTGTCTTGCGCGGGCCTGTTTACAGACCGGGCAGTCCAAACACCGCTGTGCCAGACGTTTATCTTTTTCCGTAATGTTTTGTCCTGTCATTCCCGTCCTTTCCCATGATTCATGAAACGGCAACAAAATTTTCCTGCTCTATAATAGCCCGGTGCTTATGGTACCTTTTTTGCCAATAACCCCGCTTGAAATACCACATCATGGCTAACCCTTGGCAGATATCTGACACATTAATCCCTAACCATATCCCATTCGTGCCCAAACCAAGAGTGAGGGCCATCGCATAAGAAACCGGAATGCGTAATCCCAACTGGGCAACGCCCGTCATTGCCGCCGGGGCGATCGTGTCGCCCGCGCCAGTTATTCCTCTGCCCAAGATAAGCGCCATCGCCAAGAACGGAAGCGTCAAAGCGATAAACCTCAGAAAACTGCTGCCGATATCGACAACGTCAGGATGGTTATTGAAAACAGCTATTAAATTGGGCGAAAAAATAAAAAATAATACGGCCACAGGAATAACAATAAACTCATAATATTTTAATGTCTCTTTCCCGGATCTCATCGCCCTTTCCGGAAGGCCGGCGCCCATGTTCTGCCCAATAAGCACGGAACAGGCAGACCCCATCCCCAACCCCAGCATCATAATGGCCATCCTCAGCCGGATAGCTATGCCGAAAGCCGCCAGGCACGATGTGCCAAAAGAAGCGATCAGCCGCAGAAGCAAAAGAAGCGACAATTGGCGCAACAGCACCTCAAGGGAAGCAAAAAGCCCTATCTTGACCATCCTGCCCATGATGACAGGATTGACGCGGAAATTCCTTTTATGAAAATGCAAGCTCGAGTGCCCGAAGAGAAAGTGCCCCAAAAGGATGAACACGCCGGCGGCCTGACTGATAACGGTCGCTACGGCGGAACCGGCAACCTCCATCCTGGGGAAAAATCCATGGCCATAAATGAACAAGGGGTCAAGAACAACATTAAGGACATTCGCGAAAATAAGGACTTTCAGGGGGACGACGGCGTCTCCGGAACCCCTTAATGCTTGGCAGAAGCCGATAAAAAGAAACGTGAAAATAGACCAAATAAAGCTGATCTTTAAATAATCAGATGCCGCGGGAATAATCTCAGGGCTGGCCCCAAACACGCGCAGTAACCCGGTTGTCCCAAAAAGGCCGATAAGAATCATTAAAAAAGAACAGACAACGCTTAAAATAACGGTCTGAGAAAGGACATGATCCGCGCCGCCATAATTTTTTTTCCCGATAAAATGGGCAATCAACGCCGTTGTCCCCGCGGAAATGCCTATCGCCGCCATCATGATGACTGCGATGATGACCCCTGCCAGCGATAAAGCCGCCACAGCGGTGTACCCCAACCTGCCGATGAAGAAAAGGTCCACAAGGGTGAACACGTCTTGAAGGACGGCCCCTATCATGATCGGCATGGCCAATTTCCAGATAGAAACGCTCAGGCTCCCTTCCGTTATGTTGTCATTTATTTTGCGCAGCCGGGTATCATTCATATCTTAACGCTTCTATCGGATTCAGCTCCGCCGCTTTTTGGGCCGGCCACAGCCCGAAGCCTATCCCCACGGCGATCGAAAATGTCGTCGATAAAACAACACTGAAAAGCGAAACTCTGGTCGCCCACCCCAAAACAGCGGCCATAAGAAAGGCCGCCCCCGCTCCCAAAAAGATCCCCATTAATCCGCCGCTGAAAGTCATCACGACGGCCTCTATCAGGAACTGCGACATGATATCGGCGCGCCGGGCCCCGATCGCCTTGCGCAACCCAATCTCGCGCGTCCGCTCCGTCACAGATACCAGCATGATATTCATAATTCCGATCCCCCCGACCAAAAGCGAGATCGCCGCGATGCACCCTAAAAGCAGGCTCATGGTTTGGGTCGTGCTGGCAAGCATTTCCTGGATTTCGCTCATATTGCGGATATCAAATGAGTCCTCATTATTATAAAGTCTGTGGCGCTTTTTAATTAACTCCCTGATCTTTTCTTGCGCTTCCTCGATTAATGTCACATCCGTGACTTCAACATAAATTTGGTCGAGATAGTTTTTCCCCAGGACCCGGTACATCGCCGTTGTCAATGGGATATAAACGACATCGTCCTGATCGCGGGGCCCCATGGACCCTTTTCCCGGCGCGATCCCGATGACTTTAAAATTGACGCGGTTTATTTTAATGATTTGGCCGACAGGATTGCTGTCCTTGAAAAGCTCCTCGACAACGGTGACTCCCAAAATGGCGGTCTTTTCCCGGGCCGCGATCTCTTCTTTCGTGAACCACCGCCCTATTTTAGGGATCATCGCCCGCATGGCGCCGTAATCATAATCGATTCCTTCGATGCTCGTGTTCCAGTTCGCGTTTTGATAAACAACCTGCCCGCTTCCGCGGCAACTCCCGCTTGCCTTCTTGACCCAAGGGGTCATCTCTCTTAGGGCATCGACATCTTGAGGAGATAACCGCGTTACGGTCCCAGTGCCGCTGGCAACTCCGTGCATCCTTGCGGAACCGCCGCTAATGGAAAGAAGATTGGAGCCCAGGGATTTCAGGCGGTCTTCCATAGATAACTTCGCCCCTTCTCCCAAGGCCATCATGGCAATGACCGCGCCCACTCCAAAAAGGATCCCTAAGATCGAAAGAAAGGAACGGACCTTATTGGAGAGAATGGCTTGAAACGACTGACGGCAATGCTGCATCAATTCCATGCGCATCAAGGAAGAGTGCTGTTGGGAAACTGCCTCCGCGATGGAAAAATGGCTGTTTGGGACCGGGGCTTTCGGATCATGATGATCTTTATAGACATCGCTCTGGATCTTGCCGTCACGCATGGTGATGATCCTTCCCGCTTTCTCGGCGACCTCCTTTTCATGCGTGACCATGATGATCGTCTTTCCCTCGTCGTTCAGCTTCTTTAAGATCCTCATGATCTCTTCTTCGCTTTTGGTGTCCAGATTCCCCGTCGGTTCATCGGCAAAGATGATCTTCGGATCATTGACCAAAGCCCTGGCGATCGCGACCCGTTGCTGCTCCCCTCCCGAAAGCTCATTGGGCTTATGTTTTTGCCGGTCCGCCAACCCGACGGATTCCAACTTTTCAAAAGCCCTTTGCCGTATATTCTTTTCTCCCGCGTAGATGAGCGGCAATCCCGTGTTTTCCAAGGCGCTGACGCGCCGAAGAAGATGGAACTGTTGAAAGACAAAACCGACGAAATGGTTCCTGAGGGCCGCGAGTTCCGTGTCGGTCAAGCCGGAAATTTCCGTATCGAAGATCTTATACGAACCGCTGTCCGGGCGGTCCAGAAACCCCAGCACATGCAGCAAGGTGGACTTCCCGGAACCTGAAGGCCCCATAATGGCGACGAATTCGCCTTCCCTTATGGAAAGGCTGACGCCGCAAAGCGCATAAACCGGGACTTTATCGGTATGGTAGGTTTTGGAAATGTTATCTATTTCTATCATTGCTTCTGCTGCGGGACGGCATGAAAGGGCTTGTCCCGGTTCCCTGTCTTTTAACGGGGGAATATCCTTGGACCTTGACAATCACAACATCCGCTTGCGTCAATCCTGAAATGACCTCGGCATTCTCGCCATCCGTCAGACCGACCTGGATCTCGCGTTTCTCTCTGCGGTTAAACTGTTTTTTCTTGACCGTCACCATTTTCTTGCCGTCCTCATCCTGGATAGCTCTGACAGGGATCAAGAGGACTTGCGTTCGTTCGTCCTCAATGACCTCGACATTCGCGCTCATCCCGGAGCGGAAAAAATCAGGGACCTTCTGAGGCACGATATCGACATCATAAATCGTGACATTGTTGACCAATTTTGATTCATAAGCGATATGGTCCACAATCCCGTTGATCTTGTCTTGGGGATACGCATCCAAGGCGATGACCGCCTTTTGCCCGATCTTGACCCGCCTGATGTCGGTCTCATCGAACTGGGCGCTGACGATCAACCTGTCTGATAACACCAGCAAGGCCTCGCTCATCGTAATGGTCTGCCCCGGCTCGAAGGGGCGGACAATGACCTCTCCGTCAATGGGCGAGATGATCGGGGTCTTTTTATAAACATCTTCCCACTGCTGCCGTGACTGCTCCCCCTGCGACGTCGCGGCATCGACAAGGGCCGCCCGTTCTGTTGAACTCATCCACGCCAGGATATCTCCCTTCTTGACCAAAGATCCTTCTTTAACCAAGATCTCCTCAATACGCCCGCTGATAGAGGGCTTTATTTCAAGGCGGTTTTGGGGTTTTACAACACCGGTTGTCGTGATCGTCAGCCGGATATCCCCGGCCTGAGGATTGATCTCTTCAAACGTGACGTTCTTCCCGGCCGAGGTCCTGGATTTAACCAAATAACCGATGCCCATGACCAACACGGCAACCAATAAAACTATTAAAAGCCGTCTATTTTTCAGCATACTCTAATATCCCTCCTTTGGCTTGGATCCAATAGCCTTCCGCGACCAATAAATTCTCCTGAGCGTCAAGATACGCCTTCTTGGCGCTGACAAGATTATTTTCAATAATAATCCAATCATCAAAAGTTACAAGCCCCGATTGGTATTGCGCGTTCGCGATCCTCGCGCGCTCTAAAGCGGCGTCCAGGAACTTCTTTCTGACAGCAACCGTCTCTAACGCGTCCTGCAGGTCTTTCCAGGTCTTTTCCAAGGTGTAAATAACGCTGTCTTTGCCGCTGCGTTCATTTTCCTCTGCTTCTGTCAGTTGAGATCTGGCCTTTTTGACTTGGGAGACCCTGCTGCCCCCTTCAAAAACAGGCAGGGAGAGCGTTAATCCCGCCGACCAAGCGTCGTCTTCCGGGGGCCATCCGGAATGGGTTCTGCCAAATGAACCGCTGAAATAAACTTCAGGGAAAAATTCGGCTTTCGCAGACGCCAAATCAAAGCGGGCGGATTCTTTTTTCATGATCAACTCTTTAAGAAACGGCGTGTTCTCCGCCAGTGATACGCAATCCGGGGCCGAATCATAGGTCCCTTCGATATAAAAATCCCCCACGGCTCGAAGAGGGGTCCTTTCTTTCCTGCCTAATTCATTGATCAACGCCTGTTGCGCCAAGGAAATGTTTCTTTTAGCTTGGGCCATTTCAAATTCGGCCTGGGCCAAATCCGCCTCGGCGGTGAGGACCGCCCCTTTATGCTCCCTGCCGGCCTTATATCTTACTTCCACTAAATCCAGATTTTCTTTCCGCCTTTTGGCGATCTCTTCAGTGAGAGATATCAGTTCTTGCGCCTTCAGTAACGCGGAGAATGCCGTTTTCAAATTTAACCTGATGTTCGAAGATGCGACAAGATAATTATATTCCTGAGCGCTGAGGGTCTTGGCCGCGGCATGGATGTCCGAAGTCGTTTTAAAACCGTCGAACAATAATTGATGTACCGAGACGCTGTGGGCATAAGTGTCCGTCTCACTGCTGCCCGCTGTCTGGGATTTTTTCCCGCTCAGTTGACTTGATATCTGGGGCAAGATGCCGGCCCGGCTTATATTCTTGTCTTCCCTGGATTGTATGACGTTTTCCTTTGCCGCCATTAGATCGGGGTGATGGTCCAGCGCCTCCCGGACACAATCCTCCCAAGTGAGGACATCCTCTGCCAGGGCATATCCCGGCAAAGCCAGGAAGCACAGGCAGCAAATGAGAAGATTGTTCATAAAATTTGATTTCCGCATTGGGATCTTTATCTCCGTATGTTAGACACTTAATGAACAGAAATGTTCCGCAAATTCATTTCCTGCCTTGTTTGGTAAGCTCCTTCTTCAAGGCCTCGACATGGTCTTCAAAATTCTTCAGGAAGTCCGCTATGCTCGTGACAGGGATAAAACTGATGGCGTCTTTTCTCCCGGGGGGGCCGGACATGACGATCAATTGATCTCCCTCTTTGATCTTCAGCATCTTTCTGGCCTTCATCGGGATAACAACCTGGCCTCTTTGCCCAACCGTTACCGTACCGTATACTTCAGGGGATCCTTTCATTCTGCCCTCCTTATAGGACGTTTTCCTTGAACTCTGGGATTAATATGAAATGTTTGAATTGTCAGATAAATCATATTTCGTCTTTTTGGGTTTGTCAACGAAATTCATGTCAAACAAATAATATAGAGAGAAACGACGGGAACGTATGATGTCCGACTTTGGCCCCTATGCAAAAAAAGACCGGTCACAAAACGAAACCGGTCTATATTGATGTTTACAATAAACCTTCGAATAAGCGCATGATCATTGCTCGCGAAGTTCTTCCTCCTCAAAGAGATTGAGGGTTTCTTTTCTTTGAGTCACCGGATCCTTGAGCATCACTCTGTCCTTCAAAATTTCCGTGATGACATACTCCCCGATCTTCTGCTCTTTATTATAAATTTGGCCGTTAATCAGCGCCGACCTGCTCCCTTCAGCCCCGGTGATCCCCTGTAAGACCATATCCTCAAGTTCCATGATACCGCTCTGCAGATTCTTTTTCCGCCTCTCCTCTTTCAAGCGCTGCAGCTCTTCCTCTTTTCGCCTTTTTTTCTCTTCTTCCTCAAGCCTCAACTGCTCCATGACTTCTTGATAGGTCTTGCGCCTCGCGTCAATCTCACCCTGGAATTCCGGGATCCTGGCTATCAATTCTCCCTGTTCCCTCAAACGCTTGATATCTTTGGACAAATCCTCGATGACGCCATTCTCAATTTTAATAATAACCACCAACACCGCGATGATGAACAGAAAGACGCGCCAATGGACCTCAACGATCAAATACCGGATGAATTTTTGATAGAAAGGGATCTTCACTTCAACTGTTCCTGTAATTTCAACGCGTGTTCATAGTCCGCCGGACGGACCGATGTCCTCAAGGCCTTTCTGACCGACATCTGCTTTTCGAACTCCCAAGCGAGGACAAAAACCTGCAAAAGCAGAAAAATAATGATGAGGTATTGGATCATCATCAAAAGGCTGCGTTCCATGGGATGGAACGTGCAATCCCGCAAAAGGTTTAAGTTAAACATATTATTGCGGGAAACCATCGCCTTATTCGGGTTAAAAGGCTCGCATTGGACCATCACATCGCTCATCTCCTGGGCCTTCATGACCAGTTCATCCTGTTCTTCAAAATCTCCCACGAGATATAAACGCCCGATCTTTTTCTCAGGGCTGAGAGAGCATATTCCCTGCAGGGTCTGGATGATCGCTCTTTTCGCCTCCTGGGGCGTTTCGTAATGGACCTTCCGGAAGAACACACAGCCCTTTTCTTGAATGACGGCGAAATAAATCGTGTTATCTAAAGACAGATCGACCAGGCACCCTCCTTCATTCCTTAATTCCCTGTTAATCGAGATCAAGGAATCGATCCGCGCGAAAATACTGTCCGTCAGCCTCAAAGGGATCAGCCTGGCATGATCCATCACCTGAAGGTAGTTCTTGACCAGCTCTTTCGGGGCGCAGATGAAGACCCCCCGGGTCGTCTCTTGGTCGGAATGAAATATCTGAAAATCGGCTTCGATTTGATGGGCCGGCAGCGACAAAAGGTCGCAGGCTTCGGAAATAATATTGCGCCGGATCTCGTCCCGAGGGGCCTTCGGGAAATTGAATACCCGGCTCAACACCTTGTATTCATTGACCGCGACAGAAATATAACGGGGCTTAAAGAGCCGTTTTCTCTTCAAGGGCCTAACGAGCGTTTCCAATTCTGCGGCGGAAGAAACGGTCAGCGCGACCGTTGAATTGGCGATGATTTCCTGGCGTCCATCCATTATATTTCCTTCCATGCGATCATTTTCGGGTCCTGAGGGGGAAAGAGGCTGCCGCCCATTAATTGCGACACGGCCTCTTCCACGGCCTGTTCATCGATCTCTATGACCATATTACCCAGGATCTTAGTCTCCCTCGAAGGGTCCCCTTCGATCAAGATCGAGCCGTTGACCTGGGCCGTCCCGGTAAATTCGGCTTCGCCGATGACCCAGATGATCCCGCGGAAGATGCCGTTGCCCGATATCCTCAGGCTCGGAGGGTTGTGGGGATTTCCGCTCGCGGCTGTCGTGTCCACAATCAGAAAAACACTCTCACCCCCAACGATATTATCCGTCGTTAAGTTCAGCGAAGAATTGTTGACCAAGGTAACAAGCGTAATATTTTCGATCGGGTTGACATCGCCGGCATTATTGGGGTCCACATAGGCATGATCAGCCAAACCATAGATCTGGTCCTTGTTAAACCCCTGAAAATAAGTGTCCAAACTGAACTGCTGGTTTTCCTGGATAAGCTGGCAATCCACCATAATGCTCGCCTGCGGGCACTTATCCATGTCTTTGATCGTCCCGCGGGTCTTTATGTTAAAGCGCGTATCCAAGGCGCTCACAATAGCCTCAATAGACCTCGCCTGGCCGTTCACCCTCCCCTGCGTGTTAATGATCCACTGGTATTTGTATGTATAAATGACCTGACCATTCTCGTCTTTCTTGACGTTATTCTTGGATTCAAGGTCATATTCGCCGGTAGAGGACACGACCGTTTCAGAAGGCGTAAATAATTTTTTGGGCAGGTGCGTCACGGCCCTTTGCACGGCCCCGTCCGCCAGCCAAAACGCCTGCGCTGACGCCTTTTGATTTTCCGCGGCAATATTTTGGTTGCCGGCAAGCCGCAAGGCCCCAAACCCCAGGAGGGTAAAGACCAAGATAAAGGTCAACGTTATGATTAAAAGGGAACCGCGTTTATTGTTCATTCGACCCGCCTTGCCACGATCGTCTGCATATTTGAGGTTTTTCCCTCTTGTGTCCAAGATAATTCGACGCGCACGGACTGGCCGTCCTGATCATAGATCTGAAACGCAAGGCCGTTGCCTTCCGGCATGGAAACCAGCACGCGCCTGGTATTCACGTCCGTCTTGTCCGGCAGATAAACGAATTCCTCTTTCCCCGTTGTCCTTAAAATACCGAAGGCCGTGTTGTCGACCAATAAACGGCTGCCTTTCCAAACGGGGTCCTCAGGCGCATCACTGGAAAGCGAGGCCGCTTCCCGAATCTCATGACGCATGAATTTCAACCCGTAGGCCACGTCATTGACCGTCTGCGTCTTGTCACTTAAGCCCCTGTAGGAAAGATTGCCGATCTTCAGGATAGAGCCGATCATCAGGATCATGACCGTTCCGATCAGAAAGCCGACCAATAATTCAATCAGGGTATAGCCTCTTATCTGGTTCATGGTGCGATCAATGTCGTCATGCTCACTTCCCGCGGCGTTTGGCTCCGGACCTCATTCCACCGGATCGTCACGGCCACCTCTTTATAATCCGTATGGCCATCGGGAGGGTCTTCGTCGATATCACGGACCGTCATGCCTTGCACGGCCGGCGTGCCTTCCAGATCAATATTGACGGGAGGCGGCAAATCCGTTTCTTCGGGAAGCGCGGCGTACCCTTCCTTCTTCAGCCGTTCGAGTTCCGCCATCGCGGTCTCAACGGCGATCTTTTTATGGACCGCCATCGTGGCGATCCTGTCCGCGTTGGAATAAATATTGGTCCCAAACGCCAAAATGAACGTCAGCAAAAGAAGCGTCACCAAGGACTCCATGAACGTCAGGCCTTGGCCGCCCTTAAGACGGTCAAAACTTTTTCCAGTTAGTCCCGTTATCATAAGAAATGAAGATCCGTCCGGTATTGTCCATTTCCAATCTGAGTTTAGAAACGCTGCCGGCCTCGGTCGCGCAATCGGTGCCGCTCGCGCCGCAAGGAACGCTCGCGGAACCGTCCGCTGTGATGATGAAATCCACCGGCCCCGGATTCTGGAACCTGGGAGACGCCGGAGCCGTTCCGTCCACAGAGAACGCGGCGCTGGAAAAGAATTGGGCCACCCCGACCTCCACGCCCGCGCCGGCCGGCGGCGCATCCGCCAGGTGCCCGCTAGTGACGTCAAAGAAGGCATGATCCGTGATAAAGTGATCCCGGATGTTCTCGCGGATCAAGGCCATGGTCGCCACGGCCTCGGACGCCATCGCCCGCTTGACGTGCTGCATATAGAGGACCGTCGGGATCGACGCGATAATGGCGATAATGGCGACGACAATCATGATCTCAACCAAGGTAAAGGCTTTTGTTCGCTGTGTCATAGACGTCTCTTTCTATTTAACAACTTCGGATAATTGGAAGATCGGCAGGTACAGAGCGACCACAACGGTGAAAATAATACCGCCGACAAAAATGATCAAAACCGGCTCCAGCAGGGACGTCAAGCGCATAAGGGCGAATTCAATCTCCTCCTCATACGCGCGGGCGGTCCTCTTAAGCATGTCGTTCATCTTTCCCGACTTCTCCCCAACGCTGACCATCTTGTAGACAAGATTCGGGAATAATTCATCGTCCCTGATCTTCTCTGAGATCATCCCCCCGGCAATGATATGGTCGTTGATGGCCTGGACGCTTTCTTGCATCGGGATATGATGGACGATCTCCCCGGTAATGTTCAGCGCTTGAGACAGCGGAACGCCCGCCTCCAGGAGGAACCCCATGGTCCAGCAGAATCTCGCCACGATGCTTTTATGAAAGACGCTCCTGCCGATCACCGGTATCTTCAGCCTCAAGACATCATAGGCCCTTTGTATGAAACGGACCTTCTTCAAAGATACGAGGATGACGAACGCCAAAAAAACGGCCGCGAGAATAAGCAGCCCGTAGCGAAGCAGATATTCGCTGGCTGTGACGATCATCCTGGTGAACAAGGGAAGTTCCGCCCCGAAATCGGAGAACATCCTCTTGAACTGCGGGATGATCAGCACACAGATCGCCAGGACCACGAAAATGGCGAAAAAGAGGACGAACAACGGATAGCTGACGGCCACTTTGACTTTTTCCCTGAGCCGCTCCGTGTCCTCGAGGTACTGGGCCAGGTCCCCGAGGGTTTTATAAAGCAATCCGGTCGCCTCCCCGGCCTTGACGATCGCCGAATAGCTTTTCGGGAAGACCTTCCCGTAACGGGAGAGCGCCGTCGAGAAATCGGTCCCGCTGATGACATCATGACGGATATTTTCAATGATGTCGTGGAAATAGTCATTCTCCAGGTCTTTCGACACCGTTTCCAGCGAATCCGTCAAGACAAGGCCCGCCTCAAGCGCGGTCGCCAGCTGCCGGGTAAAAACAATCAGCTCC
Source organism: Candidatus Omnitrophota bacterium (assembly GCA_016931055.1). Classification (GTDB taxonomy): domain Bacteria; phylum Omnitrophota; class Gorgyraeia; order Zapsychrales; family Zapsychraceae; genus 2-02-FULL-52-10. The sequence goes on along the minus strand of JAFGFL010000018.1, from coordinate 9,329 downwards.
TTGCGGGGGATCCTCCAGCCAGTCCCGGCCCTTTTGACTTTGACCTTCTCCACGGACAGCTTCTGAATGCGGATATTTTTGTATCCCTTCTCTTTTAACTGGTCCGTCAGCTTCTTTAAGGAAGCCGCATCGGCCTTCTCGGACCGCCGGGTCCCCGTTTCCGGGTCCGTTACCGTATAGCGAAAAAGCATTATATCTCTCTCCTGCGTTGGGTTACTCTCAAAATTTCTTCCGGGGATGTCACTCCCGCCCTCAATTTCTCAATGCCCGCCTCATGCAATGATTTCATGCCTTTTTTCTGCGCAATGAACCTGATTGCGTCGGAGGTCCCGCGGGACATGATACAGTTGAGGACCTCTTCATCGGGGACCAAAACCTCAAAGATGCCCTGGCGCCCCTTATAGCCGCTTTGCAGACATTTTGGGCATCCCGCGCCTTTCGAAAACCGTTCTATCTCGGAACTGAACGGGAGAGCCTCCCAATTCCCGCTTTGCCGATCGTACGTGCGACTGCAGTCCGGGCAATTCACCCTCACGAGCCTTTGCGCGACAATGCCAAGGAGCGATGAAGCGATCAGATAGGGTTCGATGCCCATGTTGATGAGCCGTATCGGCGCCCCCACCGCGTCGTTGGTGTGCAGAGTCGACAAAACCAGATGCCCGGTCAGCGCCGCATGGATGGAGATCTCGGCCGTTTCCTTGTCGCGGATCTCCCCGACCATAATGACATCCGGGTCCTGGCGCAACAGAGAGCGCAGCCCCCTGGAAAACGTAAAGCCGATCATCTGATTGACTTGGGACTGCTTGATGAAAGGCAAACGGTATTCCACGGGGTCCTCAAGGGTGCAGATGTTCTTTGAGGCCGTCTTTATTTCGTTCAGACAGGTGTACAGGGTGGTCGTTTTCCCGCTGCCCGTCGGCCCTGTAACAAGGATCAGGCCGTAGGGCTCCGAAAGCAACGACCGGAATTTTTCCAGATCATTTTTCTCGAATCCCAGCTGGCCTAATCCCAGCATCGGCTGGGCCGTGTCCAAGAGGCGCAGCACGACGCTTTCCCCGTAAATGGTCGGGAACGTCGACGTCCGGATATCGATGTCCGATTTGCCGATCTTCACTTTGAAGCGGCCGTCCTGGGGAAGGCGCCGTTCCGCGATGTCCAGGCCGGAAAGGATCTTGATGCGCGCGTTGATCGCGCCAAGCATCGGCTTCGGAGGCGGGTCCACCTGATGCAGAAACCCGTCCACGCGGAAGCGCAATTCCACATTGTCCTCCTTGGGATCGATCAGGATATCGCTCGCATGGCTGTTCACCGCCTGACTGATGAGCGATTTGACATACTGGACGACCGGCTTGTCGCTGGCGTCAAATTGCTGCTGCGAGGCCCCCTCCGCTTCCTCTTTCGCGTCAAAACTCGTGTCCACGAAGTTTTCGACCGATTCCTTCAGGCGGGGCAGATGATGATAGCAATATTCGATAGCGTCATTGATCTCGTTCTCGATAGCTAAAGAAGGCAGGATCCTGCGGCTGATCTTCAGCTGCACCGTGTCGATCGCGATGAAATCCAACGGGTCCGACATGGCCACGACAAGGCGTTCCTTCTTGAATTCAATGGGAAGGATCGTAAAGCGCTGGGCCAATTCCAGCGGCAAGGAGTCAATGACCTCAGGCTTGATATTTTTGTAGATCTGCTTAACGTTGACGTAAGGGATGTCAAAGTATTTCGCCAGGATCGGGGCCATCTGTTCAGCCGTGGCAAAACCCATCCGCAAAACAATTTCACCGAGGCGCTCATTGGATTTCTGTTGGTTCAGCAAAACCCGTTTCAACTGCTCTTCGTTGATCAGCCCGGATTTGACTAAAGTTTCGCCTAGTTTCATCGTCTTGCCTTTATGAGTTTTTTCAAATAAGCCTCTTTGGGAATTTGAGTGGGTAAAAAACCTTGCTGTTCCTCCCCCTTTAGAGGCTGGGTCAAATGACATTTATAACGCTAATTTTCGCGAATTGCACGCGAATCATCGCGAATTTACGAACAAAATTTGCGAACATTCGCGTTTGATTTGCGACCATTCGCGTTAAAAGACTCATTTGTCCCAGTCTGACAAGGGGGAGGGAAGATCTCTTATTACCCATTCATTTTTCCAAAGAACCTCAAACGATAGCGCTATTTTATCATTAATAAAAAAGTATCTCTATTATTATTAATTTTATTCTCTGGAACATTTTAACGCGCCGCATCAAAACATCTTCGCGTCCCGCTTCAGCGCCGGATGCCGAAGCGGGGCTTTTTGGGTTTAGCTGGAAATCGTTTGCTTATACTCTAATGGGGTAAGACGCTGTCCGTTAACTGACTCATCAACCGCCCAAAAGAAACGCCTGGTCCGTGAACAATGCGCCGGCCACGCAAGCGGTCATCAAACAGGCCAGTGTCGCCGCGACCAAGGCCCGCGGCGCGACAGCGGCCAGAACACCCCTTTTCTCTTCGGCCAGAGCAGACGTTCCGCCGACAAAGATTGCCATCGACGCGACATGGGCAAACCCGCATAAGGCATAGGCGGTCACCACGATCGAGCGGGGATGGGTGATCGCGCCGCTGGCGATGGCGGCATGCAGGTCCTGATAGGCCACCACCTCCGTCAAGATTGCGCGCTCGCCGATGATCCGCGAAATGGCCCCGGCCTCTTCCAGCGGCACGCCAAGGATCAGAGTAAAAGGATAAAATAGATACCCCAGGAGCCCTTTCAGGGACCAGTCGATCCCGAGGCCGAAAAGCGCGTTCAGTTTTGAGCCAGCCAACCCCAAAAACAGGTCCGCCAGCGCGGTCAAACCCATGACAGCGATGAGCAGGGCCACGATCCCGACGATCATCTGCACGCCGGCATTGGCGCCGTTGATGACCGCCTCGAACAAAGTCTTCTCCCGTTCATAAAAGGGCTGGATATGCTCGCCCAATGTCGCGGGCTGCCCGGCTTCGGGGACCATGATCTTGGAGATCACCAGGGCCGCCGGCGCCGAGAGAAGCGACGCGGAAATGAGATGGGCCGCGATCGTCGGAAAGACATCCCGCAGCGAAAAGACATAAAGGGCCATGACGTTGGAGGCGACCGTGGCCATCCCGACGGTCAGGATGGCGCAGGCCTCCGAACGCGTCATGTCCTTTAAGTGCGGCTTGACGGTCAGCGCCGACTCGATGCCGAGAAAGATATTGCCCGCCGCCACCATGGACTCGGCGCCCGAGACCCGCATCAGCTTCGTAAAGACATAGGCAAAGGCCCTGATCACGCGGGGCATGATGTTGCAAAAATACAACACCGAGACCAGGCTGGAGAAAAAGATGATCGTGGGAAATCCCTGGAACGCCAGGATAAAACCGAGAGACCCCTCCCCCGCTTCATTGACCGCCTCCGGCGGCAAGGCCAGCCTCCCGAAGACGAACCTGGCGCCGACCGTCGCGGAGTCCAGGACCTTGACCACCAGGTCGTTGAGGACCAGGAATAATTTGGCCCCGGCCGGCACCCGGAAAATAAAAAAGGCCGTGAGGGACTGCAGCCCCAGGCCGCAGAGGATCAATCTCGCGTTCATCCTCTTCTTGTCTTCCGAAAGGACAAAAGCGACCCCTAAAAGCACAATGATCCCGAACAGGCTTATGAGATTATCCATGGTCATTCCTTTGAAGACCTACGGCAGCTCCCGGAGCTGCCGCGGGAATTTACAACAAAACGCCCTGACCGGGAATATCATTTCTTCAAGAGTCTTTTGTTCTGCGGCCCTGTAATATAATTTTCCCGGCTGACGGCCTTTTCCCCGCTTTTGTGCTCCAAATCTTTACGGGCATTTCCGGCCACCGAGCCGCCGTCAATGGCTGATTGTTTGTTCTGATCAAACCCCCGGGAATCGCGCGCTTTGGCAATCTTTGTTGTCGAGGCTTCCCCCAGCATGGAAAAAATCAATTCCAGATCCGTCATGTGATCCCGCAGGTTTTGCCTGTCCAGCCCCTTGTATTTCTTGTATTGAGAGGGCGTCATGCCGAAAGCGGCCTTGGAGATTTCTGCCGTTAAAATCGCATATTCTCTCTGGTTTTTGATGTCTCTTTTATTCCATTCATCTGTCAGCTCCTCACGAATAGCAATGCCGCGCACCCGCTTTTCGACCCATTCCTCCGAATAGCCTTTGGCTTTATAGATCGCGCGCATGCGTTTCATGGCAAGCTCCGGGTCCTCGATTTCCTGGATCCGTTCATATCCCACCCTGGCCAGCCAGCGCTTGAAAGGCTCGGCCTTGGGAGAAGGAATGGATTGAATAATGCGGAAAATCCCTTCCGTACTGGCGCAATCCGTCTCGTATTTTTTGCCATCGGATGATTCAAGCTTCAGTTGTCGACAAATTGTCGACAACTCAACGCCGCTCTCATCTTTTACGCGAATCTTCATTTTATACCAGTAATCACGAGGATTCACGCTGTCCGTGAGCACCTCAACAACATCCACAACAGAAAACCACCACTCATTCTTGTAAATCGTCTTTCTGACCTGCTTCCCCTTGAAAACAGATATTTTTGTCAAGTGTGTTTCAACAGACATTTTCCACCCCTTTCATTTTTTCCGCCCTGCACGGGGGTATGGATGCATGGCAATGACCATATTGTTGACGTCAACAATATGGTATGTTCAATATTAATAAAAATTTGGTATTTCCGATATGTTTCAGAGTGCCACTCATGCGTGCGGCTTTCAAGTAAAATATCATACCCGCTTCAAATCAAGGTGTTTGATTCCGGGACACAATTCTTATCTCTTCTTTTCCTTCGGCCCGGGATTTCTCTTTTTTAATTAAGTTTGTGTCCCGATATCTTTCGGCGTTGTTTGCTTTTTAATTAGCTTATAACTTTTACAAATTCAGCCAGAATTCTAAATTCTCCCGGCTGAACATCTTCAAGCACTATATTCTTAAAATTTTTATTGTCGGGTGAAAGTGTTATTTTTTTGTGCCGCCAAGTACCATCTTCAAAGAATTCTTTTTCACTAGTATAACGTTTTATGGTAAATCTCTGCTCGCTTTCAGGATCAGAGAACAAATCAGACGCTACAAGAACAATTAAACCATTCCTTGAGCCGCCTCTCTCCCAGCGAAAGAGGCAGTAACTCCCATCAGAAATGGTCGGCTCCATTGATCTTCCTTTAATCCGAGCGATAAAATAACTCTTCCCGTCCCTAACATGAAAATCTAATTTCTTCCAACCCAAACCTTCCACAATTTGCGTTTCTCCAAAACCCGAAGCAACCGCCTGTAATGAAAAAACCGGTATATGCCCATCAAACTTCTTGGCGTCTTCTAAATCGTTATAAGGAATAAGATCCTTCAAGAATTCATCGACATATAAAACTTCCTCGGGCTTTTGCTTTTTCACTTCAAACTCACTGGTTAACCTGCTTATAAAATACTTCTTTGTTGTCTCATCCATGAAATAAATATAAACTCCTTTATGAGCACGGGACATTAGGACCCTGTAAACGCTCTTTAAATGGCGAAGAAGTTCTTTATTGTTTCTTTTAACCATCGAATCATGAGAATTCTCAGGGACAGCTATCCATTCTTGTCTTTTCACATCATAAACAAGATCGTTTCCAAAAATTACACCAATATAATCAAACTCAAAACCCTGAGAGGTATAAACTGTCCCAACTTGTTCCATTCCGCTTGTATCTGTTGCCCACTTCCAAAATTCGTTCTTTTTCTCCCATGGCATTTCAAATTTGCCGATTTTTACATCTTTAACTAAGGATCCATCCTGTTTAGGCTCGCTCCAAGGCCAACAAAAACCTGCGACAATACGTGCAGAATTATGTTTTTCTTTATTTCTTTCATCAATGGCTTTTTTTAAACTCAGTGGCTCATCAAAAACCTTAAACTCCATTTTATTATCAAAGATATTAAATTCTGTTTCTCTGATTCCCAAGGCATCGTCTAACCATTGCAGATAGGAATCCGATCCGGAACACCGAAATTGAGTTTTTAACTCGAATTCCAGCATCTCAGAATCCTGGATGCCACATTTTCTAGCCGCATTCTTGATCAAAGCAATGCTTCCAATTTCCTTAGGACGGACAATCTGATATTCATCAATAAAGAAAATCGTCAACTTCGCTGGTTTGATTAAATCTTCCACTTGTGGATTTTTAGACCTCAAATTCCAAGGGACACCGTAATCATTGCTATCAACCCGAATTCTATGGGCTTCATCGCAAATTAAAATATCAATTTCATTCTCTTTATATTTAGTGAAACTAAAAAAGAATTTGAAGAGATTGCTCGCCCTGCGTCCAACGACTTTTCTTAAAGTTTTTGTAAACGCCGAAGAGCCAGTCGCATGATAAACAACCTTTCCTTGTCGCATCATTTCACCCATGACTTCAAGAGCTATAACAGATTTACCTGTTCCAGGCCCCCCTTTCACAACAATTGCAGATTTCAATTTAGTTTTTGAAAGTATTTTTGCTTTATGCATTATGGCGTTATAAGCAGTTGTTTGATCATCAATCAAATTAAATATCTGCTGCTTATTTATCATGTCACTGCTGTGTTCAAGAAGCCTTTTAGATGGGCGAATCGGACTGGAGATGAATCGCTCATAAAGGAGCTGCCCAGCCCCATGGCTAAGTCTTTCTTTCAAATAATTGCCTAAATCGATAAGGTCTTCTTTTGCAAAAAGAGGGAATTGTTTAATGATGCGATTAAACTTTGGGAAAAACAGGACATTGTCCGCATTCTTAGAATAATTATGGCAATAGGCGCAGGAATCCAAACTTATTACCTTTTTTTCCTGAAAGACAACTAAAAAATCTTTTAAATCAAAATGATAGCCTTGAACTTGCAGGCAAGGGTGGGCTTGTTCTTTTTTAAAACGCCCATAATCAACTAGGATATTACCTTCTGTGGGGCAATCCTTGAGATGTTCATTCGACCACTGCTTTAACTCAATCAAAACAACGTTGTCTTGATCATGAAGACCTTTACCAAACAGAATTACATCAATTCGTCTAGAAGTATAAGGAAGTTCATACTCAATAATAAGGCGATTCTCCGACAATCCGGAATGGGTAAATGAATTATTTAGTATGTTTAAAGACTGTCGCCAAGCTCTGTACTCCGATTCATTGGCTTTCTTTTTGTAGTAGTCTTCAAATCTTTTAGACAACAAATCCGCAATTCGATTATGAATTACGTCATTGCTGAACTCTTTGATTGTCGCCTCGTAAAGTCGCATGTTTAAAGATTGTTGTACTTCGTATGCTTGCCTTTGGCCTTTTCGACTGGGTATTTTATCGTATTCTTCTTGAGCTTTTGTTCGATTGCTTTGGATAAATCAACTCTAAGATTATCAGCCAATTCTAACAAATACATAGCAATATCGGCCAGTTCATCACTGATTGCTTGTTTATTCTCCTGAGCGTGTTGATCCGCTTCTTGGAGATTTTTCCACTGGAAATGTTCCAACAATTCTGCGGCTTCTAAAACGAGAGCCACTGCCAAATCTTTATGATTATGAAACTGCTTCCAGTCTCGCTCATCACGAAATTGTTTTATTTTCTTTGTTAAAGATTTAATATCTGACATAATCCATTTCGCTCAATAAAAAAGCCCGGGAGTTTACTTTGCCGGGCTTGCTCAATCATCTGCATTTTGTTTCTCATACAGATGTTGTTTGACTTTAATGTAGTTATCGACCTCATCCATGGGGATCCGAAAGCCCCCGCGGCGGCCTTCTTTGTAGGCCTTGATCTTTTTCTGCCGGATCAGGCCGCGGACATAATCTTCGCTGACCCGTAACATTTGCGCGACTTCTTTGGTGATTAGGATGTTTCTCATAGGCGTGTAATATTTAATGCGCTTATATGCGGTTTAATAGGTATTAAACAAGCTACACCTTAATTCAAAATTTGTCAACGGAACGCTGCGGGACACCCTGGGAGAGGCCTGTTCAAAGATTGGGAATTGTTGCGGTTGGAACAAAAGCTGCTCCGCCGTGCGGACGGCGCGGCCGGTGTCCGGGAGATGCTGGTTCAAAGACGTCCGCGACAAAGCGGCCGCAGGGGCCGGTCCCGCATTTGTGCGATTTTAAGGACAATGGCGGATCCGGCCGGCAGCCGGAAGTTGCGCCATGATGGGTTTTTATTGCCGCATGTATTGAAAAAAGCGGTGGCCCTTATCTTTTTTTCCTGGCCGTTGACTTTTTCTTGCCAACAGCCTTGGCTTTACCGGACAGCTTCTTGACAATCTTCTTTTTAGCCTTGACCGGTCTGCTGGCCGCTGCCTTCTTTTTGGCTTTCGCCTGAGGCGCAGGAACAGGGGCCGTTTGCCCTGCACTCACGGCAGGGCGGGCCGCCGCTGGCGGCTTCACGGCATCCGGCGGCGCGGTCCGGCCCTTGCGTTTGGCGAAGCAATCTCTGCAATAAACGGGCCGGTCACCGCTCGGCTTAAAAGGCAGTTCGCTGTCTTTGCCGCATTCATAACAGATGATCGCGTACATCGGCCTTCGGGGAGGCGGTTCATTTTGAGCTGGTTTCACGGGAGGCGGCGTGTGGACCTGCGGCCTGACAACCGGCCTTGAAGCCGCCAGCGCCTGGGCCAACTCCGCCAACGACTTGGTCATGAACGAATCCAGCTTCCGGTCCAATACCGCCAACTGCGCCTGAATTTGAACCATCATGCCGTAGACATCATTATTTTTTTGTTTCTTTTTCATTGGGCTCCTTTGTTTAAGAAAAGGGCGCTGTCCCGGATTACGGATTACCCGGATTACCGGATTACCTTCTCTATCTATGATCCGGATTTTATCCGTTCTTTTGGTCCAATATTTTGAGCAGCGGCGCGGTCTTTTGGTCAACGACCCGGTAGCAGGTCTTGACGCCCTCTTTTCTGATCTGAACAATCCCTCGGCTTTTCAGGACGCCTAAATGCTGCGACGCCGTGGATTGGGGCAACTTCAGCGCCTTGACCATTTTATCCGCGCGGCATTCGTGGCGCAAAAGGCCCTCGACTATCCGCAGCCGTACCGGATGCGCCAAGGCTTTCAGCAATTCGCTTCCATTATGGCAATCCATCACGGCTTCCCCTTCTATCGTATTTTCAAAAAATACAATATTATGAAATGCCTGTCAACAACTTTATCTGCAGAACATCATCCCAATTATTCCCCGGCTTTATTATTGACCTTTTATTTCTTGACCTTCGGGTTCTTAAAAAGTCTTTCTTCTTAATGTTTTTGATAATGTTATCTATTGGTTGCGGAAAAGATGATCATCGCTTCCATCATTCTATCCAAGAGAAGCGATG
>JAFGFL010000017.1 GCA_016931055.1 Candidatus Omnitrophota bacterium | reverse complement strand
GCTTGAGGGGAACAGGGGGATTATACGGCTTGTTCCTCCTCGTCGTCTGGGGCGGCTCCAGGGTTTTCGTATATGGCCTTCATGCGGTTCAGCTCCGTGCGGAGGGCTTTGTTTTCCTGCTGCACGCGCTGGACGATTTCCGTCAGGTCGTGGACTTTCGCTTCGAGTGCGGCCAGGTGGTTTTTTTGGCTGACGGATTCGGTGAATGCCTCCAGGCCGGAGAAAATTGCACGGTTAAGGGTTTTGTTGCCTGACCCCACAATCCTCATCAGCATTTCTATTGTGCGGGCAAGGTTCGCCTGATCGTCCCCTTCGGGTTCTTCAGCCCCACGGATCCTTCCCCCAAACGATCCGGCGGATTCTTCCACAAGCATCGAACTCTTCCCTGAAGCCTTTATGTAGGGTTCGCCCTGCCCTGTCAAAAGCCAATGAGCATTTACTCCAAAAATCTCAGTGATTTTTACGACCTCTTTCCCTTTGGGTAGCTCATCGTTTAATTCCCATCTCTGAACTGTCCTTCCAGACACGCCAATTTTGGCACCAAACGCATCCCTATCAAGGTTTCCACGTATCTTAACTATTCTACTTGATGCGCTCATAAAAGCCTCTTTTTCAAGTTCGCAATAAAGTTTTTAAACGCGAACCGAACCGCCAAAAAGAAGGTAAGTAATAGATATTACCAGGAAAGACAAAACATATATCGGAAACGATCGCGAACTCATTTTTGTCTTGACATATGCCAAAACTGGCACTATTCTCATTCACACGGTAACTAATTTTCTACCCCAGACCGCAGCCGAACGCAACGTCTATTTCCAACCGCGTTCGGACGGAACCAAAAGCGGGGAGAGACGTCATGCCCACCCACCGAGATCAATTGAGTCTGTTCGATACCAGGTCGATCAACGTCGCCGCCGAACTCAAGCGGCAGATCAGACTTGCCCTGGGCGAATCACGATTCAGCCGGGATGAAATCTGCGACCAGGTGAACCGCCTGGCTGCGATCGAGGGAATCCGGAGAAGTCTTACAAAAGCCAGGGGCATTCGGTGTAAACTGCCGGTAAAATCATTCAAAATTCGTGTGGCCTAAAAAAACTGTCCCTCCGATGTCGAGGAGACTCTCAAAGTTAAAAAACGTCAAGGCTCTTTTGCCGTTTGACTTGAGTCCCGTACTTATCCAAAGTGATGTCTGTCAAAAAATCCTGTACCAGGGTTGATTTGGAAAATAAATAATCGTATCCTCACATTGTTAATTATCTTCTGGTCATGGAATAACCGGTCAGTAATCACGAAAGAAATAGTGCATGCATTGTCTGCCTCTTATTTGACCACGTTCCGGCTACAGGAATTCCATGAACGTTTTCGAACTCTCGACCTGCATAAAGAAACAAAGAAGGGAACCTCGGTTTATAATGGAGTTTTCAATCTCTTAGTTTTACATGGAGCGAGAGACTGGATGACTGGTAATATCCCACAACACGGTGATTTGGATGATCACCATATTGTTCCCTCCTCACGTGCCATTGATGAGCTCAAAGGTATTAATGTACATACAATATTGAGCCGAACACCTCTGAGCGCTGAAACAAACCGTAATGTCATTTGTAACCGCCTTCCAAACGAATATTTACCAGAGTTGATCGCGAGCAATAACGAAAGACAGTTTTTTGACATTCTCGAATCCCATTTCATTTCTCCTAAAGCATTAAAAATCCTTTTGCGGGATCCATTCGGACGCTCTGATTACGAAGAATTTATCTCTGAACGCCAGCGTACGATTCGGGAAGCCATCGAAAGCCTGTTAATTAGGTCTGGACCTGTCCGTGCCCATCGAGGAACGGATTGTCGCGGGAAAGACAGTCTATGTCATCGGAGCCGGGGCGTTGATCGTATCTCTGGGCAAGGATATCAGCCTGGAAGTCGTCGAAGGCATCGCGGCCCTGAAAGAAGAACTGCAGCCCGAGGTCATGCGCGTGGTTTTCAAAGATTCCGGTTTTTCCGATGACGTGGTCAAAACCAACGCCGTGCAGATTTTGCGCCAGGCGGAAATCGAAGACGCGAAGAGTTTATGAGGAGCGATATAATGGGTGACAAAGAAGATAAAAGAGACCTCACCGTATCCAAGGTGGATCGCCAGAACATTCTAAACAACGCCTACGCCCTGCAAGAAATAGAGAAGGCAACCCGCATCAAGGGTATACCATTTGAAGGAAAAACCGTGGTGCTTAAAGAGCAGGTGGCTAAATTTTTCGAGATAACACTCCGAACAGTTGAAAATTATCTTGGTGAATATAGCGATGAACTTGCGCAAAACGGTTACGAGATAATTAAAGGCAACCGATTGAAAGCATTAAAGATGTCTATCCTGGAAATGGATGTTCCCGAAACAGATTTCGGGAACATATCCAAGAGTCCTCAGCTGGGTATTTTTGACTTTCGGGCATTTTTGAATCTGGCGATGTTGATTACGGAAAGCGACAGAGCCAGGATGCTTCGCCAGATGATCCTGGACATTGTCATCGACACTATCAATCAGCGCACCGGCGGCGGAACCAAATATATTAACCAACGGGATGAGGATTTCCTTTTGGCATGGTTTCAGGAAGAAAACTACCGTAAGGAGTTTACGGATGCCCTGAAAAACTATGTCGATATGGGGAATTTCAAGTACCCCCTGTATACGGATAAAATCTATGTGAGCATTTTTCGAGAAAAGGCGCACGAATACCGCAAAATATTGCGCCTTCATAATAAAGACAAGGTTCGAGACACCCTGTATTCGGAAATCCTCGACTTGGTGTCTGCATACGAATATGGTTTTGCGAAAGTTCTCGAGGATGCTTTCAGAAAAAAAGGCGATAAATTTACATCATGGGAGGTGGACGAACTTTTCCACGCTTTTGAAAAGCAACCGCATTGGAAACCGCTGGTTGAAAAGGCTCGCAACAAGATGGCCAGTCGCGATTTTGCGTTTCGTGATGCGCTCCATGAGCGTCTAAAAGGCTATATTACGCCGCTCAATCAGGATGACTTTGAGCGTTTCCTTGGGGAAAAGAGCAAGGAACTTGTCGACCGGCTGAAAGAAGCAAAAGATGTACTGAAACGCCTCAAGGAGCGTGAATGATGGCTATTGTCTATCTAACGCTTGAACAGGCCGTCAAGGTGCATTACAAAACCGTTGAGATCAGTGGAGGCGGCGCATTTGGGCATCTTGAGCTGGGTAAACTTGACAGCGTACTCCAGCATATACAAAACGACGATTATTATCCCAGATTTGAAGACAAGTTGACACACCTCTTTTTTTCCGCTTGTAAATTTCATTGTTTTCAGGATGGAAACAAACGAATTGCAATTACACTCTGTG
>JAFGFL010000002.1 GCA_016931055.1 Candidatus Omnitrophota bacterium | reverse complement strand
ATGATCCATATCATCAAAACTCAAAGAACGGGCCTCCAGGTCAATCACAACTAAATTTCAACTTCGTCTAATTTAGACGGCAATGATGAAGAATAAAGAGAAAAAATATATATTGGAAAATGCCGGAACAAAATCCATCCAAGATTTGTCGCGGGAGTTGGGGCTAAAAGAGAGAACGGTGCGGAAACTCCTCAAGAGGGAGAAACGGGAGCTAAAGACCCCAGCGATAACCTCATTCATGCATGAATTGCGTCTTGAAGAGAAGGACATCATTTTCAAAACGCTTTTGGCCGTTCTCGTTGTCGGATTCGCCTTGAGGCTAGCCGGTATCTTCTGGGGGACGCCGTTATTGGACCCGTTAGCCGACTTCTACCATCCCGATGAAGGAAAGATCGTTAATGGGGCCGTCGGCTTCCCCCAGCACATCATGACGAACGTCCAGTTCACGTACACGACTTTTTACCCTTACCTGATCGGCATCTTGAGCCTTCCGCTTCGGCTGATATTCGGGCAGGAAACTTTTCAATACTATTGTTACACCCATTTGCTGGGAAGGATTTGCTCTGTTTTCATAGGGACGGGAACAATATTGGCGACGTACTTCCTGGCGAAGAAGATCTATGACCGGAAGCGCGCGTTATTGGCGGGTGCTTTTATCTGCCTTTCCCTATATCATTGCCAGGATTCCTCCTGGACCACCGTGGATGTGCTGACATCCCTATGGACCGTCCTATTCTTTTTGGCGGCGCGAAAGGCCATTATCTTTTCAGGGACAATGAAAGATTATCTTTGGGCAGGCGTTATTTTCGGATGTTCGGTCGGGACCAAACAAACATGCCTGGTGCTGATTATTGTTTTTTTGACAATGGTTGTTTATTCGGCAATCCGGGGCCTGCCGGAACAGGAAAGAGGAAGGTATATAGTCGGGAGGGTCTTTAATCCCAAGCTTTTTTTATTCGGCATCGTGTCCGTGGTCTCCTTTTTTATCACAACTCCCGGCTTCCTCATTCATTTTCATGAATTCATCGATTGGAACCGGTATGTGGCATGGGAAAACTACCGGTATTATCTCCCGAGAACAGACCTGTCGGTTTGGGTTAAACTTTATCATACCTTTACTAACAGTATCGGGCTGCCTTTAACCTTGCTTTTTATTTTTGGGCTGATCGTCTCTTTTAGAGAAAAAAAGGTCGAAATCCTAGCTGCCATTTTGTTGTTTCTGGCCTATTTCGGGTATTTGGGAAATATCATGACAAGCCGTTATATCATCATCGTTATGCCTCTGATTGCGGTCATTGCCAGTCATGGAATCGTTTCTTTATACGAAAGCAAGCAGAACATAGTGAGGTTTTTTGCCGGAGCCGTGATTGCGGGAACCGTTGTGTATTCTTTTCTTTATTGCGCAGGCGCCGTGTACCTGCGGTTGAACGACACGCGCACAGGGTCCGCACACTATATCGAAGAAAATATTCCGCAATCATCAACGATCGGCATAGCTTTTGATTCTGATAAGTTTCATTGGCGCTATCATGGGTGGAAGTACCCTAAGATTAATTTCGAAAAATACAAAGAAGAATATTTCCTTAATCGGCCGGATATTTTGGTCTTATCGTCATTTGATTTTGTGCAAATCGAGGAAGCCCTGAAGTCTGACAAGCTTAAAGAGGGGTATGTTTGGGATGAGGCCTATAATAAAGAATGGTACAACTTTGCGCCGCCGCCGCCCTCTTTTTTCCAGTTTTATGATGAGCTATTGAACAAACACAAGGGATATGTCTTGCTTAAGGCGTTTAAAAGGAATAATTTTATCCCCATAAGCTTCCAGTCCCCTGAAATAAGGATATATAAGAGAATTTAATTCTTCTTTTGCAGGGTATGGCACAGAAGCCTTATAGTGACAGAGAGTTCACTTTTTCTGAAAAACGGATTAATAAAAGGTTTAAATAAACAACATTTATGTCCCATTCATTTGCACTAACCGGTGCCACAGGTTTTGTCGGAGGTCATTTGCCAAGAGCTTTGCAGAAGAGAAAAGCAGGTTGTTTATTGCGTTCTCAAACTTTCCTTTTGACTGAATCTGGGGGGTCTTATTTTACTAAATGAAAAATCTTATACGAAAAATTAAAAGAACATTAGAAAAAGCAATGGTTAATGCTGTTATTTATATGTTTGCGAGAAGAACAAAAGATTTCTTTTTTATAGAAATAGGCGCTGGCAATGGAATAGCGAATGATTTCATACGTTATCACGTTTTAAAGTGGAAGTGGCGAGGCGTTCTGATTGAGCCTGTAAAATATATTTTTGAAGAATTAGTTAATAACTACAAAGGCTATGATAATTTAATTTTTGAAAATATTTCTATATCAGATAAAAATGAAGTCAGAAATTTTTACAGATTAAAAAAGACCTGTGATGATTTGCCTATTTGGTATGATCAATTAGGTTCTTTCAACAGGGATGTTGTGCTGAAACACAAAAAAGACATTCCCAACATCGAAGATTATCTGATAGTTGAGAGAATGGAATGTATAACGTTGAGAAATTTACTTCAGAAGCACAGCATAAAAAGGATTGACTTCCTATCGATCGACACAGAAGGGTATGACTATGCCCTTATAAAAAGCATCGATTTCAATGTTATTAAACCAAAGATTATAAGATATGAATACAAACATCTAGGCAAGAGGGAACGTGATGAATGTGTTAAACTCCTTAGGAATAACGGATACGCAATGATTATACAAGAAAACGACGTATTTGCGTTTTTAAGAATAGGGAGTTTAAAAATTTAATAAATTTATTAGCGGAAGGCTAACGACTTTAGGCGTAACTTCATTTCTTTATACAGATTGGAATAGAACCTTATTCATCTAAAGTATTATGCTAAGAGAATTTTATTGATGATGAAAAACGGCGACAAGATTGAAACGCAATGAAAATTAAAAGAGTATTATTAATCAATCCTCCTGCTTCTTATTTCAAGACGCTTAATAAGAGAGAGAAGATGTTTCGCTCATGCAGTCCCCCCTTGGGGCTGTGTTATCTGGCTACTTTTATTGCCGATAAGTACGATGTAAAGGTTTTGGACGCCCTGGTAGAAGGTTTTACTCACGAAGAAAAGGACATTGAAGGAATGGTGCGAGTAGGCCTAAGTGCAGAACGGATAAAGGATGAGATAGAAAAATATGGGCCCGATATTGTGGGAGTAGCCGGTATGTTTACGGATCAGTATAGAAATAGTAATTTAGTCTGTCGTTGGGTAAAAGAAGTGAATCAGGAAATATATACGGTTGTTGGAGGCACTCATCCGTCATGTAATCCTGAAATGTCATTAAAAGAGGAGTTCATAGATTTTGTGATCCTGGGAGAAGGAGAGGTTTCTTTTTCCAATTTACTTGAGTGCTTGAATGGTAAAGGAGAGATTGGAGCAATAGATGGTATAGGATATAAGACTAATAATCAGATTTTCATTAATGAGAAAAAATCATTTATACAGAATCTGGATAGTATTCCGATTCCTAATAGGGATTATTTGCCTATGGAGAAGTATTTTAATTTGAAACGGGCTCATGGTTTTTCCCGGTATCGCGAACATACTAATTTGATCACATCCCGGGGCTGTCCGGCCAACTGTGTTTTTTGCGCTATTCACTCTATATGGGGCAAGAGATACCGCTTCAGGTCTGCGGAAAATGTGATTGCTGAAATTGAGTACTTAGTCAAAAAATACGGGATAAAAGAAATTCAATTCGAAGATGACAATCTAACGGTTAATAGAGAAAGAGCAGTAAAACTATTTCAGGGCATGATCGAGAGGAATCTCGGCGTATGTTGGTCAACGCCCAATGGAGTTGCCGTATGGGCGCTTGATGAGGAATTATTGGAGTTAATGCGCCAGAGTGGTTGTTGGTATGTTTGTTTGGCAATAGAATCCGGCAGCCAAAGAGTATTAAATGAAGTTATTAGAAAACCATTGAAACTGGAGAAGGTAAGGCCGATCGTTAATAAGTGTAAAGATTTGGGTTTCAAAGTCGATGGAATGTTTATCATCGGTGGGCCTGGAGAGACTAAGGAAGAAATGCAGCAAACTTTGGATTTTGCCATTTCTCTGAAACTGGATAATGTGCAATTTTCTATTATGACTCCTTTTCCAGGAACTCCCCTTTGGGATATTTGCCTCAAAAAAGGGTATTTCAAACAGGATATGAAGTTGGAGGAATTGTTTATTTTTAATAGGGCTAATATTTCCACGGAGGATTTCACCACTGAGGAAATTGTCAAGTTCCAGAAGTATGCCTATCGGAAGTATTATTCCAGTAAGTATTCATTCATGCAGTTATTGTGGCTTAGAGCAAAAAAAATGTTAATAAATCTTATCTACAATCTTTTCTCCTAAATTCTGCGCAAATGAACAATATTAAAACAGTAGGGAAAAATTTCTTTTCATTGGCATCGGGGCGCGCGGCTGTCTTTGTAATAAACGCTATCTGGATAATTGTATTTATAAGGTATCTCGGCAGTGAAAACTACGGGAAATTTAGCTTAGCCATGACCATAGCCGCTCTTTTGGGGATATTTCTAGACTTCGGGTTTAACGTGGTGCATATCAGGGAAGTTTCTGCCGATAATAAACTGGCAAATAATTATTATTCCAATGTCAACAGTCTGCGGTTTTTCATTGGGTTAATGGTTTGCTCAATCGCAATTATAATCGGATTATTTTTCAGTTATCCTTCCGACCTGTTTTGGACTCTTGTGCTCATGACGGTCAATATAGTTATATGGTACCTTGCAGCGACGGGCTTTGAATTCTTAAGAGCGTTGCAGGACATGAAATATGAAGCGATGGCTGAGCCAATCAGCAGATTGAGCGTGGTATTACTGGGGTTGGGATGCATCTGGCTTAATAAGGATATTGTTTGGTTTGCTTTCGCCAATGTTATCGGTTCCGTTGTCTTTCTGTTATTTTCGGTTCGAATGGCGCTTAAGAAGAAAATTAAAATATTCTCCCCGGTAGATTTTTCTTTTATGATGCAATTTGTGAAAAATGCATTTTTCATTGGGTTAGGCGGGTTGGGCTTTCTTATTTATAATAAAATAGATGTGGTGATGATTAATGGGTTTCTGGATTATAAGGCTGTTGGGATGTATAACTGTGCATACCGTTTTATCGATATTAGCAGTATTATTCAGTTAACTTTTTATGGATCAGTGTTTCCCTTGATAGCCAAAACTATAAAATCAGGCAATTTAATGTATCTTAATAAACTAATTAATCAATGCTGCCGGTTTATGGCTTTTGTGGCCATGTGCATTGTGGCCTATATATTGATTTTTGGGGAAGATTTGATAGATATTTTGTTTACCGTAGAATTTTCCGAGTCCCATCAAGTATTGAACATACTTATTTTTTCTACTTTTATTCTGTTTGTAGGCAATGCCTTCGGAAATATACTTGTTTGTACAAGAAGGGTCCGATACTATGCGTATCTCTCTATAGGAGGCGCGATTACAAATATTCTTCTAAATTTGATTGCTATTCCATATATGGGCATTCTGGGGGCGGCATTAACTTCCGTCGTTACCTTTTTAATTACTACCATTGTAGCCTTTTATGCGGTAAAAGATTATATAAACAAATTTTCGTTTAGGTCAACGATTATAATCCCTTGCTTAATTGGATTTTTGTCTATGGCAATTTTTTATTTTACTGCCTTGAAGCATGTTTCATTTTGGAGTGGTTCTGTCCTGTTTCTAGTTCTATATCTGTCATTATTTTTGATTTTCAGGGGGATAAAAAAGGAAGAATTAGCTTTCGGATGGGGGCTCTTACAAAAGAAGGAAAATTAAGACAATGCAACTTTGGTATTTGAAGCAAAAATTATTTAAAATATATCACCGTTTATCCAAAAGCACATTTTGCCTGTACCGTCCGCCGACTATTCACATAGAGCCGACCGCGCGCTGCAATATGGCCTGTTTCAAATGTGAAAGGAATTATGGCGCCAAAGGGTATGTTCAAAGCGCGGGCTTTATGCCGGAGGAAATTTTTGCAAAGACTTTTCCTTTTATCAAGACGGCTTATAGCATTAATTTGAGCGGATTTGGAGAACCTTTTTTGCATCCTCAGTATCTGGATATGATAGCCAAAACAAGAGAATTGAACAATAAGGCTGAAATTAATATCTATACTAATGGAACATTGCTGGATGCCGTAAGATCCGAAGGGTTGGTGAAAAATAGAGTAAACGTTTTGCATGTATCTTTAGACGGGGCAACAAATGCCACTAATCAGATGACACGACAAGGAAATGTGGAAGAGATCTTTGATAAAATAAAATTGTTAAATGAAATTAAACGAAAGAAGGACAGTCAATATCCCCGAATAAGATTTAATTTCGGATTTAACAACGAAAATATCAAAGAATTGCCTCAACTGGTGGGCATCGCCCAATCGTTAAAAGTCGCCGCTATAGACCTGATACAATTACATTGTTTCTCGGAAAGCATGAAAAAGTTGTTTTTAGATACTGCCGCATTGGTTGCCAGTTTGGAATATCAGCAGGCGGCAAGACAGGCGCGGCAGTCAAATGTGCAAATTGTTACTCCTCAGCCATCTTCAGGATGCCTTGATCCGTTCAAAATGTTAATGATCAGCTGGGAAGGTTTTGTGATGCCGTGTTATATGGAGGAGCATATTGTTGGAAATTTGCAGCATGAGTCATTGGAGGAAATTTGGAATAATGAAAAAATAAGGAACCTAAGACGGGCGTTATTATATGGTCAGGGGCGAGAAACCTGCCGTCTATGCAATAAGCTTGACGATAGCAATAATTATCAAACTCTGCCCCGGAGCACAAATTCCCGTTTCTACTCGGATCGCCATCATTAATGTGTTTTTTGGAATATTGATATGAGAATACTGGCCTTTTCCTCTCTTTACCCTCCTTTTTTTGAAGGCGGTTATGAAATTATCTGCAAAGATGTCAGTGACGAACTTTTGAAGAGGGGACACGATGTCCGGGTCGTTACAAGCCGGTTTGGGATTAAATACCAGGGTCAATCGATTAATGAAGATAATGTTTACAGGGAGCTAGATACCATCCGGTTCAGCAAGATCCCCCTTTATAAACTTTCCTCCGGGGCCAGGTTTGAAAAGAAGAATATTGATGTTATAAGGCATCATTTGAAACAATTCCGGCCTGATGTAATTTCCGTTTGGCATTTTGCTTCGTTTAGCCGGGCGCAGCTCATTTATCTTGAGTTAAGCGGCATTCCCATTGTTTATAATATTCTGGATTATTGGCTATTGTGGTGGTTTTATGGGAAATCCGTAGACCGTTGGTTCTGGCACAATAAATGGTTTAAAGTTTTTCTGCCCAAAATTACTTTGCCTGATGAGCCGCAGATACTGGAATGGCAGCCTCTTAATCTACGCCATATATGGTTTCTAAGTGAGCATCTGAAAAATGAGCATGTGAAAGCCGGGTTACCTGTTCAACAGGGCAAGGTTATCTACAATGGCATTAGCCTTGATCAATACAAAATACCCGCGAAGAGAGAGGGATTTTCTTTAAGCCGTCCATTTCGATTGTTGTATGCGGGGCGTCTAAATAAAGATAAAGGGGTGCATACAATTTTAGAAGCCATGAAGATATTGCACAATAAGGGGCAAAGACAATATCGGCTTGCGGCTCTTGGAAATGGCCCGGCGGGATACCTAAAGGAGTTGAAGCTGTTGATAGCCCAAGACGGCTTGGAGGGTCATGTCAACCTTGTCGGTCAAGTCCCTCACGAGGATTTGCCCAAATTTTATGCTGAACATGATGCTTTAATTTATCCCTCTATTTGGAATGAGCCATTAGGCCGCAGTTGGCAGGAAGCTATGGCCTGCGGACTGCCTGTTATCGCGACCCCGGTAGGAGGCCTGAAGGAAATTTTAGTAGACGGCCAAAACAGTCTTGTTTTTTCTCCAGATCATCCGGAAGAACTGGCTCTTAAGATCGAGCGCCTTTCTGAAGACCGGGAACTTTATGAGCGGATTAAAACCACAGCTTATGAAATGGTCAGTAATAGATTTAATTTGAGTACTATGGTCGAGCAAATACAAGAATGCTTGAAGGGCGCTATTTCTGAACAAAAGGGGTGATTAAGAATCCGGAAAATGAGTCATACATGTATCTTATGTCATTCTGATAAATTCAAAGTCGTTATTCAAAAGAACGGGTATTCGATGGTTAAATGCGCGAATTGTGATTTAGTCTTCACTTACCCAAAACCGGCAGAAAAGGACCTGACCGAATTTTATCAAAAGGCGTATAGGATTGATTTAAACGGATATTTTAGGAAAAGACCCATTTTTGAAGACTGTATTGAGTGCATCGAATGCTACGTCCCAAAAAAAGGAAGCTTGTTGGAAATAGGCTGTTCTTATGGTTTATTTCTAGATATAGCCCGGGAACGGGGATGGCAGGTCAGTGGAATAGAACTGTCTTCAAGCAGTAGATTTTATGCAGAAAAAACTTATGGATTAACTGTTTACAATAATAAACTTAATGAAACGCCTTTGTTTAAAGAAAACACTTTCGATGTTGTTGCCCTGTGGCATGTTCTAGAACATTTCCCAAATCCTTTAATGGAACTGAAGAACATAAACTTTTGCCTTAAACCAGGAGGGATAGTCGCTCTGGCTTTACCTAATTTCCGGTCCCTTCAATCAAGGATTTTAACCCGGTATTGGGAGTGGGTCGACCCTTTTGTGCATTTGTATCAATTCGACATTGTCTCGATTAAGAAACTTCTTAACAAAGCGGGATTTGAAGTGGTCTGTCAAAAAAGCCAACGGGGAGATTCTAAGGGGCTTTTCGCCCATATTGTTTATTATCTATTTCGGCTCGCATTCTTTATTATAAAAACAAGTGGGGTGATCTTTCTGAAATTACGCAATAACATTGCCCGTATTGATGAGGATAAGGGGGCCGATAAGTTCAGATCGAATTTGGACGATTATCTTGAGACAGTATTATGGCCGATGGTTCTAAAAACCATCCGCCCGGTTGATTTTATCTCTTATATGGTAAGGCAACCGATATACCAAAGAATGTTAGGCCCTGAATTGTTTGTTTTAGCCAAGAAAAGCTGAACGGATATGGTTACAGAAGAATTGAACTCCTCACGGAAGAAAGTATTGCTTGTTTCCGCTTGTTCGCCGTTTCCCTGGGATATGGGAATCAAGGCCAGGATATATAATCTTATTAAGGCATTGGGGGCAAGAACGGACCTTGCCTTTTTTTGCGCGGCCCAGGATAAATCAGAGATCGAAAGCGCGCGTAAGTTAAACAAATATTGTAAAGATGTCCAGGCGATATTGGCGCCCAACAGAAAATCAATATGGCATCGAATGTACTACTATGCCAGGTATGTTTTTCAATCGGTTATTTGGGCCGTTCCGCGGGATTATTATTATGCTAATTTGCCCCCTTTTAAAAAACAGTTAGAGTTATACATTTCGGGGCATTCCTTTGATGTCATCATTTTTGAGTACTGGTATTGGACGGAGGTATTAAAGAAAGCTAAAACGAGTTACACGATCATTGACACGAACGATGTGCAGTTTGAGCGGTTCCAGAGAATCGGCAATCTTAACGCGCGGCGGTCATTCTTCCTCCGGTGGTGGGAACGCTGCCAATTAATGCGTTACAAGGAAGAGGAAATAAAAGCTTTCAAAAAATGTGATGATATTATCGCGGTTACTGAAACGGACAAACAGACCATTAAAAAGCTTTTGAACACGGACCAAGATTTCTTGGTTGTCTCCACGGGCGTCGATACGGAATATTTTCAACCGTTATTGGACCGGGCAGAAGAAGGGACGATTGTTTTTTTTGGTGAAATGAGCGGAAAGGCTAATGTTGAGGCGGCATTATATTTTTATTCTGAGGTATTGCCGAAGATCAGGGAAAAAATTCAAGATGTCAAATTCTTAATCGTCGGAGCCAATCCCTCTAAAGAAATTATCGAATTACAGCGAGATGCGCAGGTTGAAGTGACCGGATTTGTTGAAGACCTCAGGCCGCATTTAGCCCGCGGGGAGGTTTGTGTCTGCCCATTTAAATATAGTTATGGCCAGCGGGGCAGGTTATATGAAGTTATGGCCATGGAAATTCCGGTCGTGGTCACATCACCAACTATCGAGGGCATGGGTCTTAAACAGGGTGAGGGAATATTGATCAAAGATACGGCCCGGGAAATGGCTGAAGCGGTCATCCACATATTAGAAAACAAGGCATTTTCCAGGGAATTGGGCCAAAAAGGCCGGAGATTCGTTGTTGAGAACAAATCAGTGCACAGGACGTTCGAGAAATTTGCCGAACATGTCGTCAATGTCGAATAAAATCAAGTTATTAGCAGTCATTCATTCACTCCACGGCGGCGGCGCCGAAAGGCAGTTTATTCATATTGTCAATAATCTTGATCGGAAGAGCTTCGATATTGCGGTATGTTTATTCGAGAAACAAGGCATTTATGTCCATGATCTGCCTAATGATGTAAAAATATATGACCTAAAAAGGGCCGGCATCTTTTCATTCATAAAGCTTATTTGGCGTCTGAAAAAGGTCATTGATGCCGACGTTCCCCAGATGATCTATAGCCGGCACTGGAAACCGAATATCCTGACCATAATTGCCCGATTGTTAGCAAAATCAAAGCCCCGCATTGTGATAACTGAGGAGGCAGTATTATCTGATGCGCTAACATTTGAATATGGAAGGTCGAAATGGCTGATATCGTTATTGGTTAAATGGTGTTATCCGTTAGCCGATAGAGTTGTCTCTGTGTCCGATGGGGTGAATAAGGACCTTATCAATAATTTTGGACTGCCAGCCCAAAAGGGGGCAATCCTTCATAATATGGTTGATGACGATTATATAAAGAACAAATTAGAATCATCTCATAGAGGCAAAGCGGATATCGATGCGCAAAACACGGAAGGGGAAAAGGAATTTGTTGTAACTTCTATGGGGCGCTTAAATAAGCAAAAAGGTTATACCGACCTGATTGAAGCTATAAGAATAGTTAATGAAAGTATGCCCTGCAGGTTGGAAATATTGGGCGAAGGGCCGGAATTGCATAATCTGCAAAGACTGATCGCACAATACCATCTTACCGAAAAAGTGTTGTTTAGGGGATTTCAGGAGAATCCTTTCAAGTTCATAAGAAATTCTGATGTATTTGCTATGGCCTCTTTATTCGAAGGATTGTCGTGTGTTCTGTTGGAGGCGATGGCGGTGGGCGTGCCCATTATCTATACGGATGTTTCGGGGGTCAGGGACGTGGCTGAGGACGGTAAGGAGATTTTAATTGTCCCTCCCAGGTCGCCAGAAATACTGGCTGAAAAAATTATCTTCCTTTCCAAAAATCCAGAATATTGTAAAAAGCTGGCCGAAAATGCCCAGATAAAGGCCCAAAATTTTTCTGTGGAAAAAAGTATCAAGAAACTCGAAAATCTGTTCTTGAGTCTTTGCCGATGAAAAAGGTCTGTTTTTTGTGCCCCAAGGTGTACCCTCTTTTTAATGAGAAATGTTCTGCCCCGTTTGGCGGCGGCGCTGAGGTTCAAATGTATATCTTGGCCAAGGAGCTTTCATCCTATGCGGATATAAAGGTGAGCTTTGTTGTTGCTGATGAGGGACAATGCTCGAAAGAAACATTCGGCAGCATTGATGTTTTTAAGTCATTACGGTTTAAAGATGCCATTCTTGGAAAAATAATGAATTTTCACAAGGCGATGAAGATGGCTGATGCCGACCTGTATATCCAAAGCAC
Source organism: Candidatus Omnitrophota bacterium (assembly GCA_016931055.1). Classification (GTDB taxonomy): domain Bacteria; phylum Omnitrophota; class Gorgyraeia; order Zapsychrales; family Zapsychraceae; genus 2-02-FULL-52-10. The sequence continues at coordinate 7,261 of JAFGFL010000002.1, read as the reverse complement.
CTTAAACCCATTTTCCGGGGCCATGGCTTTATTGTGCAGATTAAAGGGCAAAAAATTTGTCTATCGGGTAGCCAGTGACAGCGAGGTAGATGGCCGTTATGAGCGGGAAAAGGGCGCGTTCATAGGCTATTTATCCAAAATCGTTTTTAAATTCTCAGATTTGGTGATTGTCCAGAATACCAGCCAACGAGACGCAATATCACAGAGAAAAGTTAAAAATGTTTTATTGTTAAGAAGCGGTGTGGACATAGCTAATTCTGCGGTGCAAAAAGAGGATTTTGTGCTTTGGGTCGGACGTTCTGTAGAAATGAAAAGGCCGGAATTATTCATACAGTTGGCAAAACAGATGCCGGAGATAAGGTTTGTCATGATTTTATCGGGTGACCCCGATAGTAAATTGCACCAGTTAATAAAAAGTCAATGTAAGGGGGCACCTAATCTGGAACTGCACGAATCCATGCCTTTTAGGGAAGCTGAAAGGTATTTTCAGAAGGCAAAAGTGTTTGTCAGCACCTCGGAAATGGAAGGCTTTCCCATGGTATTTTTGCAGGCAGCGGCCAATAGGACGCCGATTGTTTCGCTTTCTGTTGACCCGGATGGCATCCTCTCAGAAAAAAGATGCGGTTTGTTTTCTGGAGGAAATATTTCTTTACTAAAAAAGCAGATCAATGAGGTGTTGCATGATGGGAATTTATATCGGGAATTAGGAGAAAACGGATATAATTTTGTTAAAGAAAATTGTCCGGTAACTCGTATAGCAAAGCAATTGTATGAGAGCATAATAAAGCTGTAGAAGGTGTCATGAATTATGATTTCGGCCAGAATTGGGAGCGGTTTTCGGCGGCGTTGAGCCGACAAGATTATTTGGCCGCCCGCGATTCGTTGCGAAATCTGGCCGGTGATTTAAGGGGAAAGACCTTTCTTGATATCGGCTGCGGCAGCGGGATATTCGCGGTTGCGGCCAGCAGCCTTGGCGCATCTGAGGTCGTGGGAATTGACAGGGATCCTAAATGCGTCCAAGTTTCGCTGGATAATCTTCCTAAGATATCCGCATGGGATGGTTCTGCCGGTGCGCAGAATATAAAGTTTTTGCAGAAATCCATATTAGCCGACGTTGGGGATCTGGGCACATTTGACGTTGTTTATGGCTGGGGAGTTTTGCATCATACCGGGAGGATGTACGACAGTTTTCATAAAGCAGCTTCGCTGGTTAAAAAAAACGGCCTTCTCATTATTTCTGTTTACAACCGGCATTTTACTTCCGGATTCTGGCTGAACGTAAAGCGCTTATATAATACCGGCCCGAAAATCCTAAAAATCACGCTCTTTTATTGCGTGTATATCCTGAAATTTTTAGGTGTCGCCATAACGCAGGGGAAAAATCCGCTCGGAAAAGACCGGGGCATGAAATTTTATTATGATGTCCGCGATTGGGTGGGCGGGTATCCATATGAATATGCTTCGGTTGACGAGGTGGTCCAGTACTTTAAAAACAAAGATTTTGAGACCATAAAGATAAATAAAACGGCGGGATTTACGGGCTGTAACGAATTTGTGTTCAGGAGGCGAACGTAAGATGTGCGGTATTGTCGGGTTTAATTGGAATGATGCGCCATTGGTCAAAGGATTGAACGGCCTTTTGGCGCACCGAGGGCCGGACCAGAGTAATTTTTATTGTGACCAGAGAATGAGTTTGGCGCACCGGCGCTTAAGCATTCTAGACCTCTCTGAGAACGGGATCCAGCCCATGGCCAATGAGAACGGGGATGTTCTGGTCGTCTTTAACGGGGAAATCTTTAATTATGAGGAGTTAAAGAAAGATCTCACAAAAAGGGGCCACCGTTTTATCTCGACAACGGACACAGAAGTGCTTGTTCATCTGTATGAAGAGCACGGATATGACATGCTCTCGATGCTCGATGGCCAATTTTCATTCTGCATTTATGATAAGCCTAAAGGCCTGTTGTTTCTGGCCAGAGACAGGGTAGGGATCTTGCCGCTTTTTTATTATCATGCGCAAGGGAAGTTCATCTTCTGCTCGGAACTGAAAGGGATTTTGCGCTCCGGAATCAATAAAGGCATTGATGAAGACGCTTTGGCGCGGTATTTCCGGTTCGGATATCTCCCCGCGCCTCACTGCATATTAAAGAACACGTTGAAACTCAAACCGGCGCATTACCTTGTTTATGATCTCGCCTTAAAAGACATTATCGCCTATGAGCGATATTGGGATATGGCGTTTAGCGAAGAGATAAGCGATCATAACAGTGCTGCCCAGGAATTGCGCTCTCTGCTTGAGCAATCGGTGCAGAGCCGCTTGATGGCCGATGTCCCTGTGGGGGCATTTTTATCCGGAGGAATTGATTCGAGCGCGGTTGTCGCTTTGATGAAAAAACATAAGAAGGACCTTAAAACGTTCTCGGTCAAGTTTGATTATCCGGAGTTCGATGAGAGCGCGCATGCCAAAAGAACGGCGGAATATTTCGGGACCGAGCACTACGAGATTCATTTCTCATCGGCCGACGCCCGGAGGATTATCGAAAAATTAGCGGCCCATTACGACGAGCCGTTAGGGGACTCTTCGGCTATTCCGACATGCCTGGTTTCTGAGGCCGCCCGGCAACACGTTACGGTGTCGCTTTCGGGAGACGGGGGGGATGAGCTTCTTGGCGGATATGACAGTTATCGGTATTTTTTTATATTGCGCGTGCTCAACGCGTTGCCTGCGGGCCTTAAATCGTTTTTAAGGCTGCTTTTCAGTTTGGCGATCCGCGTATGCCCGAAATTTGAATTGGAGAGGGTCAGGGAACTTCTGAAGTTCCCGAAACTGGGGGACATAGAGCTTTTTGAGAAACTATCCGAGAAGATTGACCGTGAAGACCTGAAAAAATTATTAAAACGAGATGCCCAATTCACCGATACGACGCAGGGGATTGGCACCAGAAAAGGATTAAGCGCTTTGCTGCATTACGATATCGTCAATTATCTCGAGGGCGACATATTGGCCAAAGTCGACCGCGCGGCAATGGCCGTGAGCCTGGAAACCCGTCCGCCGTTTCTGGATCATCGTGTCATAGAATTTTGTTTGCGTATCCATAACCGCCTCAAAATAAAGGGTTGGAACGGAAAATGGATACTGAAGAAGGCGTTTGAAGGGATCGTCCCGATGGAAACTCTGCGGCGGAAGAAAAAGGGATTCGCTGTACCTATACGGCATTATCTAAAGAATGAGCTGAAAGACCTTGTCCAGAAATACGTATTTCATTATACCGGACACGACCTGTTTGACAGAGAATTCATTAAAGGCATAAGCGGGCGTGGCGCGCCTAAAGACACGGCACGCTTATATTGGAATATTATGATGTTCAATCTATGGCATGAGAGATGGATGCGCTGAACACGGATTAGCCGGGCGCGGCCGTTATCGACCGATAGGTTTGATAATAACTTTTGGCCGCGTTCTTCCAGCTCATTTTTAAGGCCAGTTCCCGTGATCGATTGCCCAGCTTGGTGATCAGGGCCTTATCGTTAAGAAACTTTTGTAACGCTTGCGCGATGGAGACGGCGTCTTTTTTCGCTATGATCATTCCGTTGCCGCCGAGCAATTCCGAAGTCCCGCCCGTGTCTGTCGTCACAATCGGCAGCCCGCAGGCCATGGCCTCCAAGACGGCATTGCTCATCCCTTCATTTAACGATGGCAGGACGAAGACATCGCTATCCTGATAAGTCTCGTGGATGCGGTCATGGCTGATGTATTCCTTAAATTCAACGTTTGAAGCTATACCCAATGAGGAAGCCAGCCTCTTTAACGATTTTTCTTGATTTCCTTTTCCGACGATTTTCAAATGGACCTTTCCCTGCGGCAATCGGGCAACCGCTCTCATGAGATATTCGATTCCCTTTCTTTGGATCAAGCGGGAGATGCACAGGACCCGTAACGTGGCATGATCACCCGATGAAGGTTTAAATTGATCGGTATCGACTCCATTATGGATGACATCAATTTCTTGAGTCGGGGAGTTTTTTAAGGCCAATTCTTTTAATCCTTGGGAGTTCGCGATGACCCGTGCCGCTTCCTTCCAGATTTTTCTATTCAAGCGGCAGAAGAATAACCGGTCAAGCCAGTAAAACCTTTGATTATAAAAGGGGACGTCGGACCCCCGAAGGGAAACAAGATACGGGATGTTTAGCTTCCTGGCGACGTAACCGCACGGAACGCCAAAAAAAGCATGGCACAGGTCATAATGGTTTGTCTTTAAAAGTTGTTTGCATAAGAAATAACTTTTAGATGCGTAAGTCAGCAGGTCTTTATAGCTTTGGTAATGCAGGTTCTTGTTCTTTTTGGCGATGTCCAGAAAAGTGATTTTTATATTTTCGGCGAAATTTTCCTCTTTGTGTTTATCCGTTGAGGAGGTTATGACATGCAGCTGCAGGCCGGGATATTTCGAAAACTCTTTTAACAAATAATAGAGCGCGTTGCCGGCGCCGCCGCCCAGCGGGGGGAATTCGTAGTTTAACAGCAAGATATCCATGTTAGGTTAAAAAGGTTTCATAATCAGCGCGCCGTTATCAAGCACCACAGAGAGCCCTATGGGCGCAGACCAAAAAGCGCAGGCCGTCAACAGCGCCAAGACCAAAATCTCGGCTGTTGTCTGATTTTTAAATAGTTTTTCCGCGAAAAGCCTTAGCTTGTCGATGAAATAGGCTGACAGAATAGCGATGGCGGGGTAGGCCGGGAGCATCCGCCTGTGCTCATCACCGCCGCCGGAACGTACAAAAAATACCATGAAAGCTAGAATCCAAAGCCAATAAAACACGACCGCTTTCCCTTCCGCGTCTTGTTTCTTCAAGGAGGTCCAAAAAGTCGTCATGAGCTTGTAAATCGCGGCGTAGACAAAAACAAAGGGCGGAGACATATAGGGGATGCCGATGGAAAACAATTTGAGGGGACCCGGCCTGGCTTTTAGCATGGCGAACCATCCGGTGGTGTCTGTCTGATCAATGTTTGAGGTGACCGGCTGATATAAAGGATCTCCATAGACACGGTACACTTTGTAAAACCAGGGGGCACACGTTATAACCATTCCCAGGCCGAAAGATATCAAATGCTTGTCGATAAAGAGAAACGGCCATTTTTTTATGTCCTTGATCTTGTCGATGTTGATAAAGAGGCTGTAAAGCAGGATAGCCCCCGAGATCAGTATCCCGGTTTGCTTGGCCAATACAGCGATGCCGCAGCATATTCCGCTAAAAAAAGAGAACCAGGCATTTTGCTTGCTTTGGGCAATGAGGAAAAGAAGCGCGGACAGGGCCACAAAAGCGGCAAGCATGTCATCGGCCCATATTTTGTGCGCGGTCAGTATGCTGACGGGATTAACGGCCAGCATAAAAGCGGCGTAGATGCCGATCCTGCCTGAAAAGGACATTTTGCCGAGGGACAATGTCAAGAGCATTAACATCATGCTGAAAAACAAAGGGATAATCACGGCGTAAAACTGCGAAAAAAAGAACTCTTTGGGTTTCCGCTTAAACACTTCTTTGCCAAGATGGGAATAGACAAGGAGATAATCTTTATTACGGCTGAAGATTTGATGGGACAGGAATATTGCGATGGAGAAGGCCGGTCCCTTATGAAAAAAGGGTATATCGTAATAACCGGAGCCGGAACTCTTAAAGCCGCGGATCAAGTCTCCTTCCTCATCTTCTGACGGGAACATGGCTAATATATTGTTTTCTTCATCGTACGGTTTTACGTCAATCCCCCTGAGGGTATAGCCCTTCATTCCGAAGTGTTGTATTTTCATGGCGAGGCCGGTGTACTGATTCTGATCGCCCCGGTAATGGGCGAGCCAAAATGTATTAAATCTTAACGCGAAGTGGATAATGAGGACAAACGATAAGGAAAGCGGCAACAGGATTATTTTATACTTGGAGAAAATGCTGACGGACGGGACTTTCTCTAAGGTTTTGACAAAATCTCCGGCGTCGGCCCGGCTGATATTCAGGTACTTGGCGATTTGTCTGACAGAGACGCTTTTATAACTCTTACGGATAAACTCTTTTTGTTGTTCGTTCAACATGAAAGAACGCCGGATAATGCGCGGTCATTAAATGATCTCTTTGACGCTGTAAATCTTCTTGTTCTGCGATTCGTAATACGTGCGGATATTGATTTCACTGACGAACCCGATTGAAATGAGTTGCAAGCTCACCAAAAAGAACAGGACGGCGAGAATGAGGACAGGGTTACCCGTCATATCGATACCTGAGGAGATTTTCATATAGATCAGCGCGATGACAGAGAGGGTGCCCAAAAGGAAACTGAGGATGCCCAGGCCGCCGAAGAATCTTATCGGCTTTGTATGGTACTCGGAAAGGAACGCCAGCAGGATAAGATCCAGGGTCACCTTGACGACCCTGTTGAGCCCGTATTTGGATTGTTCATATTTTCTGCGCCGGTGATTCACCTCGATCTCCACAATGTTCGCGCCGTTTGCCTTGGCGATCGCGGGGATGAGCCTGTGCATATCCCCGTACAGGTTTAGGTCCTTAACGACCTTCTTTTGGTATGCCTTAAGCGTGCATCCGTAATCGTGCAGTTTTAATCCCAGAAGTTTTGAGATTAAGGCGCTGGCTGTTCTGGAAAGAATGACCCTCAAAAAGGGGTCTTTTCTTTTCCGCCGCCATCCGTTTACGATGTCAAATCCCTTATGTATTTCTGCTATAAGTTTAGGGATATCACGCGGGTCATTCTGGAGGTCGCTGTCCATCGTTATGATAATTTCGCCTTCGGCATGATCAAAACCCGCGGCGATAGCGGCCGTCTGTCCAAAATTTCTTTTTAAATTGATGACCCTGACCTTTTTATCTTTAGAACAAATTTCTTTCAGATTTTCTAAGGAACGGTCCGTGCTGCCGTCATTGATGAAAATAATTTCATACTCTTTTTTGAGGCCGGGCAGGACCTCATTGAACTCGCGGTATAAAATGGGGATATTTTTGTCTTCGTTATATACGGGAATGATTATACTGACATCCATTGGCTCTCCTGGTGATAAGTGATAATTTATTCTAGTCTTTGGGTATTGAAAAGTCAAGGCGACGGGAATCTTTTTCTTGACCTTAAAGTGCCTTAAGCCCCATCGTCCGCCGCATCTCTTTCTGATATAAACTGTCTAGAAGCCATCTCATAAATACTGTTTGAGTAAAATTACGATACAGCCCAGTTGAACAAAGGTTAAGTAATTTTGCGAATGATATT
>JAFGFL010000016.1 GCA_016931055.1 Candidatus Omnitrophota bacterium | reverse complement strand
TTATCTATGCTGTCTTTTATCGCTTAAACACAAACTGGAAGGCTAAAACCCTTGACCAATTTACACAATTTATTTGACATTACCAAACCACTTTCCAGGCTTTTTCTATTCAAATAGGCTCCCCATTATTGGCCAGGAATAGCCGGGACATCCACTGGTGCTTCGAGTGTCCCTTGAACTCCTTCTGTAAGGGTCCCAATTTGCTGAGCCGCAATCTCTTTCAGCTTGGCGGTGGCTCTTTCGATGATCGATTGGCCCTCAGGACTATTGGGGTCTAAAGTAAGGATCTGCTGAGCCATGTCAATGGCTTTTTGGTATTCGCCGCCATCTAACAGCGCCGTGGACTGGGCAGCTAACTCGTTGATCTTAGCCTGTATTTCATCCGCTTTTTGCTTTACGGCATCTACTGCCATTTCCCTAGCCCTCTGGGCCTCTTCTTCAGCTATCCTGGCCTTTTCGATGGCTTCTTGCTTTGCTCTTTCGGCTTCAGCCTCAATTCTTCTGGTTTCTATCAGGGCGGTTTCCCTTGCTTTTTGGGCTTCGGCAGCAACCCGTCTTAATTCATTGGCCGCTTGCGTCTCAACTTGCTCCAATTGAATAGCTTGTTCTCTTTGTTTGCCGATAATGATAATCCCAATGAGAACCAAAAGGAATATCAACAATATGACTGCTCGTTTGTTCATGGTTTTCTCCAATCGTCCAACATTAATAAAATGACCCGCTTTGCCGATTTATATAAACCGTTTCAATAACCAACGGTGAATTTTGAACTGATTTTCCAATAGGCAATATATGGGATTTTAACCAGATTTACATGATTTGGCAAGGATAAAAACAGCTAGGATTTATACATCCTTTTTCCCACATATCATGCGAAACAACCGCATAAACAGGGTCAATTCAGACACTTCCTTGCCGTTTCAAGCAAGTCATCCCAATCAAAAGGCTTGGTTTTGTATATTGTCGCTCCGACATTTCCAACATATAACTTCTATGTTCGTATATTAATATTTCACCGAGCAGCCGTACGATTTTGTTAATCCAACCGCGACCGACCTTCCTTGCAACAGCGCGTTCAAAGCCTCTTGAACGTAATTAATCGCTCCCGCGATTTCTTCCTGGTCCGTCCCGGGAATGCTGTCTATGGCCCCATCATAAACCAGCCGGCCCAACGGAGCGATGATGAACATGTGCGGCGTTGTTTTAGCCCCATACAACCGGCCGATCGCGCCGTCGGCGTCCTGAATCACGGCTGTCGCGTTCGCCCCTTTCTCTTGCGCTAGCCGGCTTAATTCCTGAGGGTTATAATATCCCTGTTTCCCAGCGGCCGAAGAGCATATGGAAATCCAGATGATCCCTTGCTCCGTATATTTCTTCTGGAGCCTCTGCATGTTGCCGCTTTCGTAATGCTTTTTGACAAAAGGGCAGTCAAAATTGAACCATTCAAGGACAACATACTTCCCCTTGTAAGCAGACCATGATTGTTCCTGGCCGTTAATATCGACGGCCGTAAAATCCGGCGCTTGCTCGCCGACTGTAAGCGCCGCGGTTTGCCTGGGAAAAACAACCGCGGACATAAGAACAATCACCCAAAAAAGTGCACGGACACGAATGTTCATGTCGTCTCCCGTCATTTTTCCACATTTCCGTTTGAAGGAAATGACGAGGCTCGCACCCTGTTGAGTGCACTGGGTGCGGCCTTTTCTAATGCCTCTTCTTCTGTGCTTTTATCAAGGACGGCCGTATCGACCGCCAAGGCGCGCCTTCCTTCCTGCCACCCTTCATCTGAATCCAAAAACAACACGCCTTTCAATTGTGAAATATCTCCCTTGGCGGCGCTTGACTTGCTGACAACCAAGTCATAGCCATCCGCCACCTTCCTGAAGCTCTGGCTTGCCTTGTGATCTATAACATCATTCGCGTCCGGAAAAAACTCAATTTGCTTCGGCACAGAAAAACGCCTCTGAGGCGCCATCAAATGCAGAAGGAAATATTCTCCCTCATGATAGGCCTTAACAACCCAATCGCTTTGCGTCAATGGCCAATCCATCATGGTTTTCTTGAACATCTCCCGGACAGGTTCGTTAACCGAAGGCTCCTGGAGCCCGACAGTTAACGATAAAGAGAGATCCGCTTTCCCGGGAACGCAGATATTCCCGCATGCCAGCCACGTCACATGCGCCTTGATCTTTTGAACGCTTCCATCTGGAAGGCCGGCTGGAGGCTTCAGTTCACACAGCAAGATGGTCTCGCCTTCATAGCCATAGCTGGTCACCTCGGGATAGTCCATCCTTATCGGAAAAGGCCACTGGATATCGCCGGCGTTAAATCCTTCGGGGAGTTCCCATTGGATAACCGTCGCCAAGCCCGAGTCGCCGGGATTCTTCCAATAGACCTGCCACTTGTCGTCCATTTTCATATGAAGCCCAACCCAGAACGGGCGCCCGGGTTGAATGCCGGAAACTTCCGTGATCAACTCAACCCGCGTATGCGCGTCTTTGACCGGCGCGGCAAATCCAGTCCCCACACAAACGGCCAAGAAAAATATTATTCCAATGAGATATCGGTATTTTTTTGCCATAGGTCACCTGAAAATTTAACCTTTCTTTTGTTATTTTTTTGGAATTGTAATCACAATAAGATCACCTTCAAATTCCGTCTTCACTTTTTCCGTGTCCGCGTCATCAGGAAGGGGAATGGTCCTTAAAAACGACCCGATGCTTTGCGAACTATAATATCCGTCCGGGCCTTTTTCTTCCTCAACGGCCGAATGTTCGCCCGAAACGGTCAAGGAGCCTTGGTTAATCTCAATATTGATCTTGTCCTTATCAACGCCCTTGACCTCAACCTTCACAACGTATTCATTCCCTTTATCTTCAATATCGAAGTCCGAATCATAAAAAATATTGCTGTTAAACATCCCCTTTCCCGGGCTGCCGCCTCTTCCGAAGGCCCCCTGGAACATCCGGTCCATCTCGTCACTCATACGGGCCATTTCCTCAAAAGGGTCCCACCGGTCAACCGGCTGCGCAGGTTCAGGCTTGTTTTGGGATAAGGCTTGCCTCGGTTCACCCGCCGCCTTTCGATACTTCACTGCAAGGTTTTTGTTATCCTCATGGGACTTCAATGCCGCTTTGACTTTCTCAACCGGAATCGCGAAACCGATGCTCTGTGAGTTCTGAACGACAGCGACATTAATACCAACCAGTTCCCCATCTAGATTAATCAAAGCTCCCCCGCTATTGCCGGGATTGATGGGCGCGTCGATTTGCAGGAGTTCACCCATAACAGTGGTGCCCTGAGGGGAATTGATTTCCCGGTCCTTGCCGCTGATGACCCCTAATGTGACCGTATTTTCCAGTCCCAGGGGATTGCCGATCGCGACCACAGACTCCCCGATCATAATGTCTCCTGTCGTTCCAAGCTTGACCTGCTTAAGAGGTTTCGGCGGCTGGATCCTGACGATCGCAAGGTCGTCCTTTAAATTTTCATAAACAACTTTGCCCGGAACCGACGTCCCGTCATTAAGGACAATGAAGATGTTGCTGGCCATATGGACGACATGGGCATTGGTCACAATGACGCCTTGGGCATCAACGATCACGCCCGAACCCACGCTGTTCAATTTTAAGGCACGCCGCGGGCGTTGGATCCCGAAGAACTGGTCAAAAAAGTAATCGAACTCGCTGCCGTATTGCCCCCAATACGGGTTCTCCCGCAGAAGGATGATATGTTCGGTGCTGATGTTGACGACCGCTTCCGCGTTATCCCTGACCACTTTAACCACGGGAGTTTCCCGGGCGCTGCTCATTTCAGCCTGAACACTGCCGGGCAATAATAACCATAAGAAAACAATTAAAAAGAACTTATAGTGTTTTAGCCTCATTGTTCCGCTCCTTCTATACGGGTTCCAAAAACTTATACTCATTGTACCTGCCAATTTGTCGATTTCAATATTAATATTATTACAGAAATATTTTGCTTTTGGAAAGGCTGAAAGTGACTTGTTGTGGCAGGCTATGCTGGGACTTCATTTCAGCGCAAGGGCGTATGACAAAATTTTAAAGGTAAGCCGTACAATTGCAGATTTAGAAGGATCTGAAAAGATTAAAACCGAACACCTAGCGGAAGCTATACAGTATAGAAGTTTAGACAGGGAGTTCTTTACCTAATGTCATGTATCGGCCGTGATGCCCTAACAACGTCAACCTGACCTGATAATTCTCAGATCCTTCACATTGTGCTGATATCTAAATCAGATGACCTGGTGAAATTCCCTGCATGCGGTACCTGTTGCATAATCTGAATAGGCATTTGTTGTATCGGTTCGCCGATGGATATAAACTCAGCATTCGCAGGGAAGAGCTCAGATTTAATCTCATTGACTAAACCATAATCCTTCGCTTCATTAGGATTCAACGTTTTTCTGTCATGCATGTCTCTTTCAATAATGTCCGAACCTTTTCCTGTATTGTCGGCGATCACGCGGGCAATATTTTTTTGATCAATCTGCAAGGATTTTAGGTGCTCATGAATCTGAAATTCATCAAAACTAGCTTGCCCCTGAAAATTCATCTTAACACCATGTATTAGAAACCTCGCATGGGGAACACAGAAACGTTTGGAGCCCGCACAATAAATAACGACACCGATTGAATCTACGCTTCCAAAATTATATGTGTAGACCTCAATAGGAGCTCCTTTAAGAAAATTGTAAACTGATAGGCCGTGAAATACTGATCCCCCGGGAGAAGACAGAAGCAGGTTAAGACGTTCATATTTCTCGTGCAGCTTTTTGTCCACTATTTTCATCAAATGATCAATGGTTGCAGGTAAAACTGGAGCCATAAATCGAACGTAGATTTCTTTCATCGTTTTCTCCTTTTCTCGATGATTAATGCTTGTGATCCTTAGGCGGACATGGGGCGTCCACCCGCCCTTCTAGGTATGCTAAAGGCGATTGTTCTGCCGAACTACTTCTCGCACGTCTCCTTCTTGTTGGCCGATACAAGCTTGTACGAATCCGGCACTTCAAGTTCTCCCTTGTGCTTGTTGTGTTCTCCACAAAGTGGATAGATATACCACTTCTGATCCGTACTCCCGCCGCCCTTCTGGACGTGTGCACCGAGCACATCCTTGTTCATGCAACTGCTGACAGGACAGTAGGTCGGCACATTCTGTCCACTGAAATTCTTCCAGTGATTCAGCCAAGAACCACACCGACATGTCGTGTCCGAAGTCCCATTGATGTTTCGGATTTTCATCTTCCTTCCCCTTTCGATTTGTGTACACAAAAAAATAACCATAGCCCTTGAATTGCTTTAGAGCTATGGTAAAGTAGTTTCAGGGATAGAAAAATCAGCTAATCTCGCAATTGCCCTAGCCCAGAGTTCGCGCTCTGGGCTTTTCTTTTACTTCCTTTTCCTTCCACCCAGTGAATCTAATTTAGGATAATTGAAACCATTCCAAAGAATACCGGGGTGGGGAATTTTATAGTAATTTGAACCGTTTCCATCCTGCTGGAAGATATCTTCTTGTATCTGTTTTGGTTGCTTCTTAAATCTTCCAATCGCTCCCCTCAAATACTCCTCGATAATATCACAACATATCCATTTTCTTTTTAATCTTTCAGCAACTTCTCCCATAACACAGCTTCCCGCAAAAGGATCAATCACAAAATCGTCAGCATCGGTTAACATTCGAATAAAATATTCCGGGATGCCGGAAGGAAATCGGGCGGGATGCGGATGAATGCCTTTTTCTTTACAATACTTCAGATAAAAGCTATTACTTTCGGTGTTGGCCACAGCAATTAAATTGGGTGGGATCGCCGCACCATTATCTTTTAAAAATTTATTACTGATATCATGGCCTGACGGTCTCTTTTTAGCTTTATAGCCATTCTTCAATAGACCCTTCATGCTATCGCTATAAGGTTGTAAAACCCTCTTATTATCTGCACGAGGCCAAGGTGAAGGAGAAAGCCACCATACACAATTCACGGCGTCCTTAACCCGAACTCTACGAACATTCACCCATTCTGCAGGCGTAGGCAACTTAGCCGGATTCCACCAATAAAATTCTTGCGCAAGATGAAAACCAAATTCCTCACACAACATTACTAACAACTTAAAATGATAAAGACTTCTTGTTGGTTGCCCTGGGATCCAAGCCCCCCCTATGTCAATAACCAAACTACCGTTTATTTTTAATACCCTTTTGAATGCGGTAGCAAACGGTTTGAACCATTCTATATATTCATGAGAATCTACATTCCCATAGTCCTTTTTCCGAACAAGACCAAACGGAGGGCTGGTCATAATCAAATCAACTGATTGCTCTTTAATCCTTTCATTCAATAAATCAAGACAGTTCCCCAGGAACATTCTCCCATAATTAGTCCGATAATACTCTTTCAATGCGATATCTGTTCTATTTTCCATCATATCGTTTAAATGTCCAATTTCTTGATCTTCATTGCATGCGCTGCTTCCCGGTTAAACACACTGACAATAGAAGACGGATTCTTTTCAATAGCAAAAACATCGGATTTATCAATCATAACCACACATAAATTCGAATCAGTCATGATTTTATTTGCATAACGCCTTGCTTCCGGACCAATTTGTCCTGTGCTAATCATTACAATTACATTACTTTTAAGAAGATGCGTTAATCCAACTTCTTTAGCGACATCATCGAGATTTACATGTGCTGTGTTTTTACACTGTACTTGCCACCTAGAAAATACCAAACGGGAAGACTCAAATATTAGATCAACTTCTGCCCCTCCAGTTGCAGTGCCGCGTAATCGCGTAGCAATATAATTCAAATCCAGCAAACGCATTAATTTAAAAGCTAACGCTTCGAGTGCTAAGCCCCGCTTATACCGATCCTTCGATTTTAAATCCTTTAATACATCTCCGAGAGAATTACGTAATAGCGGTCTTAAACGCTTATCGGTCTGTTTTTCTAGTTGTTGAAGCAGTGGAGTTATTAATTCTGAAATCAATTTAGCGGTAGGTTTAACTACAAATGGCTTCGCACCCCTCCCCAATGCTTTTGTCCCCCGCTCTAAGTGGATATAACCGGCCTTTTCTAGAGGATAAAGCACATCTTTTGGCAGGCCTTTTTCGTTGAATTTAACTCCATAAGTCGTTGTGGCAAGTTTCTCTATTTCGTTTGACGCATAGGATTTGCCATCTCCAACATTAGCGAGGGTTTTTAGAAATGCCCTCTGTTCTCTCGTTAACGCCGCTAAAGATTCCAGATCAGTTGAGCTAATACCACTCACGGATTTTAATTTACTTTCATCAATCCTCCAGCCATCAATAAACACCCCCGCTTTCTCTAACCACAACCGCATCATACTGGGATGTTTCCCTCCCCTAGGGAAATGAATACCCCTTTCTTGAAGCCATTCTCTCAATTTGATCAGATTAACATCCTCGCCGGCGGCGAACATATCTTGAACACATTGGACCATTGTCATGCCATGTAAATTTAACAAAATATGCCTTGCAAACTCTTCGTACAAAATTTTTGTATCATTTCTAATAGAGTTAAGCCTCTTTCCGCATTCTGTAAAATTCACGTTTCGGTCAACAATGCCATAAGCTATCATTCCCAGTTTAGTATTATTCGCTAATTTCCGCTTATTGTAGTCGCTAGTTTTGTGTCCCCTGAAGTATTTCTTAAGAACTGCTTTCTCAAACCCCTTCCAATTGCCAGAATTCTCATTGGCTAATTCCAGTAATTCTTTCAAATCAATTTGGGAGGGAGAAAATTCACTTCCAAATGGCAGGTCACTTTTAGGCATAACAATATCCTTGGGATAAAATTAACTATAATTTTGGTATAGCTGTAATAACAACACCCTGTATCTGAAAATCCTTAGTCAAAACAATCGGCTGATGCTTCTTGTTGCTCGTTCTGGGCAATAAAACAACTGTTTCGCCAGCCGCATGAAATTCCTTTACTGTCGCCTCGTCATCAATTAACGCGACTACTATATCACCATTCTGAGATGTTGTCTGCTGCCGGATTAAGAGCAAATCACCATCATTGATTCCCTTTTGTTCCATAGAATCACCTTTTGCTCTTAACAAGAAATATTTCTCTGGCGGCTTAGCCAGCCTTGTTGAAACCGGAATCATGGCCTCAACATTTTCTTCCGCCAACACAGGAATTCCACAAGAAATGGTGCCCACTAAAGGCACATCCACAGTCTGCGCTCGGACCGTTTCATCGGCAATCCCATTTACAAGCTGCAAATTTCCATCCCGTTTGCGGCGCAGGGCACCTTTTTCAATCAAATTTTCGTAGATTACTGCAGCAGAGCGTGGCGAGCGATAACCCAAGGATGCCATGAGCTCACGAATAGAAGGAATTCTCCCTCTGTGCATGAGGGAATTGCGAATTTCTTTAAGAGCCTCTAATTCTTTATTTGATATATCTTGAGTTTTCATATCCATACATCAGTATACACTTCGAATGTCTCATGTCAACACATTTTTCTTTATTGGAGGCTTAATTCCGGATCATACTCAAGCGGAATGTAGTTCTCCTATACATCAGGGATGCCCATCCAGAATAGTTAATATTATAAATTGGAAATAATAATGGCAGGAACCGACCCCCGATGAGATATCATTAAAATATAGGCGAATCGCACCCGGAGGGTATGTGGCCGACCCAAATGTGGCTTATACACAGTAAGGGCAACCATCCCTGAAGGGTCAAAATGCCGGAAACACCGCAAATGGGCAAAGAAGGTTATCCTTCCTTCTTTTTCGATTCTTGGACAACCTGTTCGGTCACCTTTGCCGGCGCTTGCTCATAATGCGACATCTTCATGGTATAGCTACCACGGCCTGCGGTCATGGAACGTAAGTCTGTCGCATATTTAAACATCATGCTCAGTGGGATTTGCGCCTTGATGACCTGTTTTTTGCCCTTGGCTTCGGTCACCAGGATGCGGCCCCGGCGCGAACTGATATCACCCGAGATCTGCCCGATGAAATCATCCGGTACCGTGATCGCCACTTCCATGATCGGTTCCAGAAGCACGGGCCCGGCCTGTTTGATGGCTTCTTTCAGCGCCATGCTCCCCGCGATCTGAAAGGCCATATCCGATGAGTCGACTTCATGATAGGAACCATCGACAACCGTTACCTGGACATGATCAATATGATATCCCGCCAAGACCCCTTCATTAATGGTCTTGATGACCCCCTTCTCAATCGAAGGGACAAAATTGCGCGGGATGGCGCCGCCAAAGATCTTGTTGACGAATTCATAAAGCTCGCCGTCCAGAGGCAGCGGCGCGACCTCAAGCGCCACATCGCCATACTGCCCGCGGCCTCCGGATTGTTTTTTGTATTTGTAGCGGGCGCTCGCCTTCTTTGTGATGGCCTCGCGATAGGAAACTTTGGGCGTTCCCATGTCCACATCGACATTATACCGCCTTTTCATGCGGTCGAGCATGACCTTAAGATGCAGGTCGCCGATCCCCGAAATGATCAGCTCATTGGTCTCATTGTCGCGGTTCACGCGGAACGTATGGTCCTCCTCGCAGAGGTGATGCAAACTGTTGGAGATCTTCTCCTCATCGGAACGCGTCTTTGGCTTAATGGAAGCCGAGATGGACGGCTCCGGAAAATTGATGGGGTCGATCAGGATCTGCGCCTTCATGTCCGTCAAACTGTCGCAGACATGCGTGTACTTCAGTTTCGGCAGCGCAATGATATCCCCGCAACTGGCTTTATCAACGGCTTTTTGCTCCCTTCCCTGTAGGACCGAAATCGAACTGATCCGCTCTTTGTTGTGATTGTTCACGTTGTAGAATTCCGCGTTCGAATTGAGCGTCCCGCGCAGGATCCGCACCATCGACAAATGCCCCAGATGGGGATCAAAAATCGATTTAAAGACGAACCCCGCGAAGGGCCCGTTTTCGCTGGGCGTTATCGATGCCGGTTCTTTTGTTTCCGCGTCCCGCACCTGGAAGTCCGGATGGTCAACCGGCGACGGAAAATAATCGACGATCGCGTCCAGCAGGGCTTTCACGCCGGCATCGGTCGCGGCGCTCCCCGTCAGTATAGGGAATATCCGGGCTGTTAAAACGGCTTTGCGAAAGGCGGTGTTAATCTCCTGCGGCGATAACGAACCGCTTTCAAGGTATTTCTCAAGCAAGGCATCATCCGTCTCGACAACGGATTCGATCAGGTTTGCGTCCTTAAGATCGACCTCATGGGCGTCTTTGGAGAGTTCCTGCTGCACAGCCGCGATAGTCTCCCTGACATTCGCTTCGGACTTATCCGTCTTGTTGATAAAGACGATCCTGGGCACCTTCAGATCGTTCAATTTCTGCCAGACATCTTC
The DNA here is from genome assembly GCA_016931055.1 of Candidatus Omnitrophota bacterium. Taxonomy (GTDB): domain Bacteria; phylum Omnitrophota; class Gorgyraeia; order Zapsychrales; family Zapsychraceae; genus 2-02-FULL-52-10. Next base: position 46,927 of record JAFGFL010000016.1, on the reverse strand, counting down.
GGTCCCGACCTCGACGCCGCTGAATGCGTCAACGACCACAACCGCCGCGTCAGCGACCCGGATCGCCGCCACCGTCTCCCCGATGAAATCCATGTATCCGGGAGTATCGACAAACTGGATCTTATGGTCCTTGTAGGTCGTTTCCAGAAAGCTGGCATTGATCGAACACTGCCTCTCCCGTTCGTCATCATTATAATCGCTCAAGGAACTTCCCTGCATGACATCCCCTTTACGCGAAGTGGCGCCGCTGACATACAACAGGCTTTCGGTTAACGATGTCTTGCCGCTATGCGCGTGTCCCACCAAAACAACTGTGCGTTTATTCTTCACATCCATGATCCTTAACCCCTTCCGTGAAATAAATGATTCGCGTTCCTCCCCCATGATGGGGAGGTTAGGTGGGGGTGTTATCTCCGAGAATCCCCTCCCCTAACCCCTCCCACGAGGAGGGGAAATGAAAAATTAACTTTATAGTTCATTTATCATACGAAATATGACCTGTCTCGACGTCAAAAGACACATGCAGGTCGCCGGCATCAGCTATCAATCCTTCTTTATATCTGACATGTTTTTCTTTCAAGATCTCAATGGCCTCCTGCAAGGTCCGGTTATAATCAGGATCATCTCTGCGGTGAGGGATATTCTCGCCTGTCATCAGGCAAACTTCTATGCTGTCACGATTGGCTCCTAAAAGAAGCATATCATTGATCATCTCTTCGACAGCGCCACCCGCATCTTTGAGGATCGAGCTTGAAACCTTATGATTGACCTTTCCCGGAAAAAACGTCGCATGGGCCAGCCCGCCGATTTTATTCGAACTGTCATACGCGCAGATCACCAGGCAGCGGTTATGCGAATCGGAATGAAGCACTGTTCCGTTTGATCCGGCCATGATCTCCCCCGTGTGAACATCCACTAGTCTCTTCATCCTGTTGGCTCCTTTCAATGACGTAGCATTTTCCTCTGAATTTTATAAGGAAAAATGCGTACGGAATTGATCCCGAGCGTTTCTCATATGCTTCTTCAACGCGAGGGATCTCATTAATAATAATTTAACGTGATCCCTCGGTCACGACAGAGAAAAATGTTCCCTCGGGATTATTTCGTTTGCCACGCTTTTTGGCGGACTCAATAAAAAAAGGCAACCCTTTTTAGAAGAGTTGCCTCGCAAATTAGCCAAATTGTACCGAGAAGACGTTCAACCTCGATTCCCTCCGTACCGTTTTAATAGTGCCCCTATTTTAATCCCATCGCTTTGCGATGGCAAGGATATTTTTTAGACCTCCGAAATCTTGAATTTTGGCTGAAAATTACGCTCTTTTTAAAACTTCCCGGAATTTCTTTGTCAGCAGCGGGACGACTTCAAAGAGGTCGCCGACGATGCCGTAATTCGCGACCTGGAAGATCGGCGCGGAAGGGTCTTTGTTGACGGCGACAATGATCTTGGAAGACTGCATCCCGACAAGATGCTGGATCTGGCCGGAAATGCCGCACGCGAAATAAATGTTGGGGCAGACGGTTTTGCCTGTCTGGCCGACCTGATGGGCATAGGGCACCCATCCGCTGTCGACAACGGCGCGGGTGGCGCCGATCGTCCCGCCCAAGACGTCCGCCAATTCCCGAAGGATCCTGAAATTCTCGGCCGACCCCAGCGCCCTGCCGCCTGCAACGATCACATTGGCTTCGCTGATATTGACGGTTGAGGCCATCTCTTCAACGACATTAAGCACGCGTGTCCTCGATATAAAGAACGATTTATCAAAATCCATTTCGATGATTTTGCCGGTCCTGGAAGGATCAGCGGCTCTTTCCGGAAAGACTTTATGGCGGACCGTGGCTAACTGCGGGCGGTGGTATTTCGAGAGGATCGTGGCCATAATGTTGCCGCCGAACGCCGGGCGGGTCTGGAGAAACAGCCGCTCTTTAAGGTCAATATCCAGTTCGGTACAATCCGCCGTAAGCCCCACTCTTAACTGCACGGCAACCCTGGAGATGACCGACCGGCCGGTCACGGTGGCCGGGACTAAAAGGATCTCCGGCCGGTGTTTGCGGATCAGATTGGTCAAAATCCTTGCGTAAGATTCATCAAGAAAATGCTCAAGTTTTGGATTGTCTGTCACAAAAACGACATCAGCCCCGCGGCGAATTATTTCTTGGGCCTTATCCTTCACGTTCGATCCCAGTAAAACGCAGGAAACGTCAACCTGCAATTTATCGGCCAGTTCGCGCGCTTTCCCCAAAAGCTCATAAACAACCGGCTGGACATTGCCGTTGCGTTGCTCGCCGAAAACCCATACCCCTTTATACTTCTCGATATCAGGGGTTTTCGTCGTTTCCCTGATGATCTGGATCGCCTGGAACTTGCGGCAGGCCTCGACGCAGGCATTGCACAGGGTACACTTCTCCAGGTCAATCTCCGCTTTCCCGTTGACCATCGAGATCGCGTAAAAAGGGCAGGTAAGCGCGCAAAGCCCGCAGCCGGTGCATTTATTTTTATCGACAGAGATACCCATAATTCTTGTTTGTAGGGGCGCCCCTTACGGGCGCCCATTTCAGTCATTGGGCAGGCACAAGGCCTGCCCCTACATTATTCTCTTTCCCACCTACGCGGTGGGGTTGGTTTCAATTCAGATGGTCCTTAAGGCCCTCGACAACGGCGTCAACCGCCTCTTCAATATTCCCTTCAAAAATTTGGCCTTTTGCACGGGGGGGCGGCGAATAAATCTTCCACACCTCGGTCGGCGAGCCCGCAATACCCATTCGTCCGCTTTCGGCGTCCAAATGCGCCGCACCCCACTTGATAATCTCTGCCTTTTTGGCTTTCATCTTACCCTTAAGCGACGGGATCCTCGGCTTGTTGATCTCCTTGACCACGGTGATCAAACACGGCAAAGGCGCCTTGACGACTTCATACCCCTCTTCGAGCGTCCGCTGCGCAACAAGAGCGTTGCCTTCGGACCCTTCAATTTTGCGGACATAAGTGATTTGGGGAATATCCAGATGCGCGGCGATGCCTGGGCCGACCTGGGCCGTATCCCCGTCAATCGCCTGCTTGCCGCAGATAATGACATCGAAGTCTTTGATCTTTTTGATGGCCGCCGCGAGCGTGTAGCTCGTCGCCAGCGTATCGGAACCGGCAAAAGCGCGGTCGCTTAAGAGGACCGCTTCATCGCAGCCGAGCGATATCGCCTCCCGAAGCGCCGCTTCGGCCTGGGGCGGCCCCATCGAAATGACGGTCACTTTCCCCCCATGCTTTTCGACAAGCCTCAGCCCCTCTTCGATGGCATAGAAATCGTAAGGATTAATGACCGCTTGCACTCCCTCGCGGACCAAATTTTTTGTGACGGGATCGATCCTGACCTGGGCGGTATCAGGGACCTGTTTGATGCAGACGACAACGTTCATTTGAGAGTTTCTCTGATTAAGGCGAGGCCGATGATGTTCCGCTGGATTTGGTTTGTCCCCTCATAGATCTGTGTGATCTTGGCGTCGCGCATGAACTTTTCGACGGGATATTCCTTCATGTAGCCATAGCCGCCGAAAATCTGGACCGCGTCTGTGGTCACTTTCATGGCGACATCGGAGGCGAACAGCTTGGCCATCGCCGAATCTTTGCCGACGTCCTTCTTGCCGGCATCGATTTCCCTCGCGGATGCGTAAACAAGGGCCCTGGCGGCCTCAATCTGGGTGGCCATGTCGGCAAGCATCCACTGGATGCCCTGGAAGGTCGAGATCGATTTGCCGAATTGTTTTCGTTCTCTTGCATATTTGACGGCGCAGTCAAGCGCACCCTGGGCGATCCCCACCGCCTGCGCGCCGATGCCGGGCCTGGACATGTCAAAAGTTTTCATCGCGGCGATGAACCCCATCCCCTCCTTTGCCAGAAGGTTCTCTTGAGGGATGGCGCAATCATTAAAAATCAATTCGGTCGTGGATGAAGCCCGGATGCCCAGCTTGTCCTCTTTCTTGCCGAATTCAAAACCGGGAGTTCCTTTTTCGACAATGAAAAGGCTTGCCCCGCGCGCGCCCTTGGACTTATCCGTCATCGCGATGATGATATAGAGATCAGCTTCCCCGCCGCCGGTCACAAAATGCTTCATGCCGTTAAGGATATACTTGTCGCCTTTTTTCTCGGCGGTTGTCAACATCGCGCTGGCATCGGAACCTGCTGATGGTTCGGTAAGCCCGAAAGCCGCCAACTTTTCGCCTCTGGCTAAAAGGGGAAGATATTTTTGTTTCTGCTCTTCATTCCCGAAAAGGATGATCGGATAGGTCCCCAAGGCCGACGCGCCATAGGAAATGGCGATCCCTCCGCATCCCCTGGAGAATTCTTCGGTGGCGATACAAATCTCGGTAATGCCGCCGCCCATCCCGCCGTATTTTTCCTCAATATAAATGCCAAAAAGGTCCGATTGCGCCATCACCTTCATGACGTCCCGCGGGAATTTCCCGGTCCTGTCCAGCTCGGCGGCCACGGGCCGGATCCGCTCATCGGTAATTTGGCGGCATAAGTCGCGGATCATCTGCTGTTCTTCAGTAAACAAATAATCGATCATTAGTCCTCCAAGTTTCTGATGCAATGTCAAAGGATGTTTTGACAAAACGTTTACGTTATAAATGTTGCATGACGTTATGAAGGTTGGAAAGGTTCCGGTTAAAAGAAGGTTTCAGGTTACCTGAAGTTTCATTGGTTTTTTAACCTCGTGCAACATAAGACCATCTAATTACGGTAACCTTCATAACCTTAACAACGTTTATAACCTCGATAACGTTAAACAGTGTTATATGAATTTTTAAACCTGTATATCATAGCACAGGCCGTATTGTCTACCAATATTTTTATTAAGTAAACGATAAATTCCCTCCCCTTGTCAGACTGGGTCAAATGACTTTTTTAACGCTAATTTTCGCGAATTGCACGCGAATAATCGCGAATTCACCATCAAAATTTGCGAAAATTCGCGTTTGATTCGCGACCATTCGCGTTCAAAAGACCATATGACCCAACCTCTTGTGGGGAGGAGAATTATATCCTTCTGATATTTCGGTAGTGGGTCAGTTTGAATGATTATTTAGAGACAAAATCTCTAAATACTTTTTTGGGAATACCGGATTGGCGTATCATTGAATTTAATACAGCTCTGAAATATTCTGAGTATCCTAAATCCACTTGGACGCTTCTATGTTTTCCTCCAACAAAACCTTTCCAAGTTTGATGAGAACCAACTGTTCTAGCAATAACAAAATTATAGTTTTTTAGTATTGTTATGAAGTCTTTTTGTGAAATGATTAGTCTAGGCACAAGGAGTGAGTTTAAAGTCTTGAGGAGTGGCTAGTTCGCAAAACGTGAGGAAATTATTGCGAATGTTTTTTATGAACTTTGCACAATTTACAAGGCAAAAAATTGCATAATATTCTGCTTTTATGTTTAATGGTGAAGGTCTAGGAAAAACATCAACTATATTTTCCTTATCTATGGAATCTAAGTAGGACTTAATTGCGCTATTTAATTCTCTCTTAACTTGGGATATAGTATTCCCTCGAACTGTTATGTCGAGATCAATACATGCGGCAATTAAGTGGTCGCCTTCTGGGCGAGCGTAACATCTTAAGATATATTGGTTTCTATGCATATAGCCCCTCCAAGCCACTATAAGTGTACATCACTTATGCATACGTGGCAATTAAAAATTTTTGCCTCTTAGGAAGAGATCAGGGCGTTTTTGTCCGGTACGGGGCGATTTTCCCTAAAAATTTGGGATCAACGAATCCCAATCGGACCGCCTTTTCGTAATATTCCACGGCCAAATCATACTTCTGCTGGCCGAAATATAAAATAGCCAGGTTCCCGTACGCCATCGCGTCTTTTGAATCTACGGCAATCGCCTTTTTAAAAAGGCCTTCAGCCTCTTCTTTCTGGCCAAGGCCGGCATAGGCAACACCCAAATTATTGTGAGCCTTGATATGCTTAGGATTGATCCGGATCACCGTCTTATAGGCATCAACCGCTTCATTGTATCTCCCTGCCGCATAATACAGATTCCCGAGATTATAGTAAGCGCTAAAGTATTTCGGGTCGTTTTTGATGACATTTTGATAAGCCTTTTCAGCATCCCCTGTTTTGCCCATATCCCCATAAGCCTTCCCAAGGTTATAATAGGCATCCATATAATCCGGCCTTATCTTGAGCGCCTCTTGATAAAGAGGGACGGCTTGTTCATTCTGCCCTGATTCTCGGTACTGGTTGGCAAGGTTATAATAAACCCGGGAACTTTTATTCGCGTATTTCAGGGTCCGCAGGTAAAAAGGGATGGGAGCCTTCCAGTAGCTGTTCTGATTGACGGTCAGATAAGAATAAAATCCCAAAAACAGCACCACCGCCGTGACGCTTAAGGCCTTTAATTTTTTTTCCTGATAAAGAAGCGCCAACCCTCTTGCCAAAAGAAGGAAAATCCCGATCGACGGCACATACAGCCAGTGCTCCGCCATGTACGCGTTAATGGGAATAAGATTCGATACGGGAAAAAGGCCAATGAGAAACCATCCCAGAGAGAAAAAGGCGATATTACGGGTCTTTCTTGTTTTAAAGATCAGAATAAATAAAGCCACAACAACGATGATGCCCAACCCGACCTTAGGGTCAGTGAGCCTAAAGAAACTGTTGCCATATTCCATATGCAGGTTAAACGGAAGGACAAGGATCCTTACATAACCGGCCATGGCGATGAACAATCCCGCGAGCCTCTGTGCGAATGTTGTTTTGTGAACAACATGCGACGCCAAAAATCTCAAGACCGTTAACCGCGCGATGATATAAGACACGTTTAATACCAAGATCGGTAACATCGCCTTGAACCGTATTTTCTGCTTAAACGTATAGTGATACAGCAACAACAAAAACGGCAGGATAAGACTGAGCTCCTTGGACAGGATGGCCGCGAGATAACTTAACGTCATTAAACAATAATAAACCGTGCTCTCCCGCTCTAATATTTTGATATACAGCAAAAAAGACAGGAGCATAAAAATGAGCGCCAAGGAGTCCGCCCGTCCAGAAATATAACTGACCGCCTCAGTGTGGATGGGGTGCGCCACAAAGAAAAGCCCCGCGAACAAAGACAGCCGCCAGTCCTTATAAAGGGCCGTGATCAACCAAAAGACCATCAAAGCCGCGAGAACATGGTAAAAGATATTAGCGAGATGGTAGCCCCTGACATCCAGCTTCCAGAAGGAATAATCTATCGCGTAGGTGATCAACTGCAGCGGCCGGTAAAAACTGTAGATGGTCGCGGCATCCGCGCCCGCCCCCATGCTTTCGCTAAAGAATTTCGGCAGATTCGACCAGCCGCGCAGGTAAAGATTATCTTTGACCAAATGCGTATCGTCCCAGATAAATTCCCCGTTGATCGAATTGCCGTAAACGGCAAATCCCAATAGGGCGATTAAGGCGGCACAGAGAATAATGTTCCTTCTTCGGGAAGGGATCCCTGTAGGGCCGGCCGGCCGGCCGCCCCTACTCTCTTGCCTTTCTAAAAACTTTTTGACCTTCCTTTCCTTGATTCCAAGGTCTCTGGCGGTCGCCTCGGCTGACTTGCGGCCGGTCTGTTTCAGGATGTATCGTTCCTGTTCGGGATTCATAAATAAAAAAGGTGACGAACTTTAATACTCAGTAATTAGGCAACTTTATAATGACAAATGCCAAATAAATGACAAATTCCCAATGTCAAATAAATCTTAACCTATTGGGATTTTGTCATTTGGTATTAATTTGGATTTTGTCATTTGGTATTTGACATTAAAGATTGCCGAATTAGAGAGCAAATAGGTCCGTCACCTTTTTTAGTTTTTCTCTTGGTTAACTTCAATATTGGTTACCGGAGCCGGTTGGATGACTTGCCCGACTGTTTTCGGCCCGCCCAAAGCCGTCCATCCGATGGAAGTCAACACGCCGTTGGTGAACACATAGGGCACAAACTCATCATCAGTAGTCAGCCCATCCGTTTGCCAGCCGGTCCTGAAATAATAGATCTCGACTAAGTTGCCCCCTTCCTTATAAGACTCAGGCGCTTTCTTTTCCCAGCCATAAAGTTTCTCCTGGGCGGGTAACAATAGGCCTAAAGCCTTTTCTTTATCTTCTCCCAGCTTCACCTGAGGGGCAACTTCATAATAGTTGCGGATTGACGTCAAGAGCCCTACGGATTCGCATCCTATTAAAGAAAAAACAAGGAAACCATAAAAGAGTAAAAGCCTTATCATTTCTCTTTCGTTCAATTCTTCCTTAAACTTTTGTGACTATCTTTTCGGCCTTCAGCCAGTCATCGAGATCGAAGCCGTGAATATATCCGCGCTGCTCAAACAATTTATACGCACGTTCCCGAATCATATTCTCGATCTCCCATCTGTCCAGCATCTTTATGGCAGGCCTTGGCCTCGCTGAAGACTGGCCTGAGGACGCTTTCTCAAAAAAATCTTTCGCCGTTCTATTGATGATCATACCCCTTTACCCCTCCCCTTCTATTTTTGATTGTTGAACAAAATGGTTTGTCTAATTTCGCTTATCATGCCCCTTATTGACAGCTTATTTTAGGCTTGCCTTACACGTTAGACAATCCTTTTTTTTGAAATGTTTTTTAGATACTTGTTTCTTCGGGCAGCCATAAAACGGCATCCCGGTCCGCATGAACAGCCCTGTACCCGTCGGGATTCAGCCATGATAACGGATACAAGTAGGCCCGGTAATCTTCGCTTCTCTCTTTGACGATATACACAGCGAATTTGCGTTTAGTTCCCAAAAGCTGGCTCAGCCCGTATGGCGTGTAACCGTTCAGCAGGCGCACCTTGCGCCGCGAATAATAAGCCGTCACGTCCATGACATTGGAAACGATCACGCGATCTTCGGGGACCTGCGATAGCAGCGGAACGTGGGCTTCGACTTTCTCAGCGATATTAAGGATCCTTCTTTGCTGGAAATAGAAATCGGCTGCCGGAAATATTTGTATCAGCAAAAATGCCATCAAAAGCAGCAACGCGATCCCCTTTGTATCGACAGGCCCGCGCGCGTTTAATTTTCCAAGCAGCCGGTTAACGCTGAAACTCAAACCGGCAACGATGATCCACGCGTACTGGATCAAATAACGCTCGTTGATCCTCTCCGGCATAAAATAGATTGTCTTGGAAAGGATCACCAAGAACGACCCGGACAAAAAATAAAAGATGAGAACGGCCGCGAAAATCATTTTCCGTTTGTCTGTTTTGGCCAACGGCCTGAAAGCGCACAGAAACCACGCAAGCATGCCGGACATTATAACCAGCACGGCCAAATGGTAATGGTCATTGGCCAGGATCATCCGCGAAAGGGTATGGCTGTAATCAAAGAGGTTTTGCGTTAATGTGACGTTTGCCGGCGGAAGCCGGTAGGGATTCGCTTCGCCGAAAACCATATAATTCCGTATCAGGTAAGGCAGAAAAAGCCCCAAACATCCGACCGTATAAGCAGCCGCAACGGCAAGAAACTTTTTAAGCGGCAGGACCTTGAAGGCGGCCAGCAGGATAAATCCAAATCCAAAACTCAATACGAGCGCGTAGCCGGCGTTTCTCATCAATAACGAACCGCCCGTAAAGATGCCTGCCAAAAACGCGCACAGGAATTGTTCTTTGCCCTGCGCCCCGGCTGCCTTAAAAGCGAAAAAGAAGCTGAGTAAACTTAAAAACAAAAACGGGATATCTGTCCACGCCATCAAGGCGCATTGGAAACACGGGAACATAAACGTGCATAAGCCCGCCGCGGCCATGGAAAGTTTTTTCGGCATCATTTGGGAGAAAACCAGGAAGTATCCCGCCGGCAATAAAAGGTAAAAGAACCGCGGCAGGGCCAAAGCCGCCCGATAAGGGTCCATTCCCAGCCGGTTCAGAAACGCGATCAGGAACGAATATCCCGGAGGGTAAAGTTTCAGGGGAAGCGTGTCAGGCTCCGGCGGCTGTACAAAAACATTATCGAAAACTAACCCGTTTCCCTCTTTCAAATTCAGGGCGGCCGAAATGTAGATCAGAGAATCCGTCGTGAACGGAAAAACGTGCGGGGAAAACGCGAAGATCAGGATCAGGGAACAAATAAAAAGGATAATGAATGTCTTTGTCATCCGTTAATGAGCCGCCGGATATACTCCGAATCCCTCTTCTTTAAACGCAGGATGCCGGAAATCTTAAACAAATCGACCGCGCTGATGAAATAATCGGCCAACTTTCTTTTGGACCCCTTCTGATCGATCCATTCATGAAGGGGATATTCGATGCAAAACAGGCTCGCTTCGCGGCCGGTCTGGTTATATCGGTTATAAAGAATGGCCCTCGCCAGGATCTCGACGTCAAAAACCCATTTGGTCACAAACGGGAACGAAAAGGCCTTCCGCACCTGCGGGGTATTGCGGAATAATTTCGCCCCGCATTGCGTGTCATAAACCGGCAGGCGCAGGGTCAAGGACGCGAGGGTCGCGTACACCCTTCCCAAAAGGTGCCGCAAGAGGCTGCGCTGGACATTGCGCCCGAGCAAACGCACCCTCGAGGCCATGACGATCTCAATGGAAGGATCGTCGAACATGGCCGCCATCTGGTCAATATGGTACAGCGGCGTGGACAAATCCGCATCCCAATAGCCGATGATATCAACCGGCATCTGAAACGCCTTTAAGAATCCCTGGCGGACGGCTTCCGGTTTTTTGCAATTCGCCTTAAGGGAAACACAGGCCACCTGGCCCCCAAGATCTTTTTGCATATCTTCGATAACCAGCGCGGTCATATCCGTACTGCCGTCATTGACCATAATAAAGGTTACGGACGGATGGCTTTGAGCGTACTTAAGAAGGGCCGACGGATCCAGCCGGTTGCCTTCGTTATAACAGGGAATGACAATGGCGGTATTTTTCATGATAGTTCGGGTTTTAGGAGGCCCGCTTCGCCGGTTCCACATGGACAACGGCATCGATAATCTTAAGGTCTGAACCCAGCAGGGCATCTTTCACCTGATGGGCCATCTCGTGCCCGCGAGAGACTGAAATATCCCCATTGACTTCAATGTGGATTTCAAGAAACAGCCCGGAACCGCTTTGGCGCACAAGGCATTTCTCCACATCCACAATGCCTTCGATTTCCTTGGCGATCGTCCGTATGCGCCCGATGACTTCCGGCCCGGGGATCGTGTCCATGAGTTCATCTGTCGCCGACCTCATGATCCTGACACCGTTAAATAAAATGATGCCGCTGGCGAAAAGCGCGGCCCAGTCGTCGGCGTTCATATACTTTTCTCCCCCGAGGACCGCGGTTCCGATCCCTATGAACGCCGCAAGGGACGTCAGCGAATCAGAACGGCTGTCCCAGGCGGAGGCCTCAAGGGCAAGGCTGTCCAAATCTTTGCTTTTTTTCGTCAGAAAACGGAACATCAGCTCTTTGGTAATAATGACCACGACAAGAACGACCAACGTGTAAGGCGCGGGGGCCTGGTGAGGATTAACGATCTCTTTAATACTGTGCACGGCGATCCCGGCGGCCACCAGGCATAAAATGAGGGAAACAAACAACGCCGCGAGCGATTCGGCCTTGCCGTGGCCCCAGGGATGGTTCGCGTCCGGCGGTTTTGAACCGATCTTAAAACCGCCGAACACGATGATCGAGGAAAAAATGTCGGTGATAGACTCGATCCCGTCGGCAATGAGCGCGTAGGTATTCCCGATGATCCCCGTAAACACCTTAATGAACGCCAGGGCCATGTTAACGGCTATCGTCAGGATCGTTGCCTTTATGCCTTTTTGTGCGCGTGTCATGGCTGCCTTTAAGGACCTGCTAGTTGTCTTTTTTGCTTAATACGTATTTCGCCACAACTTCGTCCAGCCTATGCAGCCTTCGGGACGTTTCCCGCGCGATGTTCAGGATCAGCAGGCCGAACAGTTCTTTATCCGTCTGGAAGATGTCCAAGAGCGCCTTGTGCTCTAAAACAATCAACTCTGAAGTCGCGACGGCAAGCGCGCTGGAAGAATGCGACTGGATGCCGATGACCGATGTCTCGCCGAAACAATCTCCGGCCCCGAAAGAAGCCAATTCCAGCGTAACACCTTCAATGTCGTAAATGATCTTGACCTCGCCGGTTAAAACAATATAGATGCAGCTCGGGGCTTCCCCCTGTTTAAAAACATATTCACCCGGCGCGTAGGAAAGCATCTTCAATAAAGAAAATATTTCATGAAGCTGCCGGTCGTTCAGCCCGCCGAACACCGCGATCTTGCTCAGGATGGCAAGGATCTCTTCCGTATGCACCACGGGATAATACACTTTTCCTTCGCTCACGGCATGCCTCCCGTATTGTTCCATTCGACTGTTGCTATCGTATCAAAAAATAAAAAACCCCGCCACCAATATCTGACGGGGTTTTTTGTGCGGCAAAATGGAGCCGGGCGCTATTTCTTTTGTCATGGACACGGCGCGTCCATTCTCAATAAGGGCGCTATCCCCATTCTCATCAATACGTTTTTTTATACACTATCCATCCATTGCGAAAATACCCGGAATCCCGGCCCCCTGGAGAGGGGCATTTCATATTTTATATTTATTAACGATCTCTTCAACCTTATCCAGGTCCATCGGTTTCTCTAAATATTCATCGGCTCCTTCAGTCTTGGAGAAATTCTTGCTTAGACAGGGGTAACCGGTAAGAAGAATGCTCTTTATTTTAAGGTTATAGTGTTTGATAAATTCCGCTATTTCCAGACCGGTTAATCCCGGCATATCCTCATCCAAAAACGCTATATCGAAGGGTTTTTCCTTTATCAATTCCAGCGCCGCTTTTCCATCATAAGCGATGTCTACGGAATGGCCCTTCTGCACCAGGAATTTCTTTAATAAAGCGACAATTCTTTTCTCATTGTCAACAACAAGGATTTTCATAATTCACCTCTGATCTCTTTCGGCTATAACCAGTTTAGATTTCACGACGAGTTCCAGATACATAAAATCAAAGGGCTTTAATATATAGCTGTATGCGCCCAATTCTATGGCCTTCTTGACCTTGTCATCATCTTGTACAGCCGTACTCATGACAACTCCAAGCTCGGGATCGATTTCTAACAGTCTCTTTAAAGTCTCCAAACCATCCATACCGGGCATCTTCATGTCCAATAAAACGGCCGATATCTTCTCGGCTCGTACAATCTCAAGCGCCTCTTCGCCATTGCCCGCTTCAAGAACTTTGTATCCCTTGGCCTTAAAGAAATCTCTCAAGACACGGCGGATCCCGTCTTCATCATCAACAACAAGAAGCGTTTTTTCTTCCCTGCCCCAAGGTTTCTGAAAAATTCTATTTTTAGCTTTTACAATCTTTCCTATTTGCGCTACAAGCTGCAACACATCCATATCCTTGCTTAATACTTCATTTGCCCCCGCTTCCCGCGCTTCTTTTTCAAGCTCAGGCGTCAGGGCCCCTGAGTAAATCACGATGGGAACCTCTTTCTGGTATTCCCGGACTTTCTTTAAAACAGAAAGTCCCGATTCTCCCGAGAGTCTGACATCCAAAAGCAGAAGATCGAACGGCTCTTCAAAAATAAGTTCTAAGGACTGCTCGGCTGAGGGAACGCTGACGACTTCGTATCCTTCTCTACTGAGAGCCTTTCTGAGAAGTTCCCTGATACAGGCCTCGTCATCCACAATAAGAATCTTGGCCATAATAACTCCCGTCATTTTTCCTTCCGCCACGAATCATGGCGGAACGAGGTCCGCCTTTGGCGAGATCCCGCCCGCCTCGGCCTTCGTACTCCTTTGTCTTGCAATGGAGTACGTAATGTTTTCCTCTAAATAATAAGGAAAAACATACGGCCTCAGCGAGGCCGGGTACCCAGCCAGATTTCCGATTGGGTACGGACTCGCACACCATCTCTAAAGCAGGATGTGGGCGGCCTCACTTGGCAAAATAGACTGATATGGATATCAGTCTACTCTGTGAAATGTCTTTTTTTATTTCCTGAGATCCGTATCTTAAAATATGAACTCCGGCCGCTTGAATTCGAATAAGCAGTTTCTGTAGTTCCGTGTTTGGAACGGAAAAAATCAGCAGTTCCTCTGATTTATAATCGATCGATGCGCTTTTTTCTTCAATCAACCTCAATAAATTTGACTTTTGTTCAGGCCTGATCGCATTAATATGCCAGTGGAAAGAGGAGTTCCCTTTATCGTCAAAAAACATGGAAATCCGGTACTCTCTATCCGGGAGAACAGCCTCCCCGTTTGCATAATCATGGAAAGAAGAAGTTCCCTGGGAAGCAAATAATATTTGATCACGCACGTCTTTTAATTTTTCTCCGCTGGAACTGAAAACGAAGAGATGATCATTTTTGTAATCCGGCATAATGCCTGAAATATTGAGGATATTTGATATCTTTGTTCTGTGTGCCGTTTCTTTCTGTTTCCCCTCTTTAAGTCTTTCCTGTCGGTTAAATTCCAGCTGGCGGTTGCTTTCTTCTAACTGCCCAATGACAGCGTTCTGTTGTCTTATTCCTTCAGCCCATTGCTGCAATCCAAGTTCGATTTGGCGTTCTCTCGCCAACTTTGTTTCTTTTAATTCTTGAGAATACGGTTGCCCGAGTTTAATCTGATTTTTCTCTTTTTCTTCTTCCAATAAACGGATAGTACTTTCAATTTCATCTAACTTCGTTTGCGCAAGTTCCTTCTGTTGTTTAATCCTTTGGCGCTTTGCGTCCAATGCTGCCTCGTTGGTCTCTTCCGGATACTGAAAATGCCAGTGAAGCGGTATGACTTGAAAATCTATGATCTCGTTCTCCTGAACCGGAGATTCTTTTTCCATCGGGATTCCCTCATCTGTGATATTCTCCTTTGCGGCGGTTTCTTGCGGAGTTCCCTCAACGGACATGACTTTACTCAACATCCCCACTCCTGCGGCAATGACCTCCAGCTGCCTCATAAGGATGCGCGCCTCTTCATCGCTCGGAGGGTGTCTGGGACCAACGATCTGTGCCCTGACGATAGGAACATCCTCTTCCTTCGGAGGGGGCTGCCGGTTTCTGAAATAATGAATTGCGGAAGATGCTGTAATCCCCAGTAACATGAGAGTCAAACCGATCATCACATGTTTTGCCGACAGGATGACCCTTGATGATTGAATCATTTGTTCAAAATGGCTGAATTTATACAATATGGTAGAGCCGAAATCCTCTGGAACCCTGACTTTACCCAATTTCCAAAGCTGATTTGATAAAGAACCGATAGACCGCACATGCTCTCTGCATTGTTCGCAGGCGTTTAGATGGTCGCAATATGCTTTGTACTCGGCCTCAATGAGCAAATCATCTAAAAAAGGCGTTAGCCTGGCCTTAATGTCGTCGCACGTCATTTTGATCTCGTCATTCATATTTCAGAGTATCTTCGATGATTTCCCTGAGGCGGGTGCGTGCCTGGTTCACTTCAGACCTCGTATCGCTTTCGGTCTTTCGCATGACCGCTGCGATTTGCCTATAGGAAAGATTCAACTGTTCCCGCAAAAGCACTAAAGCCTTGTCGTCGAAAGCCAATTTCCAAAATGCCTTTATCAGGAGGCGCAGCGGTCCCTGTTCCGAAGCGGGAAGATCTAAAAATTCAAGTTCCTTGAAAACCGGGATCGTTTTTATGGCACGCGCCTTTTCCACAGCAATGCCGATAACCTTGGCAAGAAATATCCCTTCTCGTTCCGGCGAAGAACACGCGCGCATCGCCTCTGCAAAGCTTGACGCACAAATGTCATACGTCTTGTCTTGATCCCCGCCGATCAAATACAGCACCAAGGCGAAGACCCCCTGTTGGTAGCGAGAAATGAGGAATTTTATACGCTCTTCTTTCATCATGCCTCTTAAACTCCCACCGGTGTTTCAGCGTGTTCTTTTGCCCATCTATCAGGCCATCTTATGATTTGGTTATGTCACCGGCTTCAAACAGCAGCTAATTTCCGCCTGATCTTTTCAAGCAGCACAGGCAGGTCAACCGGTTTATAAAGCACGTCCGCTTCGGTAAACCCGGCATCTTTCAATGCCTCCAGAGATATCTGCGCGTCAATAGAACCGGTGAGGAGTATAATAGGAACTTTTTTATCCATTTCTTTTGTCTTTTGAATGATATCCCTGCCGTCGACTTTGGGCATCCTCATATCAAGACACATTAAATCTATTTTTGCGCCCGACTCCAGAAATTCCAGCGCTTTTTCACCGCCTATTGTTTTAATAACTTCGAATCCGTTCAGTGATAAATACTTTTCTATGATATCGGCGATACGCGGCTCGTCATCCACAACCAGAATCCTGGGCATTAGTCTTCACCTTTATCCCCGACTGGCAACAGAATGGTGGCGGTCGTGCCCTGTCCCATTTGGCTTTCGAATTTCAATTCTCCGTTATGGGCACTGACAATGCCGTGGCATACGGAAAGACCCAGCCCCGTCCCTTTTTCTTTCGTAGTATAAAACGGCTCGAATATCTTGGACAAGGTTTCATCATCCATTCCCGCGCCCGAATCTTTAACGTCGATTCTGAGAAAGTCACCTTCTTTCGATGAACGGATATCAATCGTGCCTCCTGCGGTCATAGCTTCGCGCGCATTGTTCAGAAGATTCACGATAACTTCATGAATTTGTTTTTCGTCTACGACGATCAGAGGCAGACCATCCGCTAAGGTTTTTCTTATTCTTATATCACTTAAACTGAATTGGTGTTCAATGAGCTTGATGATGGAATCCAGGCTTTGGTTGATGTTTATTCCTTTGCGGTCTCCTTTCGTCGGCCTCGAGAATTTAAGAAGCCTTTGGATGATGTCTCTTGCCCTGTTTGATTCTTCATGGATGATCTTAAGGTTATTTCTGATATCCCCGCCGGATGCCCCGTCAAGAAGGGAAAGCTGGGCGCTGCCAGAGATCACCATCAGGGGATTGTTGACCTCATGGGCCATATCCGCGACAAGCTTGCCGAGTTCCGAAAGACGCTGGTTTTGTTCGAGTTTTTTACGGGGCGTGATATCTCTGACGATATGAACGGTCGCCACCAGTTCACCTGCCGCATTCATGACCGGCGAGGTTGATACCTCCACGAACATATCAAGGTGAGGTTCAAAATATTCGCTGTGTTGAGGCTTTTTTGTTTCTAAGGTGCGCCGGTGAGGACACTGGGGCGGAGGCCCCTCTGTCCCATGGACCAGTTCATAACAGGTTTTGCCGATAACATTTTTCTGTTTCATATTGAATTGATCGGCAAAAGCCTGATTGACTCTAACAAACTTGTAATTTTTATCATGAATGGAAACCAAATCGTGAATTGAGTCAAATGTGATTCTCCATTCTTCGGCCGCTTGCTGTAACGCCTCACCCGCCTCCTTGTGCCCGGTTATCTCTTTTTGAAGCTGCCGTTCCTTTGCCCTTAACTGTTGATTAGCCGCCTTCCATTGTTGTCCGCTTGCCCTGAGCCGCCGGTTCGTTGCTTTGAGTTTCTGTTCGTTTGCCCTAAGTCGTCGATTATTTGCCTGAAGGGTTTGCTCTCTAGAGCGTAATTGCCGATTCCTCTCGCGCAGCCGTGCATTTGCCGCTTTCAATCGTTGGAGCTCTTTTTCCATTTTTTTATGTATAGATAACTGTTGTAGCCAATTGTTTAGCCTTCTCATTCCCAACAACGGCCGCGCCGGCTATTGGTTCAAAAGTTCTTTGACGGCTTCAAACATCTTGTCCAAGTTAAGGGGTTTGGTGAAAACATGCTTGACAGAGCTGAGCACAGTGATGTCCTTTAGATAGCTTTCTGAATGATCCGATCCCCCTGAGATGGCGATAATGCGCACGTCCGGGAAGTCTTTTTGAAGCTCAAAGATGACTTCGGTCCCGGCTTTCTCAGGCATATTCACGTCCGTAATAATTAAATCCGCCGGTTCCCTACGGTAAAGATCGACCCCTTCCTTTCCATCCGATGCCATGACCACCTTATACCCCTGATGTTCAAGACACCGGCAGAGCATTTCTCTGAATCGGGTGTCGTCTTCAATAACAAGGATTCGTGCCATAAATCATCCTTCCGTTTTCTCATTGCCCTTCTTGGCCAAAGGCAGATAAATATCAAATATGGTTCCTTTGCCCAGTTGGCTGTCGACAAGGATCTCTCCTTTAAGCCCCTTGATGATCGCATAAACCACGGTGAGTCCCAATCCGGCGCCTTCCCCCGCTTTCTTCGTGGTAATAAACGGCTCAAAAATTCTCATGGATAGATCCTGCGCCATGCCGCAACCCGTATCACTGACCGTCAGTTTCACATATCGTCCTGTGTTTAAACTTTTGCGTTCCCCTGCCATGGAAGCGTCAACATCGACTTCCCTTAAGGCGATCTTAATGGAGCCTCCCTGCTCGCGGGTAGCCTCATACGCATTGTTTAAAAGACTTGTGACCATCAGGTCTATTTGGTCCCTGTCGGCCACGACCGCCGCGTCAGCGGCATTGATATCTTGTAAAACCTCAATCGAAGCCGGCAATGATCCGCGGAACCTTGTTATAGACCGTTCAATAACAGGGCCGATTTGCAATACCTGATTATTCGGTTCTTTTTGTTTGGTAAAGATCCTGATTCTCTCGGCTATCTCTCTGGCAGATTCCGCCCCCTCAATGATTTGTTTTAAATACTCATGGTTACGATCATTCGGAGACGAGAGCCTTAACGCTAAATCCGCGTATCCGTGAATAATGCCGATAACATTATTAAAACTGTGAACAATGCCGTTGGTGATGAGCCCGATATATTTCAGCTCCTGGCATTGCCGCCGTTGTTCATCCCACGGTTCTTTTCCATTCTCGAGTTTATCCATCACAAACCGCCCCTGAGATCATCGATGTTTACAATATCTCATAATTTTTTCGGCCAGCAGCGCAAGATCGATCGGTTTGGCCAAAAAATCGTCCATGCCTGCCGTCTTCGCTTCTTTTTGATCCTCCTCCAAAACCGCCGCCGTCAAAGCGATGATCGGCATGTGCGCGCTGATTTCCCGGCGGATAATTTTTGTCGCTTCCACGCCGCCCATGACCGGCATATGAAGATCCATCAAGCACAGATGATATCGATTCGTTCTCAGTTTATCAATCGCCTCCTGGCCGTTATTCGCAAAATCGCCTTCGCATTTTAATTCATTGAAATAAGCCCGCATAAGCGCCTGATTCGGCGAAGAATCTTCGACAACCAAAATTTTGACCCCCTCACAGCCTGCCAACTCGTCCTTTATTTCCTCTCTTTCTTCCCGTATATTCATCACTTTGTTAATAACCCGCATCAAGCCCGTCAAAGAAACAGGTTTCGTGATATAAGCGTCAAACGTCCCTTTGGCGGCCCTTTCAGAAATTTCAGCTACCATGTCCGCCGTAACGGCAACATATTTGACGCCTTTAAATTCCGGGTTTCTTCTGATGTTGTTAACCAATTCAAAGCCATCCATTTCCTTCATAATAAGGTCGCATAAAACCAGGTCGGGAATAAGATCCTTTTTTGTTATAAGACTTTCGATTTGAACCAGCGCGGACGCTGGAGAATCGGCGATCCCAACGACATTCAATCCCATCCCTTCGCAGTATTTGTTGATAATCTCCCTTGCCGTCTGATTATCATCTATAATAAAGACCTTTTTACCCTTAAGCAGCCTTGCGGTGTCCGGTTCCTGTTGCGCTTGGCCGGGTTTTGTTGTTTCCTTAAACGCAACAGAAAAAATAAATCGGCTCCCTTTTCCTTCTTCCGATTCGACCCAAATTTTTCCCCCCATTACTTCCACAATTGCTTTTGAAATCGCCAGCCCCAAACCTGTCCCCCCGAATCTCCTTGTCGTTGTCTCATCGGCCTGGCTGAAAGATTTAAAAACAATGTCCTGCTTGTCTTTCGGGATCCCTATCCCCGTATCTTTTACGATAAAACGTAAACGAACATGATCCGTATTATGCCCGGCGCCGTCTTCTAATTGCACAATAACGCCGATTTCGCCTTTCGTTGTGAACTTGACGGCATTGCCCAATAGATTCACTAAAATCTGTTTTAACCTCATCGGGTCGCCAATAATTCTCTTGGGGACATCCTCCGCAATCATAAAGTACGTGTCAAAAGGATTGTCCTTCATCCGTATCACAATCATCTTAAAAACATCCAGGATGAGATCCTCTAAGTTAAATTCCGATGATTCCAGCACGATCTTTCCGAATTCCAACTTCGATATGTTCAAGATATCGTCAATAATGCCTACCAGCAATTTTCCGCTCGATAAAACGATGTTCAGATAACCCTGCTGCTGCGTATCCAAACGGGTTCTTCCAAGCAGTTCTGAAAAACCCAAGATCGAATTCATCGGCGTGCGTATTTCATGGCTCATGTTCGCTAAAAAGTTGCCTTTGACTTTCACGGCATTTTCGGCTTTTTTATATTCCTCATGTGATCTCTGTAAATCTTCAAGCATCACCCGCAATCTATTTTCCATTTTCTTATGTTCCAGCGCATAGCGGATAGACCTCTCCAGAAATAACGCGTTCATCTCTCCCTTAACCAGATAATCCGCCGCCCCCATTTTCATCGCCTGCAGATCGATATCGTGATCACCCTGCCCCGTCAGCAATATGATCGGCGCTTTGCACCCGTTGTGAACCGCCGTGCGAAGAAGATCCAGGCCCGTTCGCGCGCCAAGGCGATAATCAAAGAAATACACATCGTGGTAATTCCGTCCCATGGCCTTAAGCGCATTGTCGTAATCGGCAACCCAATCCAAATGATACGCCTGCCTCTTAATTTCGGAAAGTAATTCCCGGATCACCACGTGGTCGTCCTCATCGTCATCAACGATAAGAATCTTTATTGGATCATTCTCGTTCATTCCGGCGTCCCTCTACCTCAGGCGGCAGTGTGACAATATCAAACCAATATTTTGCCAAGTACTTCATAATATCCACCAAGCCTTCAAAGGTCACCGGTTTGGTGATAAATGAGCTCACCCCCAGGTCATAGGTCCGCAGGACATCTTCTTCAGCCTTCGAGGTTGTCAAAACAACAATGGGAATAATCTGTAACCGACGGTCGGCCTTGATTTCTTTAAGGGCCTCCCGCCCGTCTTTGCGCGGCATGTTCAGATCCAGCAGAATCAATCCCGGCAGCGGCTTATCCTTCAGCGCTCCGAACTTCCCCCGCCTGTTTAAATAGTCCATCAGGTCTTCCCCATCCTCTACAAAATCCATCTCATTGATTAAGCGCGCCTCATCCAAGGCCTCTTTGGCCATCAGACGGTCATCTTCGTCATCATCCGCCATTAATATAAGGACCGATTCTTTCCCGGGAGCTGAATGCATCACGCCTCCTTTTGTTCTTCTTTCTTGGATTGCCGCAAGGGCAAAATGATTGTAAATGTGGAACCCTTCTCCGGCACGCTCTCCGCTTCGATAAGCCCTCCATGGCGGATAACGATCTTCCGGCAAACCGCCAATCCGATCCCCGTTCCTGTATATTCTTTGCGTCCATGGAGGCGCTGAAAGACACGGAATATCTGTTTTTTATACTTTTCCTCAAATCCGATACCGTTATCGATCACGCGAATGATGCAGGTCTCTTTATCGATCCCTGGTGCGTCATCCGTGTCTTCTTCTCTGGGAACGTCCACAACCCTTCGGATTTCCACGCAAGGGGGAACCTCCGGTTTGCAGAACTTCAGGGCATTGCCAATAAGATTCTGGAACAACTGGCGCATTTGTACAGGATCTGCCTCTATCGCCGGTAAATCATCCACGTGGATTTGGGCATTGGTCTCTTCCGTTTTTATTTCAAGATCCGAAAGAACTTCATGAAGGATGCCGTTGAGGTCAATGAGCGTAAACGGCTGGGCCCTGCTGGTCACGCGGGAATATGTCAATAAATCGTTAATAAGGGTCTGCATGCGGTTGATGGCGCTTTCCATCCGCATGAGATAGTCCCGGCCTTGTTCTTCCAGAACGTCTTTGTATTTTTGTATGAGCCGATCCCCGAACGTTTTGACTTTCCGCAGCGGTTCCTGCAGATCGTGGGAGGCAATGTATGCAAATTCTTCTAATTCCCGATTGGAACGATTCAATTCTTCAACTTTCTGAAAAATCAGTTTCTCAGACCTCCTACGCTCGGTGATGTCACTTATAAAGGCAAAAAAATGCCGCTGTTGCCCTATTTTATGGTGCCAGATAGTCATTTCAATCGGGAATGGACGACATCCGCGATGAAGGCCCATTGATTCCTGCGTCTTATTCAAAAAAGCCCCCTCCCCCGTCGCCAGAAAATGTTTGATATCTCTTTCATAATCCGCCCTGACCGACCTTGGGAAGATGACATCCGATAACCGCCGGCCGACAACTTCTTTAGACAACCAGCCGAAGGTTTTTTCTGCACATCTATTCCAATTTGTAATAAGGCCTTCGGAATCGCTTCCGACAAAAGCCTGGTTCGCTGTTTCGAGGATCGATGCGACATACTCCCGGTCTTGACGCAGTTCTTCCTCCACTTTCCTGCGTTCCGCAATTTCGTTATTCAAACGATCGATGGAAGTCATCGTCTTCCGCAAGGTTTCGATCATCTGGTTAAAAGATCGGGCAAGAAGTCCGATTTCGTCTGAGGCTTTCACCGAGACTTTATGTCCCAAGTTTCCTCCGGCGACAATCTGGGTGGCATTCACCAGCTGTTTAACCGGAGCTAACACCATGTGTGTTAAGAAAATGCCCACAATGATCGCCAGCAATGTGACCGCAATCCCAATGGAAAAAATTATTTCTTGAGCCTGTTTGAACGCGATGTCAACACGTTCCAAAGAGATCCCGATACGGACCACCCCTTGCTTCTCTTTGACGCTCGCCTGACGGTCCTGGAAGAGGACCTCTTCGTCGCCGGTTGCCGCTCTTACTTCGGCCGTCACAGGAGCGCTGATCTCATAATAGTCCCGGCCGGAAGGCAGCTCGAAATATTGACTGATCGATTCCTGTGATTCCTGCGCCGCGCGGACGATCTCCCGCGGCACCCTGAACTCAGGTTTATTCTGCTTCGAGACCAACATGTTCCCGTTCAAATCTTCAATGATACAATACGCGACATCGGGCTGTTTTATGACCCCTTCGACAAGATTGGAAAGGATCCTCTCATTCGCCGTCAACATGCCATACTGAGAGTTGTAAGCCAAGTTGTTGGCTAACGCCAAACCCTTCTCTTGAAGAGTGTCATATAAAATCTGTCTCTCATGATCCAAAATATAAATACTTAAAACGGCAATCTCCGTAATCAATAACAGCGTTATAGAAAGAATGAATTTTGCCGCCAGACCCAGTCCTTTTTTCTCCTTAAAAGCTTTCATTCGTAAACCTCAGAGGCTTCCTTCAGCGCATCCGCAGGAATATCTATTCCGACGAGTTTGGAAATCCGCTTGTTAACCACCAGATTCGGATCCTCAGGAAAAGAGACTAAAATCGTAGAAGGATCTTCTCCCATCAGAATCTTTATGGCGATTCTCCCGGCTTGTCGGCCAATGGCATCATAATCGCATTCTAAAGCAAGCAGTGCGCCTGCTTTGACGTAAGACGCCGAAAACGCCATCAACGGGATTTTATGTCTTAACAAGGTCAGCAAGATATACTGAGATGAGTTGGCGTTATAAATCATCGCGTCCGTCTGCGCCCAAAGAGCATCGATCTTATCCCGGATGTCATCCAATGCCACCGGCACGTCCGATTCGGAATGAACGGGCTTAGCCACTAACAATAATCCCTCTTTTTTCGCCACTGCCTCAATCTCTTTTATCCATTCTTTTTCTTTGGCGTCGTAAATGACCCCCACCCTTTTCACCTTGGGTTGGATTTCCTTTAATTTTTCAAACTGCTTTTCGGGCGGAATATCCAGAGAAACGCCGGTAAGATTGTGCGTCGGAGTCGTGAAAGATTTTATCACTCCCGCCTTGACGGGATTAAGGACCATGGAAAAAACAACGGGCAAATCCTGAAAATGTCCCTGAGCAAATAAGGTGGCCTTCGTCCCTATCGTGAATATGAGCGCCGGCTTTAAATCCCTGATTTCCTGTATCATCCGCTCTTCCGGGCCTTCATACTCATCCAGGTCAAAATGATGCGGAGATATTTGGTAACCGTTTTCCTTAAGCTCTGTTTCAAATCCGGAAAGGGCCTGAAGATAAGGCCCAATTGCTTTCCCAAGGACCACCGCGATGACTGGTTCTCCGGCCCACACGTTCGAAGAAATAAGTATCATCCCGAAAAGCAAACAAACTGTTCTCTGTATTTTCGCCATTATGACTCTCCTCGATATGGTACGCATTAACATTGGATATAGCCTGTGGCCATGATCTATCCTTCAGAATTCAACGGTTAAGCCTAAATGAACCTGCGGCTCACGCTGGAAACGATGGGCACTTTCATAAACGCGTCCGTCCAGAAAATCATTGACAACGAATTCCAGCACGGCATCATATTTTTCCGCCCAGGCGAAATGATACGCTATCCGCACGATGGGTTTTACGAAACCGTCGATCTTGATGCTTGGTGTTTCATAAATGCTGTTCGCGCCCATATAGCCGCTATAATACTTGATGTAGAAATCATAGTCCCACCGGTTACGCGTATAGCGTGTGCCTGCCCCAATCATGTGGGTACTGATGCCATCGACGCTTCCTTGCGTAGCCGCGCTGAAAATGTCTTGAGGATCATAATCTTTATTAAGAAACGAATAGTCCCCAAACACGGACCAGTGTGCCGTAATATTATATTTCGTGCCCATTTCAAACCCGTATGTCTTTACTTCGCCGGAATTCTCGTTCGGTAAACCGGCTAGAATGGCGAGCATATCCGCGTGATCCATATAGAAGACATTGGTATTAAGAAAAAGCGTATTGTCCAAGAATGAGCCATGGTAGCCGAAATCATAGTTCCATACTTTAAAAGGCTCTAAATCGATATTGCCGACTCGTACGCCGTTCACCAAAAAATTTTCATCGATAAAAGAAGGCATGAGATATGCCCTCGACACAGACGTGGTGAGACGCTGGTTATCGTTAATCTTATAAATCCCCGAGAATCGGGGTGACCAAAGCCAATCGTCAATATTCGTGGGATTGTTGATTAAAATACTGTGGCGTTCCGCGCGGCTTCCTGCGGTAAAAATCCATTTGTCGGTCGGACGATATTCATCCTGAAAGAAAAAACTGGTCGTCTTGTGGCTGTCATCCGGATTGACGAGGGCATCTTCGGAACCATTAATCTTTCGGAAGTCAAATTCCACTCCCAGTGCCGTGATGTGCTCCCCCCACAGAGAATAGGTAAAATTATTCTGAAATTTGTCGGCCAGGCGGTACAGGTCCATGTCGTTGCACAGAATTTGAGTATGGCTCTGCTTATTCATAGACGCGTCCATGGAGATATCATAAAAATCGTTAACTTGGTACGAAACATGTCCCGAGAGAAGAACCATGCCTTCATTGTCCTTCATGGGAGGAGGAAATAACTTTAACGTGCGGCCGCCAAAATCACTCTTGCGCGCCGTAATAAAGTAATGCCCCTTCCCTTCCTTAAAATTGCCATCCAAGCGCCCTCCGCCTACGGAAAGTTTAGCTTCCTGCTCAATCCCTTCTACCCCATGCATATTATCCCAACCTTTGCGCCAATGATGTTGAAAAGCAGCTCTTATCCCAAGATCCTTTTCCTCAGAAGCATATCCTAACCCCAGGCCTCCTTCATAGTACTGGTGATCCCCGCCTTTTACAGACGCGTAATTTTTCTTTTCCCTCTTTTCCAACGCCGATTTTGTAATAATGTTGATAACCCCATAGGCCGCATTTGAGCTATATAACACGCCCCCCGGGCCGCGAATAATCTCAATGCGCTCTATTTCCGGAAGCGTAATAGCCATTGAATTCCAATTCGTCCCATTGTGAAGCGCATTAAAAACAACAACTCCATCAATCAAAGTCAATAGATTCATTGTTGTGAGATTCGCCTGATCGCGGATACCAACTTGGTTGAATGTCCCGGAATCAGAACGCATTTGAACGCCCGGCACACGCCAAAACAACTGGCTTAACGTCTTTGCCCCGGACCTCCGGATGTCCTCCTTGGTAATCACATACATCGGCAACGACACCTCAGACTGCTGTTGTTGCCGGCCGATGGCTGAAACCACTGAAGGAATTTCGGCAAACAGGAGTTCTTCAAACGATTCGACATCCTGTGCTATTGCATTCTTTGGAATCAGAACAAGCGCCGACATGAAAATGAGGAATAAAACAAATTGTTTCTTCATATGCGACCTCTGTTTGTATGATTGCTTGGTTGAGTGCCGGATTTCCCCTATTCCTACTTATAGCGATGTTTCTAATAACAT
The DNA here is from genome assembly GCA_016931055.1 of Candidatus Omnitrophota bacterium. Taxonomy (GTDB): domain Bacteria; phylum Omnitrophota; class Gorgyraeia; order Zapsychrales; family Zapsychraceae; genus 2-02-FULL-52-10. Next base: position 20,525 of record JAFGFL010000016.1, on the reverse strand, counting down.
CGCGTATCAAAACATTCCTTCTCACGCAATTATTGTGTGGGGCTGAACAAATTTATGGCATGGATCTTCACGGCCATCCTTCCTTTTACGTTAGTACCCTTTTGTCATGAACCTTTTAGAACAAGACCTTGACCCCAAGAAAAACCTGGGCTTCACGTTCATAACGGGAAACGGTTTCATAGACGTTGCTGTTGAAAAAGTCATTGACGACCAGCTCCGTGGTCGTGTCGTATTTCCCTGCCAGTTTAAAGGAGTACGCGGCCCGAAACGCGGGCTTCCAGTAACCGTCAATGTGCACGCCTTCAGCCCCAAAGAAATCGGCCGCGCGCAATCCACTGAAATATTTGACGTAAAAATCCGCCTCCCAGGGACCGGCCGTGTAGCGCGCGCCGGAGCCGATCATATGGCGGCTGAGATTGGTTGTTTTTCCCTGAAGCGCCGTGTAGGGGGTGGGTGTATTGATTTTGTCATCGGAAAGCAAGATATACGAATAATCCCCGTAGACGCTCCATCGATTGTTAATATGATACCGGCTATCCAGTTCCACGCCATAACCGTCGATTTCGCCGTGGTTACGATAAATGAATTGAGGGCCGAATATATCGCAAACGATCACGTCTTCAAGCGTATAGAAATAGGCGGCGAGGTTGACATTGAGTTTATCTTCGAGAAAAAGCCCGTGATATCCGAGATCGTAATTCCACAACTTTTCCGGTTCCAGATTAATGTTTCCTTCGATGGCGAATCCCGGAAAGAATTCCCAATACAGTTCCTCTTCCGCGTTATAAGACGGAAAACGGTATTCACTCGTCACCGAGGCGGAAACGCTGTGATGTTCGTCAAACTTGTAAATCCCCGAAACCCGTTCCGAAAGCAGCCAGGCGTCCAATTTCGGGTCATTGTTCTTCAGGGACGAAGGTTTGTCGGCGCGAACGCCCGCGGTAAAAACCCAATTCTCCGATGGTTTGTATTCATCGTTCAGGAAGAACGATGTCGTGTTATGAGTATAGTCTGTGTTTCTCACGAGATCAGGCGTTGTTATGACGCGCGTATTCCGGTACTCGGTCCCAAGCGAGGTCACGTGATCCCCCATAAGGTCGTAAGTAAAATTGTTTTGCATGGTCACATCATTGGTATACGTGTCTTCATCATTAAGTCCGAGAATCGAGGCGATATGATAAGTAAAATTGTTTTTAAGAGACATATCATAGAAGTCACTGAACTTATAATTCAGGTCAAGGTTGCCCAGAAACGTACTGGCATGTGTCTTGATGGCGGTAAGCACAATATTCGGAAACGAGGTCACTTCGCTGCCGCGCGCCGAAAAGCTCACCTGTCCCTGGTCGTTGATTTGATAATCCGAACGCACCCCGAACAAGTACCGTTCCAAACGCTGATGCGCTTTTACCCCATGCTGATCATCCCAGCCGAATTGTTTATCATGCTGTCCGTAGCCTCGGACGCCCCATTTTTCCTCTTTGAACTGATGGTTCACACCGAAGGCTTCTCCGTTATAGGTAAGGCTTCCTCCTTTGGCCTCAACGCTGTTTTTCTCCTTTGCCCGTGAAGACTTGGTGATGATATTAACGACACCTAAAACGGCGTTGGAGGCGTACAGCACGCCTCCGGGACCGCGGATAATTTCGACGCGCTCGATCTCATCGAGAGTCACGGGAATCGCGTGCCAGCGCGTGCCGTTAAACGCCGGATTAAAAACGACCGCGCCGTCAACAAGAACAAGCAGATTATTCGTCAGGGTCCCGGCCTCGCCGCGGACGCTGACATAATTATGATAGCCGTTATCGGAACGGACCTGCATCCCCGGCACCCTTAAAAACAACTGGCTTAGGGATTTCGCGCCGGAACGCCGGATGTCTTCCTGGGTGAGGACGGTCATCGGCTGCGAGACATCCTGCTGTTTTTGTTCCCGCCCCATAGCAGAGATCACAACAACAGGAACTTCCTCGAACAACATGGCCTCAAATCCGTGAGTCCCATCATCGTCGGCGGAAGAAACTTTAGGGACAAAGGTCATGCTCACCGCACCCACAATAAGTACAGTGACAATAAAATCCCGTTTCATGATTATCTCCTATTTTGCATTATTGCTTCGTTGAGCGCCGCTTTTGTCTTCCAATTTTCTTTTCGCGCCTTCGAGAGAATATTTCTCGCCATCCACCAGGATCCTGATGTAAATACTCCGATCGATATCTTCTTGGGAATACCTCCTGTACCGCCGCGTGCCGCATTGAACATAGCGCGGTTTAATAATCCCCGCCTGTTCCCAATAACGAAGACGTTCCGGAGACACTCCGACCTGTTTAACGGCCTCGACCGTCCCGAATTTATTGTCGTTGTTACTTTTCATTACGATTATTTTTCATCGATGAACACTAAAATAAGAAATAAATATCAGTTAAGGTTTTCCTATTTTCTAACCCTGCCTAGAATAACCGGATACAACAAATTTGTAATGGGATAAAGGGTTTTTGAATTGACTTATTTCGCCGTCGATATAAGTCAGTTTGAAGGGCACTCCGGTCAGCTTGAATAAAACGAGAATGGGAGGGCCTGAAAATTCGGGGAAAAAGCGATGGGGAATATGTGTTTACACTTCACTTAAAAGCAGTCTTTCGATGGCCTTCTGTAAAGGCTGCAGATCTTTTTCTTTACGCATCAAAACGGCACTGGCGCCATGGTCATGAAATTTGTTAACGGTCTCCGCTTCCGTGAACAATCCGATCTGAACAATGATTTTTGACGCTCCTTTTGTCAACGCGTGGATCTCCCTGCAGACTAAAGAGCTGTCCATGTCCGGAAGCACGGAACTCAAGATCACTAAATCAGGTTTTTTGTCCCGAGCGTCATCCATTCCCTGTTTCCCTGTTTTGGCCAAATGAATATCCGTGAACATGAGTCCCTGAAGAAACGTTATGACTCTTTGCGCATAAACCGGATGTCCGTCGACAATCAAAACTTTTTGGTCCATGACGGGGCCTTTTGGGATATTCCCTTACCCTGATTGACACGATTTCCTGACCCTCTTGCTGCCGTTTTTCTTTCTGTACTGGGTCGGGGTCATTTTGGTCATTCGTTTAAAGATGCGCATGAAGGATTCGGGGTTCTGATACCCTAATTCAATGGCAATTTCACAGACATCAAGGCAGGTTTCGGCAAGGAGCTTTTTTGCCCGGTTCATCTTCATTTGAAGCCTAAAACCGCGGTAGCTCACGTCATTATGGCGGTTAAAGAAACGGCTCACATATCTCGGGCTCAAACACAGCTCATTGGCGATATAATCAAGATTGACATTGCTGCAATTGCGCTCAATAAAACGCTTAATGCGTCCCATTCGGTCGTGTTTATCATTTCTTATATTCTGGGCATACAGCCTTTCCTTTATAAGAAAGCGCAGCTTGTCCTTGAGTTCAGGCATTTGAATCGGCTTTTCGATAAAATCATCGGCATGATTTCTCAACGCGTCAAGAATAATGTCCTTGGAGCCGTATCCCGTCATGAGGATAACCCCGATATTATTCATGTGTTTTTTTATCCTTGACAGGACGCTGATCCCGTCCATTTTAGGCATCATAAAATCCAGTAAGACCACATTGATGTTGTTGGGTTTCCTTAAATAATCCAAGGCATCTTCCCCGTTGCTGAAATCCATAAACTCATACTCGGGAAAGGCCAACCGGATGCTTTTAACAATCCGCGGATCGTCATCGATAACAACAATTTTCTCTGAAATCATATTTTCCTCGGCAGATTGTTGAGTCATATCCGCTATTCTGACATAACCCGTTTTAATGGGAATGGCTTCTCGCGGCGAACAGCTGACTTTTCTCTACCTACAGCCTCGCCGGAGGCCCATTCAAGACAAAGACGAAAATGGGCCGGAGGTCGAGGTCTTTTCGATGGCCTTCGGCCCCCGGCTATGCCCCGGGGCATTTCTCTGGAAAACGGTACTCACGGCCGGGATACGCACAATAAATGAGGTCGTTTCATTTTTGATGCTCACCACTTCGATCTTTCCATGGTGGCGGTCCATGATCTCTTTGCTGATGGACAGTCCCAGCCCTAACCCGCCTGTTTTGGTTGTATAAAACGGTTCAAAGATTTTGTCCAATTGATTTCGTTCGATCCCCTCTCCTGTGTTTATGATCTCTATTTCCGCAAAACAAGGCTCCTTGGACTTGGAACCGAAGCCGCCGGATAACCTGGAGCGCAGAACGATCTGGCCGCCCTGCGGAGTTGCCTCCAAAGCATTGGTCACGATATTCAGCAGGACCTGTTTTAACTTCTCCTGATTCCCCATAACCCATAGAGGGATGTCTTCCAGCGCAACTTCCAGACGAATATCCGATTGCCGGGCCTTGAATTTCGTCAACAGCGCTATTTCTCTGACAATCTCATTAGCGTCAATTTCTTTGACGGGAAACCCGGCATCTCTCGAGTAGGTCATCATGTTCTTTAATGACGCGTTCCAGGAGTCTAATTCCCTGGGGATCGTATCCGAGAGCTCCTTGATAAATTGTTTATCCCCCTGCCGCTGGGGCAACAGCTTGATAAAGGTGTCTATCAGCTGGAGCGAATTTTTCAGTTCATGGGCTATGGCGGTGGCGGCTTTGCCGATCACGGCTAATTTTTCATCCTCTTGCGCCTTGCGCAATTTACGGATCATCCGGTTGAACGAAAATAACAGTTTATCGATTTCGCTTTTGCCGTGCACTTGAAAGAAATGAGAAAAATCCCCTCTGGAAACCCGCTGCGTGCCTTGGATCATATCATTCATCGGCCGGCTCATATAACGCGTCAGGATCAGGCTGATCAGAAGAGCCGCCAGAAGGCTCAAAGCAATAACGATCAGCGACCGCGCGTTCATCTCTCTTAAAAAAGCAAAGGCCTCTGTTTTGGGCCGCGCGATGATCAAGCCCCAATTCAGCTTCCCAACCGGCGCGTAAGAAACAAGCCATGATTCCCCCCGCTCGCCGATTTCCTCAAGATTCCCCGCCTGTCCCGACAAAATATCATGCATGACCTGGGGCTGTGTCAAGCCCGCGTTCTTCAGCACTTTCTTTTTGTCATGGTGCGCAATGATCCGCCCCTGCTGATTGATCAGATAGGCTTTTCCAAGCCGGCCGACCTGAATGCCGTCCACCGTGTCCCATATGTTTCTGACATTCAAATCAGCGATCAGGACCCCCTGGACCTTCCCGAACTGCCTTATGGGTTCAGCGAGCGTTAGAAAAGGGATACGGTTGTCCGATATTTTCACTTCGGACAGATACGATTCGCCCAGGACCGCTTTCCGGAAGGCCTGCTCACGCGACCTGTCGCGCAATTCCGTCCCGAGCTGTGAAGTCGCGATTTCTTCACCTTTCAAATTGAGTGAAGAGATCCGCTGAAAGGCCGGATTTTTTAACGAAAGTTCGACGACAACAGTTTCCTGCCGCCAGGGATCGGCGTGCAAGGTCCCTAAAATGGACGCCGTCACAAGCAGAGTTTCCCTGGCGCCTTTGACATGTTCCCGAATTTCGCCGGTCGTATGAACGGCAATTTCTTTATGGCCCCGGAGAATGGCCGTCTTGATCGCGCCTTGGCTGGCATTTAATAAGAAAAAACCGAGAGCGCCGAGCGGGATGATGGCAAAAAAAACTAACAGGAAGAAGATCTGCTGCCAGATCCGCCTGGGAAGGATGCGCCTGATGCCTGATGAAGGTAACTTCATGGGAACACCGCGTTGTGTTTCACTGCCTTTGAGACAGGGAAGCCCTGTCCTCGTCTTTAAACTGTTCGAGATATAGGCTACTATAGAATCCCCGTTTGTTCAAAAGATAATTGTGGCCGCCGGCTTCGACAATTCTCCCCTTATCCAACACAAGGATCTTGTCGCTTTCCATGACCGTTGAAAAGCGGTGGGCCACAAGGAAGACCGTTTTCCCCTTCATGAACCGCCGGATGGACCTCTGAATGTCGTTTTCCGTCAACGCATCGACGCTTGAAGTCGCCTCATCCAGAATCAGAAGGGAAGGGTTCTTGATCACGGCCCGGGCAATCGCGATTCTCTGCCTTTGCCCGCAGGAAAGGTTGAATCCCCGTTCGCCGACTTCCGTTTTATAACCGTCGGCGAGTTCCGAAATAAACGGATGGGCCTGGGCGATCCTGGCCGCCTGAACGATGTCTTCCCGGGACGCCTGCGGTTTGCCGTACTTGATGTTGTCTTCAACGGTCCCGCTGAAAAGAAAATCATCCTGCAATACGACCGCGATCTGGCGGCGGTACGCGTCAAGGCCGAGATCCTTTAACTTCTTTCCGTCAATGAGGATTTCCCCTTCGTCAGGGTCAAAAAACCGCAGCAAAAGGCTGACGAGCGTCGTCTTTCCCGCCCCGCTTGCCCCCACAATACCGATGGTTTCTCCGGACTCGGCCGCAAAATGGATGTCTTTAAGAACGGGGTCTCCGGCCGTGTAATGAAAAGATACTTTTTTGAATTCAACGCGCCCTTCGATCTTGCCCGGACCGGCGGAATGTTCCGCCTCGGGGACTTCGTCATCAATATTCATCACATCATTAATACGGTTCAGCGCGGCCAGGGCCTCTTGGTAGGATGCGTTGATGACGACCATGCGGATGACCGGAGAAAACAACATCCCCAGGTACGTGTAAAACGCGACCAGTTCCCCCGCCGTCATCCGGCCCGCCATCACATCGCTCCCGCCGATCCACAAAATCCCGATTATTCCCAGCGACGTAAAAAACTCGATGCCGACCCACAGCCATGAATGAAGATAGTGCGTCCGGGTCGCCACGCTTAGAATATCGCGCTGTTTGGTCTCGAAGAGTTGTCTCTCGCGCGCGTTCCCGGCGAAAGACCGCACCATCCGTATCCCGTTTAAAACCTCGCTGAACCTGGAACTTAAAACCCCGTGCATGTCCCGCAGCCGGCTGTGTCTGTTCTTCAGTTCCGGAATTAACAGGAAATAGATAACGGCAAACAGGGGTAATGCGGATAAAGAAAGGACCGTCAGTTTTACGTTCACAAAGGAAAGGATGGCCGCAATGAATCCGATATTGAGAAACGCGTAGATAAACTCAACGGCATCCCCGAAAAGAAAACGGCGCAGGCTGTTGACATCCTGCGTGATCCTGGTCAATATCTGGGCGGGGGAGATTTTATTAATGCTCGTCAGCGATAACCTCGGGATATGATCGCAGATCTCCTGCCGCAAATCACAAACGATCCTCTCGCCGGTACTGCCGCTTAAGTATGCCCGCAAGAAGCCGAAAACGGAGCGCAGGCCGAGGATCGCCACCAACGCCGGCATCATGAGGTTCAGAGAATCCGCGTCTTTGCCGGTGAGGATATCGTCAATAATGATTTTGATCGCCCACGGGAGGACGAGCGCCAGCAGGTTCGCGGACAACATCAAAAAAAGGACCGCCGCGATCCTGGCGCGGTAAGGTGAGAGAAGCGAACAAAACGTAATGGAAGTTTTTTGGGCAGGCACTTTATCTCCATCTTTTCGTCAGAATGACGGCGCAGAAGGGCTTTTCCAATATAATCATCATACCATAATATTTTCTTGTTCGAGCTCCTTTTTTTGCGCTTGCGTCTGTTCATACTGCCGTTTAATAAACTGCGGCGCCATCTCATTTAAGTAAAGCTCCTTGCAGGAGACGGTCTTAAAATTCTTGTTGCCGCCGACAAAGGACAGCAGGCGGCACCCGCCGCTGCACATCGGCAGGTACGTGCAATCGACCGGGCACTGCTTCCACGCATCGAGGTCCCTGAACTCCTTTTGCGTCTCATTGAATTCGTCATGGCGCACGTCCCCGACGGCGAATTCCGGATGGCCCAAGAGCGAGTTGCACCTAAAGAGGCGCCCGTGCTGGTCGATCGTCACGCCGCTGTTTTCACGGACCAACCCGCACGCGTTGACGGACATGTTGCAGGTATATTTCAGGTGATGGCGGTCCATGAGTTCTTTGATTTTCCCCACGGCCGCTGCCATCATATGATCTTCCTGATTGAACATGCATTCGGACCCCCGGATCGCTTGGGGACGGCCTTTCGGCCCCAGCGAAGGGATGATCGGAGAACAAATGAATTCCCCCAATTTGTGCAGGACTCCCAACTCATCCAGATATTCGACCAATGCCGCGATCGGCCCGATATCATCTTTTTCGTAGCCCATGGAAACGCATATTTCGAGCTTGTCGGCGCAGTCCTGGATATTCCTGATAATGCGGTCAAACGTCGGCCCGCCGCCGCGCAAAGGCCGGTTACGGTCATGCCGTTCCCTGGCGCCGTCCACGCTCACCCGGACCCTTTTTAATCCTAAGGCCGTCAATTTCGCGACCGCTTCAGGCGTCATCAGGTACCCGTTCGTCTGGAGCGTGACGGCAAAGTTGAGCCCCTTTGACCGGCACCACTGTTTCATCTCCGAGGAGATATGTTCGATCGCCTGCGGATATAAAAGCGGTTCCCCTCCGTAATAGTTCAGCACCAGCCCTTTGTATCCGAGCCGTTCGACCCGCCTTTTCAGCCAGCCGATCACAAGCTCCCGCGTCTCAAAATCCAGATTGCCGCCCTCGCGCGAGCTCTCTTCAAAACAATAAACGCACTTGAAATTACAGGACGCCGTTGTCAGGATCGTGACGGGAAAAACAGCCCGATTATATCCGTATTTCAGCTGGTGAAAAAAATTTTTTAATTTCGCCTGCTCTTCCTCTTCATTCTGCACAAGGATGCCCATTGTGTGAAGCCGCCTCAAGTCTTCCGCACGCTGCAGGGAGAGATCATCGCCGTATCTTTCGAGAGAGCCCAGAATATCCCTTAAGTCTTGATCGATCTTGACCATAGCCTGCGTGCGCGTGCTGAAAAGAAGATGTTCCCCGGGCCGGGGGTAGTGGCTTACGATAATCGTGTGGTTGGAAAGCCGCATATGAATAATACGAACATCGTCATTCTGACGTTTCTTCTTTAATTAAGAATGACAAGACGGCCGTGACGGAAGAGTTGTCTTCCGCCACAGCCGTCCTGTCAACTGTTAACCGGATTTGTTAGAAAAATCGCTCTAACAGCATTTTATTCTTCCGGCTCGGGATTTGTCCAGCTCACTGTCCCTGGCGGCCAGCAGCAGCCTAATACCGATATTTCATGAACAATTTCTGTTCCCTCTTTGATAACTTCCATTTTTTCCTCCTTTCCACAGCACAGCATTTCCCCACCCGGAACTTTCAGAGTAAAAATGCCTGCTGGATTGACTCTTTATCCGCATATCACTCAATTCTTTGATATATACCAATCCTTCATCATATAGTTCGGCATATACAAGCTGAAATATTCATCCGTATTTTTAAAATCCGAATTCACAGCAAAATAGCCGGCCGGGTAAAAAAGGAAACAAGCCGGCTGATCCTCATAGATTAACTTGTGGATTTTTTTATAAATCTCTGACCGTTTATCATGATCGACGCTCATCATTCCCGACTCAAAAAGTTCGTCGACTTGTCTATTTCTATAAGCCCATAAATTACCAAATTGACTTGATAATCCGTACCAGCTTCCCGCAGCTTCATAGGGGTCAGGGCCAAATCCCTGAAATAGCCGCAACCAGGCCTGTGGTTTGTTTTGATTAAAATATTCCTGCGTCAATTCGTTTTCATCGTTATAAAGCAGAATGACCGCCTTAATCCCTATTTCCGCGAGCTGTTGACGGATGATCCGGGCCATCCTTTTGTAGGTGTCATTCCGCTCGTCAACCAGCATCCGCAGTTCCAGTTCCCGGCCGTTTTTCCTGCGCACGCTGTTTTCCCGGCCGCGCGCGTCCTGCGGCATATCCAGCCAGCCGCGGTGCATCAACATCATCCTGGCTTTAACAGGGTCAAATTCAAACGGTTTAACTTCCTGATTATACCCTGGAGAATCCGGGTGAAACGGTCCTGTTGCCTTTATCCCGTCAACACCCGGCAAATCTTTCATAATTTGCTCGATATTGAGCCCAAGAGCTATGGCCTGCCTGAGCTCCCGGTCATGCCAGACAGGGTCGTCCAGATTGTAAACAATCGCGTAATACATACTGCCGGCCACGGCATAAGCCCTGAATGCCGGATCACGTTCAATAATCGAATAATCTTCCCGATTAATAAAGAACATTAAATCCACTTCACGGCGCATAAAAGCCGCCCATAGTTGCGAATTATCAGAATAAATCTTCGCAATGAATTTATCTAAATACGGTTTCCCTTCAAAATAGTGAAGATTGGCTTCCAGTTCAATTTGATTAGTTTCCTTATTCCAATCCTTAAACTTAAATGAACCAGTGCCTATAGGATGATAATTAAAGGTCGTTTCGTTTATATCTGTTCCTTCCAAAATATGTTTGGGAATGATCTCTTCTCTATCTAATTTATACAAAAGCGGCGGAAACGATTCCTTTAAAACTATCTGAAAGATATATTTGTCCACAACCTCAAACCTCTCGGCCAATTCGAAGTGAGAACGAAAGGGAGAATTGTTCTTCGGATTGGCAATTTGTTCATAAGTGAATTTAACATCTTCTGCTGTTAACTCTACACCATCGTGAAACAACACTCCTTCTTGCAAATAAAACGTATAAACTAGTCCGTCTTTGGAAATATCCCATGATTTGGCCAATCCTGGAACAATTTTTCCGTTACTGTCGATTCGAACCAGAGAATCAAAGATGAGATCCACTAATACAGCAGAAGCGCTTGTTGTCGTAAGGATAGGATTTATGATCGTTGGCTGATGAGTGTCCCCCCACACCAGGGTCCCGCCGTAGGGGTGCGTGCGGCTGGCAGGGCGGTTTTCGTTAAGCGTCTTTTGTTCGGGGTAAATTCTGTTCTTCGGTGGGGATTTCTGTTCGGCCTCCGCAGGATAGGGGGTTGTGATCACGGCAACCATTATCAAGGCAATTAGGGATTTTGTTGTAAATGGCATCAGAAAAAGGTGAATTAAGCCATGTGAATGTTACATTACATCAGTTTTACCATACTTGAATAGGCTGAAAGTACGCACAACTGACCTTTTTCTACCTATCATATATGGACCATTGCGAAATCCCAAAGGAAAAATGGAAAACTCTTTTAACCGGCCGCCTTATCAAAACGTCATGGAAAAGCCGCCTTCGAAATAGCGCCTGGGCAAGGGGAAGGAAATGTTGGACCAATATTTGCTGTTGGTCAGGTTGCGGACATTGAGGAAGATTTCCGCGTCGAAGGCCTCCCGGATGCCTTTGAATTCCCGGACAAGCTTCAAATCGAAAATCGGCTTGCGGTCATTGGGCCGGGAAGAGGGATCCGAACTCCAGCGGATGTAATACCCCGATACATCGAGCCCAAAACCGCGCTCATTTTTATACCGGCCGCCGAAGGTGAACTTCTGCCGGGCGATTCCCGCGTCGCGGACCGTTTCCCCTGTCGCACGGTTCTCGGCGTCATTAAACGCGCCGCTGCCGTAGAGCGTTACGTGTTCACCCGCGTCATAACTGAAAAGCAGCTGGCCCCCCTGCCGGCGGAACTTCCGGATGTTCTGCGTCTGTGTGGTCAGGGGGCTGACCATCACATCGGCAATCCCGTCTTTGACGTCGGCGCGGTAGGCGCTTAAATCCATCTTCAGGGGCTCAAAGGGAGTCGTCTGCAGCCCGAGCTCAACCATCGTCGCGCGTTCCGCCTTAAGATCGGGGTTGGGCAAGATGGTGAAGCCGAAGGCAACCCCGTCGTTATACACCTTCAGCAAAGGCGGCGCGTTAAACGCGCGGGAGACCCTGGCCCTGACCAGCGTCTTTTGCGCGTCGCCAAAGTGGTAGACGCTGCCGACGCTCGGGCTGACTTGCGACCCGAAGTGCCGGTTATGGTCATAACGCAGGCCCGTGATGACGTCCCAGGGCCCCAAATGAGCGGTATAATTCACGTACGGAGCCTGCATGTTGATGCTTTCGGCTTTATCCAGGTACTGGTTCGATTTCAGCCGGTGCCAGTCGAAATCGGCGCCCATGACCAGCTCGCTGCTTTCCAAAACATCCACGCTGCCGTTTAAGCTGATGCCGTGATAGACATTTTCGCTGTCCGTTGAGGAAAAGAGGGCCCCGCTTGAGACAAACGTGCTGTCCGTCGTGATATCCTGGTCGTTATATTTATAAGCGGCATTCCATTGGTAACCGTCCTGTTGGACATCGATCAACATTTTTCCGTAACGGGCGATCTGAGGCTGGGATATGCAAAACGTGCTGGTTGAAAGCGCATAGCGAACATCGGTCCCGCTGTAGCCGAATTCCCCCAGCAGTTTGGCGGCGTCGCCTAAAGGAAGCTGGAGCTTGCCGAAGAATTGCTTCTCTTCGGCGTCCGAAATGTATTGGGCACCGTCGGTCTTGAAATAACTGCCGGTGAGTAAATATCCCAGCCCTTTTATTTTCCCAGCCAAATCAAGGCTGTTTTTTGTTGTGCCGAACTCCGCGAAGGAGCTCGTGAAATTCCCCGTTGGCACCTCCGTTTCCCCGGCATCTTTGGTAATGACATTCACAACGCCGCCCAAAGCGGAACCCCACGCGCTTGAGGAGGCACCTTTGATCACTTCGACGCGCTGGATATGTTCCAAGGGTATTTGTGCGGGGTTGGCCTGGCCGGAGAGTTGCGTGTTGAAAGGGATTCCGTCGACCATCAGCAAAACCTGGCGGGCGCTGGAGCCGTTGACGGATAACGCTGTTGCCTGGCCGAATTGGCCGTTTAACTGGACGTCAACCGCCGGAATATACGAGAGGGCCTCCCCCAGGTCCCGGTCAGGCCATCTGCCGATGTCTTCTTCCGTATAGACCGTGATCGTTTCGGCCGTTTGTTTGATATCCGACGGCACCCGCCTGGCCGTCACAACGACCGTTTCCAACTCACGATACAATGGTGTCTGATAGCCCTCTATACCCGCATCTTCCGACAGGGTTAGGGAAACAGGGGCCCTCTCCTCCGCATAAACGAATGTAATTCCGCTTAACGCAGAAAGCAACAACAAAGCCATCATCACATTCTTTGCGCTCACAACCATTTCCTTTCCACAATATGATGTTGATGTGTGAAAAAGGGATTTCATATTACTATATTTCAATTGCAAAAGCAACAGAAACAACCGCGGGGGATAAAAAAGGTGAGAAATAATCGGTGCCGGGCGCGGATTTTGATCATGTTCACCTGGCGGGAGAAAAAATTGGGACACACGACCGATCCTTAATTAATTCGAGTTACGTCGTGTGTCCCCTTAATTTTTTCCCTTAATTTTTTTTCGCCCTTATATGTTACTCTTGGATAAGTTCCTTTATCTTATCCAGTAGTATTTGATGATCAAACGGTTTGGTGATATATGCGTCTGCGCCCATTTCCCTGCCCATTTTTTTATCAGACTCTTGAACCCGGGCAGTAAACATGATAATAGGAATTTTATGATACCTTGTATCGGCCTTAAGCAAACCACAGACCTTGTATCCATCCATTTTAGATAGCATAAGGTCAAGAATAATCAAATCCGGGTTTTCCTTTTTTGCCTTCTCTAACCCCTCCTGGCCGTCATAAGCAACCAGTGCTTCATAATCAGCTTGTTGAAGTCTAATTTGTACTGCTTTGATAAGTTCGAGTTCGTCATCAATTATTAAAATTCTTTTCTTGGCCATCTTTATTCCTTATTTTATGGTCTCTGCTGGCTCTGCCTCATCATCAGCAATGAGTATTGTCATTCTCCCCGCCTTTTCTAAGGGCTTTTTCTACTGCCAAAACTAACACCGTTGTATCAAATGGCTTCAATACAAAATCTACCATATCTACTGCCTCTATGCCTTTTTCTGCCACAACTTCCGGATTTTGAGCCGTATAGGCTATGATGGGGATATGGTTTGTGGCGCAATTGGCTTTCAGAGCCTTGTAGATTTGGAAACCGTCCATCTTAGGAAGCAGTAAATCTAGAATGATTAGATCGGGCTTCATTTTGCGTGCCTTTGATAATGCCATTTGGCCATCGCAAGCATCCATGACTTCATAGCCGGATAGCTTGAGCCTAATCTCTATGGCTTTGATAATTTCGGGTTCATCATCAACGATTAAAATTCTTTTCTTGGGCATCTTGCTTTGCTCCTTTTATTATTTTTGGCCCTTTAGGGCCACGCGGACAAACTCTGAGGCGTTTTCAAATTCACTCCCTTTATGAATAAAACCCGCTATGCCCAATTTGTTTGTCTTTTCAAACCTTTCTTTATCGCCATAAGCCGTTAACATGAAAACAAGAACTTTCTTATTAAAACGCCTTATGCGTTTGAGGGTCTCTATGCCGTCCATCTCTGGCATCATGATGTCCAGGATTATGGCATCGGGATCTTCCTTCTTAACAAGCCGGACGGCTTCTTTACCATTAGCAGCCGTGAGGACAGCGTAGCCCCAGGAGGCCAACCTAATGCGCATCGCTTTTAAAAGCTCCGGTTCGTCATCGACTACTAAAACTTTTTTTACCGGCATCTCTTAACCTCCTTCCATGAATTACCCGACGAATCCTAAAAAGTTTAAGCTGTTTTGCATCACAAGAGATAATTGACCAACTTCTTAAGCTGTTCTGTATTGAATGGCTTACCCACTAACGGTATCGCTTTCGCCTTAACATATTCCCCCAGCTTCTCAATTTCCGCCGCATCTCCCGACATGATTAATATTGGCATATCTTTTGTCTGTGCGTCTTCCTTAAGCATCCCGATGACTTCATAACCACCCATAAGCGGCATTTTCAAATCAAGTATCAACAAATCAGGGACGGCGGTTTTTATTTTTTCCAGCGCTTCTTTTCCATCGCCGGCCTCGGTAAAATTAGAATACCCGTTTGCCTGTAAAATTTTCCTTAAAACATTTCTCAATTCCGGCTCATCATCAACGATCATGATGTTCTTCCTTGATCTTGCCTCTCTTTCTTGAACACAAGATTTATAGGCCCGCTCCAGTAAATCTTTGGCATTATCCGCATCATCGGGATAGATGGCGCATCCATAGGAAAAACCTTTTTTAAGTTGCGCGTTAATTTCAAAAATATGCTCTTTGATCATCCTCTTTAATCTTGCGCTTATTCCGCATGCCTCTTGTCTGTTCACTTGCGCGAACACAACAACCTCACTCTCGCTTCTTATAGTTTGAAAACCTTCGCTGGACGCAGCCTCTTCAAAGCTCGCCAATATCGGGAAAAAAACTTTTTGCGCTCTATTTTTTCCAAGCCCTTCCTCAAACTCTGAATAATCATCCAACTGGATAACAAATATTGAAAATTTCTTATTTTCTTTTTGGGCTCCCGTAATATTCTTCTCTACTGTTTCGAACAGGATGCTTTTTTTGCTATGCTTGGGCAGGGTAAAAATAAACTTGCTGCCTTTGCTGAGTTCTGATTCGGCCCAAATTCTGCCATTGTGCATCTCTATCAACTCTTTACTTATGGCTAGTCCCAAGCCGGTCCCTTTTGCTCCGGCACCAACGGCACGGTTAATCTGCCGAAACTTATCAAATAGCTTATCAAGATTCTCTGGCGCAACGCCTATTCCTGTGTCAGCAATACTACACACCACCTCTTCCGCAGCATCTTTAATTTCAACTGTAATTTCCCCATTCTCTTTCGAAAATTTAATCGCGTTTCCGATTAAATTCGTAAAAACCTGGACCATCTTATCAGAGTCGGCATATACATTTAATGCAGCTGCGGGAAACAAGGTTTTAAATTCAATATGCTTTGCCTGCGCTTCAGGCTTTAATATAGAAATTACGCCGTTGGCTAAATTAGCCATATCTACAAGCGCCTTTTTTAGCTCTAGCCTTCCGGACTCAATCTTAGAAATATCCAAGAGATTATTAATTAACCGGGCCAGGCGGTCAATATTCCCGCCAATAATATCCATATATTCTTTTTGTTGTTTAGTAAGTTTGCCGGGTATTTCATCTAAAATGATAGACGTAAATTCTTTCATCGTGGTCAAGGGCGTGCGCAGTTCATGAGAGACGGTAGAGACAAAATCGGATTTTATCTGGTTAAGTTTCTTTAGCATCTCGTTTGCGCGCAGGGCTTCTTCCGCTTGCTTGTGTTCGGTGATATCCCAGAAGATGCCGACTAGCCCCGTAACGTTGCCGGCCTTGTCCCAAACAGGGGCTTTGACTGTGTTAACAATAGCCTTTCGAGAGCCTCCCGGAAATTTTCCTATTACGATGTAATCCTCTTCTATATTTTTGGTTTTCCCGGATTCCATCACCATCTTATCGTCGGCCCTGTATTTTTCAGCCAAAGGCGTTGGGAAGAAATCACGGTCTGTCTTTCCCGCGATCTCCTTAGGTTTGATCTTCAAGTCTCTTGCGTAATTTTTATTACAGGATATGTACACTGAATTCCTGTCTTTTAAGAATACCTTTTGAGGGAGATTATCAATAAGTGTCTTGTATTGCTGCTCTTTTGCCTGCGCTAATTCCCTCGCTATCTTCTTACGCTCGGTGATGTCGATAAAGACCGCAACCACGCCGTCAATCTTATTATCTAAGGTGCGGTATGGCCTGATATATACCGAATACCAGTTTTCTCCTCTATCTTTTAGTTCAAATGTCTTTGGATGAAGGGACTCCATAACATCCGTAAGTGTTTTCTCTAAATCCGGAATATCGACATTGAGTTTAATTTTACTGATCGGCCTGCCGATATCAGACGGAATGACATTCAGCACCTTTTCCGCCTGGGAAGTTACCCTGCGTATCG
Organism: Candidatus Omnitrophota bacterium; assembly: GCA_016931055.1. Taxonomy (GTDB): domain Bacteria; phylum Omnitrophota; class Gorgyraeia; order Zapsychrales; family Zapsychraceae; genus 2-02-FULL-52-10. The sequence continues at coordinate 3,751 of JAFGFL010000016.1, read as the reverse complement.
CAAGGTCTGTCCCCATCATGATGACCGGGATATTGATGCTGCCGAGTAAATTGATCAGGTCATTGCTCAAGAGAAAGGTCTCTGCATTACGGTTCTGCAGTTCCTCGTTAGAGGTGATTAATTCTTCGTTTGAAGACTGCAGTTCCTCCTTCGCGGTTTCCAGCTCCTCGTTAATGCTTTGCAGCTCTTCATTGCTTGAGAGTATTTCCTCATTGGTAGTTTTGACTTCTTCAAGCGCGTTCTCATGTTCTTCTATAATCGTCTGGAGATATTCTTTTGTTTCTGCAAGTTCTTTCTGAAGAATATCGATAGACTCACCGCTTTGGGCGGATTTTCCTTTTAAGGATAAACTCCTGCCGCGCCCTTTTGGCAAATTCTTAAGCCCCGCCGCCCTGCCAATTTCGTCAAAAAGCACCAGAAAGAATTCTTCTTTAAGGGGTCCGTATTTCGCAGGGACAACGGTTATATTAACCCGCACCTTGCGGCCGTTATAACTTACATCCTGGGCTTCTCTTTTTACCGTATGTTTTGTTCCCCTGGCCTTATATATCGCCGCCCGCAAAGGCATGCACAGGCCTTCCCGCACCAATTTGAATATGTTAAGGCTCGGTTTGCCGGCCTCTGATTCAAGGAAACGGCCGGTGTGCCCGCGGAACAAAACGACTTCCATATCGCTGTCGATCAGCACCCCGCAAGAAGCGTAAACGCTTTGCACAAGCCGCTCTATCATGCTTTCAATATCCATTTCTTTGCCTTTCTTGATACCGGCCTTTTCCTTAATTTCTAATTTCTTTGGCGGAGAATATTTCTGACCTGATTCAAGTTCGGGCTCTATGGGCAGATATTTCTTTACAAAAATTCTCTGCTTTCTGTCCAGCGCCTTAAAAAGATTTGAATAACCGCTTACGGATTCCGAGTTTCCTAAAAAGAGAAACCCGCCAGGCCTTAAGCCGTAATGAAATTTATAGAATACACTCCTCTGCAAAACCGGCTGCAGGTATATCAGCAGGTTTCTACAGCTTATCAGGTCTAAATTGGAGAAAGGCGGATCGCTAAACACATTATGTTTGGAAATAATACACATCTCCCTTAATCTTTTAGAGATCTTATAAGAATGACCCTCTTTTGTGAAAAACCGTTTTAAACACTCAGGGGTAACATCGTTTTTTATATTTTCACCATAGAGACCCCGGTGCGCCTTATGAATACCGCTTTCGCTTGCATCCGTAGCAAAAATCTTGATAGGAACCTCGCTTTTTTTGTTTTCCATCAGCTCAATAAGGCATATGGCGATAGAATAAGCTTCCTCGCCGCTGGAACATCCCGGCACCCATATCCTTACCTCCTGACCTTTTGTCTTGTTTTTAAGAATTCCCGATAAAACCAGTTTTTTCAATGTATGAAAAACTTTTCCGTCGCGGAAAAAGCTGGTGACGTTTATCAACAGGTCTTCATAAAGCCTCTCTGCCTCGTCCTTATTTCCTATCAGGAACTTTGCGTAGTGTTGGAGTTTTTCCAATTTCAGTAAAACCATCCGCCGCGATACGCGCCTCATAATGGTGGAGGCTTTATAATGAGTGAAATCCAGGCCGTGACCTGATCGCAATATGTCAAAAATACTTTCCAGCCCCTTATCTTCCGTTATGATGGGCTTATCTGTTTTAACGGCCCCCGCGGGCGATATAAAGGGGTGTCTTGCTATACGCTCAAGCTCTCTGGCGATCTTTTTGGGCGAAAGCACAAAATCCACACATCCGGCGGCAACCGCGCTTTGCGGCATACCGGCGTATTTAGCGGATTGTTCGTCCTGAGCAAAAGTAATGCCCCCTTCGGCCTTAATGGCCTCTGCTCCCAGCGTCCCGTCTGTCGCTGTTCCGGAAAGGATAACTCCGATAGCCCTGTTCCCTTGTGCTTCCGCAAGTGAACGGAAAAAATAGTCTATCGGCATGCGTTTTAACCCGGCATTTTTCATATTACTGAGGACGAGTTTTCCGCCGGCGATAGAAACATCAACGCCCGGTGGTATTACATAAACATGGTTGACTTCCAGGGGCATGCCGTTGGTTATTTCACTTACTGACATTTTTGTTAATCTGGCAAGCAGTTCCCTCAGCATGCTTTTATGGCCCGGGGCTAAATGCATTATAAATACAATCGCCATTCCCGGATTATTCGATATATTTTTAAGCAGTTCCTGGAATGCTTCAAGCCCTCCGGCGGAACCACCGATACCAATGATGGGAAAAAGCTTTTTTGGGGGGGCCAGCAGGCGTGTTTTGTCTTTTCTTCGCGTTGCTTTAATTTTCCTAAGCATATGATTTCCTCCTACAAGAAAATCCTCACTTCGTACCCATTTGTCTTACAATGGGGTGCGTAATGTTTTCCTCTAATAAATCAAAATTAAGGAAAAACATACGTTCGTACTTGTTTTCCAAAATGATTGAGATGAAACAAGCACGTCATGTTTTCATCTAAATAAAAATTAAGGAAAAACAGTGCCGCAAAGAAAACGAAAGTTTTCATTGTGCTTTCCTATGCTGAAATAAAAAAACCAGGCCATCCCTCACCGCGGGAAAACCTGGGCTTAAATTTTAGGGTATTCCTGTTAAACCAGTTATCCTTACTTACGTGCTTGCTTATTGGTTCATTGATCATATCCAAATATCCTCCTTCTTATAACGATACTTGGATCGCATGATTATAGCGTGATCATTAAATCGGCCTACTCTTTCAATAATTCTTCTGTCTTATCTAATAGTGCTTGATGTTCAAACGGCTTGGTCATGTAATAATCCGCGCCGATCACCCTGCCGATCACTCTGTCTACCTCTGAGCCCTTTGCCGTCAGCATAATCACCGGCGTTGCGGCTATGGCATCATCCTTCCTGATTTCCCTGCATACCTGCTCTCCCGGCATTTCAGGAAGAGTTAAATCCAAGATTATTAAATCCGGCTTCTCTTTGCGTGCTTTCTCCAAGCCCTCCAGACCAGTATGAGCAACCAGTACTTCATAATCAGCTTGTTGAAGTCTAATTTGTACTGTTTTGACAAGTTCGGGCTCGTCATCAACTACTAGAATTCTTTTTACCGGCATCCTCTGATATCCTTGCAGTCATTTATTAATCAACTCCAAAAGTTCAGCGGTCTTTAAAGGTTTCATAATCACTTCATCGGCTCCAGCCGCCATGCCTCTTTTCTCCAAGTCCTGCTGGACACAAATTCGGGGGACAACATACCTATTTGTCTAATCGTTAAGTATGGTGTTTTCGTAATTTTACTTCAGAATTAAAAACCCCCTCGACATTTTTATGTATCGAGGAGTTTGGGCTCAATATCCCAAAACTCCGTGCGTTAAAATTAATATTTATATTATTTTACGTTTTTAATTTTGATTGTCACTAGGCTTTTAAACCCGAAAACTGACCTTTTTCTGCTTTTTGCATAAAAAAAGGCAAACAGAGAATCCCAGGGACATGACTGGACCTCGACAAGGTCCAGATTTATGGAACGAACGAAGTTCATACCATAAATCTGTTGACCGCCGTCGCTCCCGAAGCATCGCGTAGGGAGTAATTAGTCCGGGTTACGGCGTGTGTCCCCCGATTTTTGGCGCGGATTTTGATCACGTTCACCTGGCGGGAGAAAAAAACTGGGACACAATGACTTAATTGATAATGACACGGAAATTTGGTTGATAAAAATTCTGTTCTTTAGCAATAATACGACGACAAGCAATATGCTCCTATGTCAT
>JAFGFL010000015.1 GCA_016931055.1 Candidatus Omnitrophota bacterium | reverse complement strand
GATCCATATCATCAAAACTCAAAGAACGGGCCTCCAGGTCAATCACAACTAAATTTCAACTTCGTCTAATTTAGACGGCAATGATTTACTATTACTATTTACCATTTACTACTTTATATATTTCCCGATAATCGGTTGCAGTTTCTTTTTCGTTTCTTCGGGGATCCTTTTCGGATCCGTGATCAACGCGTATTTTAACGCATCGCCGGCACTAAAACTTTTTAACTTCCCGATGCGGGGAATAGCTTCTCTGAGAATTCTTTTCGCCTGCCCGACATTTTTCTGAAGATTCTCGATAATCATCTCTACCGTCACCGAATCATGGGACTCATACCAGCAATCATAATCCGTCACGGCCGCAAGGGTCGCGTAGGAAATCTCGGCCTCCCTGGCCAGTTTGGCTTCGGTCAAGTTGGTCATACCGATAATGTCCATTCCCCAACTGCGATAAAGATTGGATTCGGCCTTCGTCGAAAACTGCGGCCCTTCGATAACGATGAACGTGCCCTTGGGATGGATCTTCGCGCCCACTTTCCTGGCGCTATCGATCAGGATCTGCCTTAACTCCTCAGAAAGCGGCTCGGCAAAAGAGACATGCGCCACAATGCCGTCCGTGAAAAAGCTTGATTCCCTGGTTTTATTGGTCCTGTCCACGAATTGATCAGGAATGACAAAATCAAGCGGCCGGATCTCCTCCTTCAGACTGCCGCAGGCCGAGATGGAAATAATCGCCTCCACCCCGAACCTTTTCATCTCATAGATATTCGCCCGGTAATTAAGTTCGCTGGGAGAAATCCGGTGCCCCCTTCCGTGGCGCGCCAGAAAGACAACTTCTGTCCCCTCCAATGTCCCCGTGATAAAATTATCCGATGGCTGGCCGAACGGCGTATCGACAATCGTCACTTCCTCGACATTCTTCATCCCTTCCATCTCGTAGAGCCCGCTGCCGCCGATGATGCCTATCTTTGCCATTCTTTTCTCCTCTTCATACCCCCAAGACCTCGAAGGGCTGGGTACGGTTTATCCTTATTTTGATAATTCTTTCGCCCGTTTTCCCGCCGCCGCGAGGGCTTTCAGAAAAATTTGACCGATTTTGTTTCGCTCAAACACTTCCATGGCCGCCTGGGTCGTTCCCCCCTTAGAAGTCACGCGGGCGCGCAGGACCGAAGCGTCTTCTTTCCGTTGTTCCATCAAATCCAAACTGCCTTTGACCGTTTGCATGACCAACATTTTTGCTAATGAATCTTTAAGCCCCAAGGACCGGACAGCTTTCTGAAGAGATTCCATAAACAAAAAAACATACGCGGGGCCGCTGCCGGAAGCGGCGGTAACCGCATCCATGTATTTTTCGTCAACAACAATCGTTTTGCCGACACAACTAAAAAGTTTCTGAGCTAAGATCACGTCTTTTTTCTTTGCGGCTTTCCCGGCGCATATTCCCGTTATTCCCCGCCCAATGTGGGCTGGCAAATTCGGCATCGTGCGGATAACGCGCGTTTTACTCCCAAGCCTTTTTTCGATATAACGGCACGTGATACCCGCCGCGACCGAAATAACCAATGGATTGCCAATCAGATAAAGTTTCAATTCTTTTAAAACGGAATCAAAATCCTGCGGTTTAACCGCCAAGATGATGACCTTTGACATCTGTGCAATTGTATTAAGACCGCCGGTCATCACTTTATACCTTCTCTTCAACCATTGACGGCGCTTTCGATCCTGCTCGCAGACCGCAACATCGTATTTCTTTCGGATACCGCTGACAATCGCGCTTCCCATATTCCCGCCGCCGATGACGCCAATGTTCACTTTCATCATATTATTCCTTTTGATCACAAAAGATCGCCCGTCCAATCCTCACCATCGACGACCCTTCTTCGATGGCGATCTGATAATCCCCGCTCATCCCCATCGACAGGTATTTCATGGAAACGCGCCGATCGGAGGAAAACCGTTCTTCAACCGCGTCTTTTAAGAACCTCAGGTCGCGAAAGCATTTGCGAATGACCTCTTTGTCTTCAACAAGGGGCGCAATCGTCATCAGCCCCTGAAGGCGCAAGTGCTTCAATTCAACAATCCTGTTAATGAGCAAAAAAAGTTCAGGAGGAGCGGCCCCGAATTTCTGCTCTTCGCCCGAGGTATTGACCTGGATGAGAATATCGATCTTCTTCTCCAACTTGGCTGCCTGCTCTTCGATCACCTCAGCCAGTTTTATGCTGTCTACGGATTGAATGACATCAAATATTTCCAGGGCCGTTTTGACTTTATTCGTCTGAAGATGGCCGACCATGTGCCTGGTCACCTTGATATCCGCATTCTCTAAAGCAGGGAATTTTTCCTCGGCTTCCTGAACCTTGCTTTCCCCAATATGCGTTAGCCCGGCTTCAAGTATTTCTTGGATCTGGGAAATATCCGCGATTTTCGTAATCGCCACAAACGTGATTTCTTTGGGGTCTCTTCCGACGCGTTGGCAAACCGTGTCCATTTGCCCTAAAATCCGCTTGATATTGTCCCGAATCATCAAAAAAACTCCTCACTTCGTTGGTCGTATCATCTTTGCCGCACCAGCTTTCCTTAAATCAAATTATGGAAACCAGCACTGCACCAGTTTTTCCTGACCCAGATTAAGACAGTGCGGTACTAGTTTCCACAGAAATATTTAGGAAAACTAGTGCCGCATTGGCAAGGTGTTTTCCAGCAGTATCCGCATTTCTACCTTCCAATGCCGTGCAATAAGCTAACATAAAGTAATTTAATAGTCAACCCTTCGTACCCCTTTGTTCTCCAGGAGGGTACGTAATGTTTTCCTCTGAATGTTTTCGAGGAAAAACATACGTCTTGGCTCAGGGTTGACTCAAAGCGTTCTAATCGGGCCTGCTTTAAAGAGTAAAGCCTGCTGAACGTCGAAGAGCCAATCGGTATCAATCGATCTGTCCCTATTTTTCCTCCCGCCGATACGGTTCAAGAAGCTCCGCGAGCTCGGGGTTCGCGTAACCCAACGCCTTTGCCTTATCATAACATTCAATGGCCAGGGGATATTGTTTCAAGTGAACATACACCAGGGCCAAATTCCCTCGCGCCATGGCATAATCAGGCCTGATGTGAATGGCCGTTTCATAAGATTGGATCGCCTCTTCTGTCCTGTTGAAGGCAAGATAGACGCTGCCGAGATTATTATGCGCTTCGGCATAATCGCTTTTGATCCTTATCGCATTTTCATATGCGTTCATGGCCTCCGCAATCCGATCGACCGCCTTATAAGAAACACCGAGATTATAGTACGCCTCGGCGTAATCAGCCCTGATTTCGACCGCTTTCTTATAAGAAACGATGGCCTCTTTATTCCTGTCGATGGTCTTGTACGCATTGCCGAGATTATAATAGGCCCTTGCATAATCAGGCTTGATCGCGGCAGCTTTCTCATAGGCAGCGATAGCGTCTTCATACCTGCCGCCGGCCTGATAAGCATTGCCGAGATTATTATAGAGTTCCGGACTATCCGGCGCGTACCGCAGGTTCCGTTCATAAAAATTGATGGGTTCCCTCCAGCAAAGATTCTGCCTGTTCGTCAAAAAGGCATAAAAACCCAACAGGCCCGAGATAAGAAAGACCGAAAAAATCCGCAAACATTTCATGCGGCACAATAAACTTATCGCCTTCGCCGCCATCAAAAAGAACCCGACGGACGGCAAATACAACCAGTGCTCAGCCATATAGGCATTGATCGGGTAAAGGTTTGATACAGGCAGGAGCGTCAGGAAGAACCATAATATAGAGAAGGAAACCAATCGGCCGCTTTCCCGTTTCCTGAAAGCATAGAAAAGCGCTGCGAATAATATCATGACCCCTAAAATAGCCTTAGGGTCCCCAAAGGTGAACATTTTACCGCCATACGCCATATGAAGGTCCAAAGGGAAAAAAAGAAGCCTGATATACTGAGTGGCCGCCGCAAAGAAACCAGGGGCCCGTTCAACCAGGGTCGTTGAATGAGAAACAACTACCGGCGGAACCTTAAGAAGAACAAGCCTCATCCCAATATAGAAGAAGGCAAGACCTGCGAGCGGCAAGAATTCTTTGACCTTAACCGCCGTTTTGAAAGTATAGTGATAAAGCAATATTAAGACGGGCAGGACCAAACTGCTCTCTTTGGATAATAAGGCCGCCGCATAACTCGCCAGCATCAAAACAAGCGTAGCGATACCCTTAGAGGGCGGACTGTTGATATAAAGAAGAAGGCACAACAGCATAAACACAAAAGCCAAAGGATCGGCCCTGCCGGAGATATAGGCAACAGCTTCGCTATGGACAGGATGAACGACGAAGAAAGCGGCTGTCAACAAAGACAAAAGATTGTCCTTAAAGAGCGTTCGGATGAGCCAGTAGATCCCCAAAGCCGCGGAAATGTGCAACAGGATATTAGTGAGGTGATATCCTTTTACCTTCAAATTCCAAATAGAATAATCGATCGTATAAGTGACCATTTGAAGAGGCCGGTAAAAATTCCATCCGTTTCTGCCTTCGAATGCCATCTTTCCTTTAAAGACGGCAGGGAGATGCGACCAGCTTTTAATAAAGGCGTTATTCTTGACCAAACCGATATCATCCCAAAGGAACGCGCCATCCAGCGAATTGCCATAGGCGGCAAAGCCCAGGGCCACAATCAAGATGACAGAAAGGAAAATGGATGGTTTAAGTTCCGCGTTCATGGTTTCATGGATTGCAATTGCTCTAAAAGCGCAGGCGGGACCTGGCCTCCGAGCTCCTTTGCCTTCTGAGAATGCCAAAGCGCTAATTCCGTGTCCCCATGATAGAAATACGCAATGGCAAGGTTCGTATGAGCGATCACATCATCGGGATCGATCGCTACCGCTTTCTTCAGGGAAGCGATGGATTCTTCTTTCATCCCCATATCATTATACAATGTCCCAAGGCTTCGGTACCCTTCCGCGTAAGAGGGATTGATCGCCAAGGCCTTATTCAATAAAGTGGCCGCCTCTTCTTGCCTGCCGGTTATCCTGTAAATCAGGCCGAGTTTATTATAGGCCTCGACATAATTCGGGTTTAACCAAATGGCCTTTTCAAGGGCAAGAGCCGCCTTCTCATGTTCGCCGGTATCACCGTATAGTTTCCCCAGATTATAGTAGGCCTTGGCATGGGTGGGATTATATTTTACGGCCTCTTGAAACAGGCGAATCGTTTCTTCTTCATTCTTTCCGGGCTCATAAAACGCGGCCGCGAGATTATTATAGGCATCCGCATAACGCGGATTGATTTCAATGGCCTTCTTAAACAACGCGACCGCCTCCTCTTTCTTTCCGAGGGCGTAATATAATTTCCCCAGATTATTGCTGGCGTTGAAACTTTCGGGCGCAAATTCAAGCGTCCGCTGATAGAAGCTTATCGGCTCCCGCCAGTAAACCTTGTTTTGCCGGATTGTTAAAAAAGCATAAAACCCCAAGAGCCCCGCGCAAAAAACAATGATACCTATACGGGCATTGAACGTCCGGGATAATTCGCGCAGCCCCTTGGATGCCATGAGAAAAAGCCCTATTGACGGCAAATACAACCAGTGTTCCGCCATATAGGCGTTGATCGGATAGATGTTCGATGACGGTATCAGGGTCACCAGAAACCACAACAGGGCGAAAAGGACCAAGCGGCTCCGGTGTCTGGCGCGAATCATCACGGCCAACAAAGAAAGGAACAAGATCCCCCCTGCGATCGCTCTGGGATCCGTCCACGGGAAAAGCCTGTCGCCGTATTCCATATGCAAATCCAGCGGCAATGCAAGAAGCTGAATATACTTCGTTAACGCGACAAAAAATCCCGGTATCCGTTGAACAAGAGTCGTATCATGCAAGGGCGTATCCGGCATGAGATGCCTGAAAAATACCGACCTTAAAATCATATACCCGAGCGTGAGGCCCGCTATCAATGAAAACTTTCCATAATCGATCTTCTCTTTGAACGCATAATGACAGAGAAGCAGCAACAACGGCAATATCAAACTATTTTCCCTGGACAAGACCGCGAGGATATAACTCATCGCCAACAATAGGTAGAGGCCAATATTCTTATTCCGGTTCAGTTTAATATACAAAACCATGCTTATAAGCATCAGTACCGCGGCAAGGCTGTCTGCGCGTCCGGCAATGTAGGATACGGCTTGCGTATGGATGGGATGCGCCACGAACAAGAGGCTTGTCAGCAAAGACAAAAATCCATCGGCAAAAAGGATGTTCATCAGCCAAAAGACACTCAATGCCGCGAGAATATGCCAGACGATGTTCGTCAGGTGGTATCCCTTTGGATCTAATTTCCAGAAGGAGTGATCGGCCATATAGGTGAGGACCTGAAACGGACGGTAAGGGTTGGATTGCTTTCCCGCCCCCGCCCCGATATCTCTTTTAAAAACATCGGGCAGATATGACCAGTTCGTTATGTATACATTATCCGTAACAAGGGTCTCATCGTCAAAAAGGAACTGCCCCTTCACGGAATTCCCGTAAGCGCAAAATCCCAATACGATGATCAAAATAACGGATAAATAAATAGACCGCCGGTCCAAAGGAGGATTGTCAAAAGGCCGTTTTTTCCCGGCTTCTTTATGTTCCTGTTTCGACAGGAATTTCCTTATATTCTTTTCCTTTAAATGCAGGACTTCCGCCATTTCTTTGACAGATTTCTTATCGGCGTTTTCCAAAACATATTTTTTCTGTTCCGGTTCCATCAAACACGTTCCTAACGATAAGGTTCGAGGGCTTTTGCATAAGCCGGATCATAAAGTTCCGGGTCTCCCGCTTTATCAAAATATTCGACGGCCAGCTTGTATTGCTGATTACGGAAATACGCCACGGATAAATTAAAATAGGACTGCGCGAAATCCGGATCGATCTCAACCGCCTTTTTATAGGCAGCAATCGCCTCTTCCAGCCGGCCCAAATCAGAATATAAATTGGCTAAATTATTATAGGCCTTCGCATAATCCGGCCTGAGGGAAATGGCTTTTTGATACGAACCGATCGCCTCTTGGAGCCGCCCCAAAGCCGCATACGCCAAACCGAGGTTGTTGTGAGTTTCTTTCTGCTCGGGGTTAATCTCCAATGCCTTTTTTAACACAGCGACCGCTTCTTCATTTCTTCCCAAATCCCGGTAGAAAGAGCCGAGATTATTATATCCCTCGACGGCTCGCGGCCTGATCTTGATGCACCTCTTCATCATCGCGACCGCGTCTTCCTGCCTGCCCCGGTCAAGATAGACCTTGGCCAGATTGTTGATCATCCTGACATTATCCGGATTATATTTCAGCGTCCGTTCATAAAAGACGGCCGGATCGCTCCAGTAATGGTTCTGCCGGATTGTTAGATATGAAAAATAACCTAATAGGCATATAACGATAACGCCCGTAAATTTCCTTAGTAGGGGCGACCGGCCGGTCGCCCCTACACAAATGGCCTTGGCCACAATAATAAAGAAGCCGATGGACGGCACATACAGCCAATGTTCCGCCATGTACGCGTTGACCGGAAAGATGTTGGAGACCGGAAGCAGGGCAACAAAAAACCAAAGGGCGCAAAACATCAAGAATGTGTTTCTCTTTCTGGCAATATAGGCCGATAAAACACATACCACTATGATCCCCAAAACAGCCTGAGGGAAATGCCCGGGGAACATGCCATTCACCTTGCCATATTCCATATGAAGATCAAAGGGCAAAACAAGAAGGCGCAAGTAATTCAACAAGGCGACAAAAAATCCCGTCAGACGTTCCCAAACTGTTGTCGATATGTGTTCGACCGACAGCATTGCCCTGAACCTGAAGACCGTTAAACGCAGTGCCGCATAGGTGCCGGCAAGGACAAGAATCGGCAGGAATTTTTCCGCTTTAACCTCTTTATGAAAACACGAATGATAAATAAGCAATAACGCGGGCAGGATAAGGCTGTTTTCCCTGGATAATAGCGCAAGGGCATAAGTTAAAAGCATCAGAACAAAAAACGAATTCTTATGGCATGGAGGTTCTTTGACATAAAAAATAATACACAACATCATAAAAATACCGGACAACAAATCTGCCCGGCCTGATATGTAGCTGACAGCCTCCGTATGGGCCGGGTGAACGACAAACAGCAGGCCCGTTAATAACGGCAACAGAGGATCCTTGTAAAGGATATGGATGAACCAATAAACGGCCAAGGCCATGGCCACGTGCCATAGGATATTGCTCAGATGATATCCCCGCACGTCCAGCCGCCAGATCCTGTAATCAAGCATATAAGATAGTATCTGTAAAGGGCGATAGGAACTGAGCTTTCCTCCTGCGCCGGCCCCGGTATTTTCGGTAAAGATCTTTGAAATGTGCGTCGGGCCCTTAATATACACGTTTTCTTTGACCAATTTATGATCATCATAGACGAAATCCCCCTTGATCGAATTGGCGTAAACGGCAAAACCTAATGCTATGATCATGACAACGGACAAAAGGGTCTTTCTTTTATCGGGAATATATTCTTTATGCCCTGGTTTCATATCCATATTTATTAACGGTGCGGCGCAAGGGCCCCTGCGAGGCCCGCGTCTTTATAACCCAATCGTTCTGCTTGATCATAATGATCTATGGCTGAGGCGTATTGTTTTTGCTCATAATATACTGCGGCAAGGTCATGGTGCGCTTCAGCATCATTAATATTGATCCTGATCGCCTCCTTGTAGGATGCGATGGCTTCGTCAAATTCACCCATGGCCCGGTAAACATTGCCAAGGCTGTAATGCGCGTTGGCATAATCGGGATTGATCTCGATGGCCTTTTTATATGAGGCGGCCGCTTCCTCTTTTCTGTTCATGGCCGCATAGGCAACCCCCAGGTTATTATACGACTGGGCATCATCAGGACTGATCTCAATCGCTTTTTTAAATAACGCGATCGCGTCTTCCCTGCGGTTGGCCTCGTTGTACAGGACACCGAGGCTGTTGAGCGCGGGGACATAACCGGGATCGATCTTAACCGCCTTTTCGTAAAATTCCATGGCTTCTTTTTTCCTGCCCATATCATTGTAAACATTGCCGAGATTATTATAGGCATTGGCCGAGTCAGGATCAGTCTCAATGGCCTTGCTAAATAAGGCTATCGTTTCTTCACTTTGATCAGAAGCCGAATACATGAATCCAAGATTGTTATAGGCCTCGCTAAAATCCGCCCTGATCTCTATCGCCTTCTTATAAGCTGCAACAGCGTCTTCTGTCCTGCCGATTTCATTTAAGGCCACGCCTAAATTATAATAGGCCTCGGCATAATCAGTTTTGAGCTCTATGGCCTTCTGATAGGCCGCAATCGCCTCTTCCTTTCTGTTCATTTCACCATAAAGAGCGCCAAGGTTATTATAGACATTGGCAGAATCAGGGCCGATCTCAATAGACCTCTGATAGGCAGCTAAGGCTTCTTCTTTACGGTCCATTTTGCCGTAGACAACGCCGAGATTATTATAAGCTTCACCATAATTAGGGTTGATCTCGATGGCTTTCTGATAGGCGGCAACGGCTTCTTCGTTTTTGTCGATCTCGCTTAAGACCACGCCGAGATTATAATAAGCCTGCGCATAATCGCCTTTAAGCTCGATGGCCTTCTGATAAGCCGCGATGGCCTCCTCTTTTTTGTTCATCTTGCTTAAGGCCGCGCCAAGATTATAATAAGCTTCCTCATAATCCTTCTCGATGCCAATCGCTTTCTGGTAGGCAGCGATCGCGTCCTCATTTCTGTCAATCTCGCTATAGGCCACGCCAAGGTTGCTATAAAGCCTTGAGCTATCCGGAGCGTATGTTAAGGTCCTCTCATAAAAGATTAACGGCTCCCTCCAATAACCGTTCTGCTTCACCGTAAGATAGGAATAAAAACCTAATAGACAGATGGCAATGGTAACCGTAATGTTTTTAAGATTTTTTATCCTGTGATGCAGGGGCGACCGGCCGGTCGCCCCTACACATATTGTTTTTGCAATAATCACAAAAAACCCTATCGAAGGCAGATACAGCCAATGTTCGGCCATGTTCGCGTTGACTGGATAGAGATTCAACACAGGCAAAAGAGCTATAAAAAACCACGCGACGCAGAAAAAAACCAACTTGTTGTCCTCTCTTTTTCTTAAAGCGCAGAAAAGCAATGCCATCAATAGGATGATCCCACAAATGGCCCTGGGATCTCTAAAAGTAAACAGCTTGCTTCCATATTCCATATGAAGATCCAATGGAAAGACCAGAAGCCTGATATAAGTCGTTAAAGAGACAAAAACACCGGGCAGCCTTTCCAACAGGGTCGTCGTGCTCATGTCGTTTGCTAAGAGGCCCTTAAGAACAGTTACCCTCACTAACAGATAAACCGACGCAAGGCCCGCAATTGAGAAGAAGGCTTTACTGTTAAGCTTCTCTTTAAAACTGTAATGATAGAGCAACAACAGCGCGGGGAGGATCAAGCTGCCCTCTTTGGACAACAAGGCCGCTGAATAACTTAATAGCATCAGAATCAACATGCCGGTATTCCTAGAAGAGCCCCTCATATAGAGAAGGAAACACAGCAGCATGAATAACACCGACAGGGAATCCGCCCTTCCGGAAATATACGACACCGTCTCTGTGTGGATCGGATGGACAACGAAAAGAACCCCTGTTAATAACGACAAGAGGCTGTCCCGAAAGATCGCGTTAACAAGCCCGTAGAGCGTTAAAGCCGCAAAGATATGCAACAAGATATTCGTCAGATGATATCCTCTGGGGTCCAATTTCCAGAAGAAATAATCGATCATGTAAGTGGCGATTTGAAGAGGGCGGTAAAAATTGTATTCCTTTCCAAAACCCGCCCCAATGCTCTCGGAGAAAATCTGAGGCAAATACTTTGCGTCCTTTATGTGGGCATTTTCCACGACCAAAGAATCGTCATCCCAGATAAATTTGCCGTTAAGAGAATTGCCATAAACAGAAAACCCCAAGGCTATGATCAAAATGGCTGCCAGAAGGGCCTTCCTGTTTCCAACGGAAAATGGCCTGGCGGTTCTAGGATTAGAAGAATCCGGTTCTTTTTTATTTTTTGGGTTCATCATTATTCCTTACAGGATGGTTGCTTCCTCAAAAGGCCTATCCGGGTCCAAGATCTCGGCTATAACAAAGTTTAAGGCGTTTAAAAAGACCTCATTGATCTTGTCGATGTCAAACGGCGTTTTGGGCCCGATAAATTTATGCAATTCTATGGTCTTTAAATTATACAAGGCCGCATTAACCGGGGCCTTGGGATATTGTTTGCTGAAATAATAGAAATACAGCGGGACCTGGAAAGACCTGATGTTTTCACAGATGGCCTCGCGGGACAGCTTCAAATTCTCGATGTGTACGACAGGCTTCGGCAAGGAATCCGTGCCGCCGGTCTTATAATCCACGATCAGCACGGTCCCATCCTGAAGTTCATCGACGCGGTCAACCACATACCGGAATTTTATATTGCCTGCGGGCAACATAACGGTATCGTCAAAACGGTTCTCCAGATAAAGGATTTTCTTGACTTTTCTCTCTTCGTTAAACTGTTCGTTGTCCAGAAACTGGTTGAGCCGCTCAATCATGATCGAACGAAGCAAAAACGAATCGGACCGCATGGTTTTGGCGAATGTCGCTTCAAACCTTTGTTCGAATAATTTGAGGCACCGGTCCCGGAACAGTTTATCGATCTTTGGCTCTTTATGCAGGAAGGGCTCATAGCTTTCTTCCAATAACTCATGCATGAAAGTACCGACATGCCTGGCTTCGGGCTCATCAAGAAGGTCGTCCTGTTCTCGTAACCCCAAGACGTAATTCGTGTAAAATTCCATCGGATCGCGCAGGTACATATTGACGCTTGAGGCCGAATAGGTGTGGCCCTTCAAGAACTTGATGACCTCCGGGGTTTTCCGGACACTTTTTTTCTTGGGACGCACATCCACCAGAAAACTCGGCCGCGCGACCAAATGGGCCGCTATCTCCTTGTTTTTCTTCTGTTCTTCCCAAATGAGTTCCTCGACAAAACGGCTCCGTTCTTTGTCCCTGCCCTCTTGATAAACCAAGTGGACTTCTTTGGCTGACGAGATCAGGCGCATGAACTGATAACGCTGGATTTCTTCTTCAAGCTCCAAGCGGTCTAATCCAAGGCTGATCATGACTTCCCTGGGAATCAGGGGCTCGTGAATCTGCAAACTCGGCAACACCCCTTCATTCACATCCAGGATAATGACATGATCAAAATTCAATGAACGCGTCTCAAGCAGGCCCAATATCTGCAGCCCCTTAAGCGGCGATCCCGAAAAAGCGATGATTTCACTCGCCAATTTGTGGTCAAAGACGCGGAACATCTCCTCTTTTGAAAAACGTTCCTGCGCAAAAGAGGCCTTTTCCAATTCGTCTTTGATGTCATAGACCCTGGCGGCAATATTGAGGTTCAGCGGATAGTTTTGTAAGAAACTTTTGTCCGCCAGGACACCCAGAAAATGCTCAAGCGCGGCAGAGAAATCCTGGAAATGTTCGAGTTGTTCCCAACGGATAAAAAGCAGGTCGTGGATTTCTCCCAGAATGGACTGAAGGTCTTTCCTTTTCGCGTCCATCCCGAGGCGTTTCAGCATTTCCAGGGTCAACAAATAAATATCATCAAGCTCCATCATATCGTTAAGGCGTATATAGAGGCTGCCGGATATCGATGTCTTCTCTTTCCCCATGAGAACTTCTTCGATCTTATGGATAAGGATGCGGGTCACGGCGGCTTCGCAAGTCAGTTTTAGGTTCTTGATAAAAGGATGGCGGAGGGCCTTCAGGTAATCTTTCGTGTAATAGCGCCCGTCTTTTGACGATAACTGAGCCTTAAAGACAAACTCAAAAAGGGAATACAAGCTGCTCCTCTTGAGCGGATATCCCATGGAAACATTATAATCCTTGATCAAAGAATGGATCTCGGAAAGAAGCGGGATGACATGATCGGGTTCAGGAAGGACGATCACCGACTTCTCCGGCTTCTTCATTTTCTTGAAAATCTCCCGGACCAGCCCGACTTGCGAGTGGATGTCAAATCCGGCATAAAGATGCAGCGAAAACTTCGGGTCTCGAGGCTGCTCCCCCTCCCGGATCGGCATATCGAACATCTTTGCTATCCGCTCAAGGACCGGCCACTTGCGCTCATCCCCCTGAAAGATCAATGCCGCTTGCCCGCGGCGGTAAAGGTCCTTGACCACCGTCTCTTCGGTCCGGTGAAAATAGAAAAAATTGCAGAAAAGGATCTGGTCAAACTCTTCAAAGGCGTTCTCGGCGATCCGTTGGGATGCCTTTAAATATTGAAGGCCCCGCGAATAAGTCCTGCGCTTGAGCAATTCCTCGTGGTAGGCCCGGCGCAACGCAATGACGCTTTGAAGCAATCGGTTAATGTCTTCGGGCACGTCATATCCTATTTCCGCGTTCGCCTGAATATTCTTAAGCGACGGCTCCTCGATCTTCTCAAGATCCAACTGGTCAATGAACTTGGAGATCTCGCGGGTCCAAGGCAGAAATTGCGCGAAGGTCTCCCTGCCTTCCAAGATCTGCGGGGCAACCTTTTTCGCCAATTGGTATAGGAGAAAACAATTATCCAAGTCCTTCGTCTGGGTAAAAAGCTCATTTTTTTCAACCGTATATTTCATGAACTCATCGATCGTGAAAAACCTCGGAGGATAGAACCCTTTCTTCAAGACATTCGCCAAGTCGCGCTTCAGAAACAGCGCCGGCCTCCTGCCGCCGAAAACGACCGCCAGCCGGCTCAGGTCCCGGCCCTTTTCGATATACTGCTCTCGGATATATCCGACCAGCCTGTCCTTGAAGCTTTCGCAGAATGAATATGTGATGATATTATTCATAATAATCATCCTGTAGGGGGCGCATATATGCGCCCCCTACACCTCCTTGATATTTAAACCATCCAAATAGATCAAAAACCCCTTGACCGTCCGGCGCGGATAAATATGTTGAATGACATCTTTATATTCGCGGACTTGATCTTCATATCGGTCCAGGGGTTCTTCCGTGCTTTTGTAATCCACCACCCAAACCTCATCTTTGAAAACAATCAACCGGTCACAGCGCTTCGTGTGCCCAAACATATCAACCATTTCTTTTTCCGTGAAGACCTCTGCCTGGCCGCAATCAAAGAACTTCCTTAGGTTATCATAGGAAAGCAACGCGTTTATTTGCGCTTTATATTCATCCCAATCGTCCATTTGCGTAAAATGGCGTTTGGCATCCGCCAACGCGCTTTCGACAACGTGTTCTTGGTTTTCCTCAAATAAGTTGCCGATGAGGGAAAGAATATAATGCAAAATTTCCCCTTTCAACCGCTGTTTCCGGTATTTAAATTGCCCCGCATCAAGGAATTCATCTTTCAGGTAATCCATCCAATCGGGAAAATCCGAAGGCGGAATCGCGCGCATCGAAACATCTTTGGCGACCGTCGGTTCATAAAGTTGCTGTCTGCCTTGAATATAAAGATTCTCAGGGATCAAAAATTTCGTGTCATTAAAACTGTTCCCGCTGCGTTTGGGAATATACCCGTAAAGTTCATGCTTCGGCCTTGTCATGGCGACATACAAGTTGTTTAATTCAGAAAGAAAGGCCGTTTTATATTCGCGGCCGTAGATCCCGTAAAGCTTTTCGGAATATTTCAGATATTTTGTCTTGATACGAAGCAGTCCCATGCCGTCGCCGTTGTGCTGCAATATATAGGATGGCTGATATTCGCCGCTGCTGGCGCCGATCTGAACATCCATGCTCAAATAAGGCAATATCACAACGGGAAACTCAAGGCCTTTGGATTTATGGATGGTCAGCACCTTGACCGCGTCGCTGTCGGTCACCTGGACATAAAGGTCCTCCCCTTGCAGGTCATCAAAATAGTCCAAAAACGAGGCGATATCCGCATGTTCTTCCTCTTGGCTCTTGATCAATTCAAGGAAATGCATGAAAAATCCCTGCGCCTCACGGCAATGGTCCAGGATACCAAACCGGCTGTACATCGTCACGGCGAGCTCATAAAGCGGATACAAGCCGACATTCCGGAAGAATCCCTCCATGAACGATCCCCAAACATCTGGATACCGCTCGCGAAATTCCACATACACATAAAAACCCTTTTCATTCACCATGCGATCTCTGAGTTTGAAAACAAACCGGTGCATTTCTTCGGCCCCCAGGCCGGTCGCACGGGTAAAAATATCGCCGAGAATAAAGGCCGAAAAGGACAGGTTATCGATCGGGGCGTCCAGAAACCGGAAGAACGCGACAAGCTCAGCTATAAAACTATTTTCCGTAATATCCGAAGTCCGCTCGGATTCGACAGGGATATTTTCCTTAAGAAGCCAATCGGTTATTTCTTTGACCTCTTTATTCGCCCGCGTTAAGACGGCTATATCCCGGTAGGCGAACCGCTTTTTTAAATCCCGCACGAGTGCGATCAGTTTTTCCCGGATCAAGGATTCGCGCTCTTCCTTCTTCTCGGCGTCGATGTATTCGATATGGACATAACCTTCATCATTCTTGACCTGCGGCACCTGCTGGGCACTCTCAAACATCCGGCCTATTTCGCCGATATCTTCATCGGTAAACGGGACCCATACCTTGCTGTCCTTTTCCATCTCATAAGACTCTTTCTGTCGGATAAACCGCTTCAGATTATCCGCAGAAAACACCGTGTTGTTAAATTCAACGATCTTTTTCTGACTGCGCCAATTATTCAAAAGCAGGTCGGTCACAACATTAAAAGCGCCGAACGTTCTTTTAATATCATCGAAAAGCCCGACATCCCCGCCCCGGAACCCGTAGATGGCCTGCTTGCGATCCCCGACCGCAAACAATGTCCCTCCGGTCGATAGGGCTTCCTCGGCCATTTTCTCCAGATTGCGCCATTGCAGACGGCTTGTGTCCTGAAATTCGTCAATCAGGTAATGGTGAAAGCGGGTCGCCAAACGGTAATACAGCTCTTCGACCGTCACATGGCCTTCGTCAAACAGCGACCCGGCCCGCTTGTTCAGCTCATTCAAGAATAAACAATCATCTTTGGATGCCAACGCGTAAAACCCGTCGATGACCTGCCCGAACACATCCACATACGGGTTAAAAAGCGAATAGGCCTCCTCCTCGCAAAGTTTTTTTATATTTTTGTGAATTTTACTCCACAATTGATCGACGTCTCGCGAGACCACAGCCCCCTTCTTGACCGGGACCTCCTCCCTCGCGAAATAATCTGAGATGCTGTCGATATCAAAACCTTTCGTGTGATTCGCCAAGAACTTATCTAAAGATTTTATGAAACCGGCGTGAACCTCCTGCGGAAGGACACGGCGCAATGACCTTAGCTCTTCTAAAAGAGAAGCCTTTTTTTTGACGATGTCTTCGGGCTTAAACCGGCTCGCCTTGAACATGGTCCCGTACGTATTATATTTCTCAAACAGCGTTGTGATGATGGCCAGGATATCGTCTTTCGGGAACCACCCCGAACGGTTCTCAAGATAAAGATAGTGGTGAAGGAACCGTTCAAACGTCTGCAGGACTTCCTGATCGCCATGGGCCCGGTCAATCAAATGATCGAGGCTGCGCTCCAGGTATTCTTTGGGGTTGGTCTTAATCTTGAAATTCGCCGTTAATTTGATCTTGAACGCGCAGCCCGAGAGGATCGCGTTGATGAATTTGTCGATCGTCTGAACCTGGAAGAAATTGTAATGGCGGATGATGGTCCCCATCGCTTCAAAAGCCTTGAGGCTGGCCTGGGCACCGTTTAATCCGACGGGCGTGAGGATATCGGCCTGCTCAGCTTTCGATAACTGCTTCAGCGCGATCCTCTTTAAGAATTCCAGAATTCGCGCCTTCATCTCGAAGGCCGCTTTGTTGGTAAAGGTGATGGCCAATACTTGACGGATGGGGATCTGTTTTGGCGTTAAGGCAGGGTTCAAAATTAATTGGACATAGCGTTTGGCCAATGCATACGTCTTTCCTGAACCAGCAGAGGCCTCAACTACGCGCACTTC
>JAFGFL010000014.1 GCA_016931055.1 Candidatus Omnitrophota bacterium | reverse complement strand
CATGGAATCCCCTCCTTACGGAGGGTATTCTATTAGGACATTCCTATTTTGGCCAATTAGGACATTATCATTTTGGTGTCACAATAAGGATACGGGCAGTTTTAGAACACACTGGTTTTTCTTTATTATCTTATTCACAATTTCCAGGCTGAGCTGGACAAGATGGGCAGGTGCCTGCGGAACAATGGATAAGCCCGCTGGAATGTTCATCATGGAATTGAACGGCCCATCCGTTGGGATGAACTGCCGTGCAACCGTTTGTTCCATCGATCCCACAGGTATAGGTTGATTTTGGGTCCGCAATATTCAAATCCAAATTTGTATTGATCACGCTCAGCGAATTCCACGACCCAAGGGTGCCGCCTCCGCCAGTAAACATAGTCAGCGCAGTCCGCATTATTTTCAAATTGGTTAGCATGTTACGTTCATCGGCTTTATTGACGGCTTTGACATAATTGGGAAGCGCAAGAGCGGCAATAAGCCCAACGATAATTATAACAGCAACTATTTCAAAGAGTGTAAATGCGTCATTTTTTCGGTTCATAGGAAAACTCCTTATTATCGAAAGATTAGTTAGGCTATATAGCCAACTTCCGTAATACCGTGCGAAGGATCCCGCCGTTACGGAAATAATCCACTTCAACCGGAGTATCTAAACGGACGATTGACTTAAACGTAATATCGCCATTCTTTGATTTTGCCGTAACAGTTATTTCTTGTCCCGGTTTAAGCCGGTCGTTGATGCTATCGAATCCAAAAATCTCATTACCTTTTAAACCTAAAGATTCCCACGATTCGCCCTTTTGAAACATCAGAGGCAAAATCCCCATACCGGCAAGGTTGCTACGATGGATCCTTTCGAAACTTTGCGCTAAAACAACTCGCACTCCCAGAAGGGCTGTTCCCTTGGCCGCCCAATCGCGGCTGGATCCAGCCCCATATTCCTGACCTGCAAGTACAATCAGAGGGACTTTCTCTTTTTTATAAAGGCACGCCGCATCATAGATACTCATCTCCTCATTGCTTGGAAAATGCATCGTCCAAGAGCCTTCCGATTGAGGAACCAACTGATTGCGCAAGCGGACATTGGCAAATGTCCCCCGGGTCATAACCCGGTCGTTTCCTCGTCTAGACCCATAACTATTAAAATCTGCCGGCTTGACCCCTTTTCCCATTAAATATTTACCGGCAGGTGAATCCGGCGGAATATTCCCGGCTGGTGAAATATGGTCGGTCGTGATCGAATCCCCTACCATGACAAGGACGCGCGCTCCAGTGATTGGCTGAATCTCCCCTCCCTTTATGTCCATATCCGCGAAAAACGGTGGTTTTTGAATATATGTGCTTGATTCTTTCCATTGATACAGATCTGATTTCTTCACCTTAATGGCATTCCAGTCCTTGCTGCCTTTACTGACCTCTTTATATCGTTTACGAAAGGCCTTGGCAGTAACGAATTTCGAAATGACCGAGTCACTTTCCTTTTGGCTCGGCCAAATGTCTTTAAGATACACGTTTTGCCCGTTCTTGTCCTGCCCAATAGGTTCATTTGTCAAATCTATATTAACAGAACCGGCTAACGCATAGGCAACGACCAATGACGGGCTTGCAAGATAATTCGCATTTGTATACGGGCTGATCCGGCCTTCAAAATTCCGGTTACCGCTTAAAACGGCCGCCGCGACTAAATTCCCGGCATCGATCGCGTCCGTAACTGCATCGGACAACGGCCCGCTATTGCCGATACAGGTCGTGCATCCATATCCGACAATATGGAATTTTAATTTTTCAAGATATGACAGCAACCCGGATTCTTTCATATATTCTTCGACGACTTGGGACCCTGGCGCAAAACTTGTTTTAACGAAATTTTTTGTCTTTAATCCCTTCTTTACGGCATTCTTGGCCAAAAGTCCGGCACTAATTAATACGGACGGGTTCGAGGTATTCGTACAACTTGTGATCGCGGCAATGACGACAGAGCCATGTTGGATATGGTCATGGCCCTTATCATGAATGGGGATAGGCTTCTTAAGGGAATTTGATTCAAGCCCAAATCCGCCTTCCTTAACAGGTTTAACGAGATCCTGTTGAAAAGCTTCTTTCATTTTGGATAAGGGGACGCGGTCTTGCGGCCGCTTGGGCCCCGCTAAACACGGCACAACGGAAGATAGGTCCAGTTGGAATGTGTCTGTAAATTCCGGTTTTGATTTCCCAGGCGCATAAAACATCCCCTGTTCCTTCATGTAGTCTTCAATAAGATTGACTTCGGATTTCGATCGTCCCGTCAGTCGGTAATACCGCAGAGTCTCGTCATCTATGGGGAATAAACCGGTTGTTGCCCCGTATTCCGGCGCCATGTTTGAAATGGCCGCCCGATCCGGAAGGCTTAAGTGCCTTAATCCGTCGCCGTAAAACTCAACAAATTTCCCGACAACGCCTCTTTGACGCAAGATCTCAACAACGGTCAAGACAAGGTCCGTGGCCGTTACGCCTTCGGAAAGCCTCCCTGTCAATTCAAATCCGATCACGTCCGGCATCAGCATGAAAATCGGCTCGCCAAGCATGACAGCTTCTGCTTCAATGCCGCCAACGCCCCATCCGATGATCCCTAACCCGTTGATCATGGTCGTATGGCTGTCTGTCCCGACCAAACTGTCAGGATAGGCCATTATCTCACACCCTTGCTTTTTTTTCAGAACGCCTTTTGCAAGATATTCCAAATTAACCTGATGAACAATGCCTGTTGCCGGCGGAATGACGCGGAAGTTCTTAAATGCGCTTTGCCCCCATCTTAAAAATTCATATCGTTCTTTATTCCGTTTAAACTCTAGAGCAATATTTTGTTTTAATGCCTTTTTTGTCCCAAAGGCATCTACTTGCACGGAGTGGTCAATAACCAAATCACATGGCACCTGTGGGTTAATCTTGCGGTAATCGCCTCCCAGTCGCTTAAGGCCATCTCGCATGGCGGCAAGATCAACGACGCTTGGGACACCGGTAAAATCCTGAAGGATCACTCGGCCTGGTTTAAAGCCAATTTCTCGGTTTTCAACGGATTTGGGTGTCCAGTTCAATAGTGAATTGATATCATGGACCGTAATTTGATAATGGTCGCAATTGCGCAAGGCGCTTTCCAAAAGGATCTTGATCGAAATCGGCAGATTGCCCGGATCACGAAACCCCGCTTTGGCAAGCTTTGAAAATGCCGATATCGTATATTTAGCTTCCCCAACTGTTATGGTCTTTTTGATGCTTTTTGGGTCAAATCGAGCTTTCCTCATCGCGATGAATCCCCTCAGTCAAAAAAAGAATGATTGTTAAATACGTTTTATTATATAGAATGCCATCCGCAGAGTCAACATAGCAATTCTTATTTCTTCTTAAAAACGATTCGTTTCCATGCATTTATCAATTACGTGTTTAATAAGAAACCGAAAATGTACTTGAAATTTTGGCGCAAACCCATTAGTATGGACATATTGAAATTAACAAATCGTATCACGCTTGTTTATGACAGACCCAGTTTGAACAAATAACTATAGGAGGTTTTCTAATGGCACATGTCGTCACAGAACCCTGTGTAAAATGCAAATATACCGACTGCGTAACCGTATGTCCTGTCGATTGTTTCCATGAAGACAAGGAAATGCTGGTCATTGACCCTGAAGTTTGTATTGACTGCGGCGCTTGCGTCCCGGAATGCCCTGTTCAGGCGATCTTCGTTGAAGATGACGTTCCCGAACAATGGAAAAGCTACATTGCCTTAAACGCCAAGAAGGCGCAAGAGCTCCCCGGCATCACCGAAAAAAAAGAGCCGCTTGCAAAAAAATAAAGAGAATCCATTCATGTCCTTAATAAAAGGGATTGCCTAGGCAATCCCTTTTATTGTTATTTGTTCTGAACGTTAAGATCTTATCTCACATGATCGTGAAAAGGCGCAGGCTCAAACGAAGGATAATTAAATTTCGTGTTTTTCTCATACCGGGAAAAATGCGCCTTCAGGTCCATGAACACGATCATCCCGATCACGCATGGTAAGGTCATGAGCCTCGGGTCTGGCCGAGCTAGCCTCCACGAATACCATGAGACAGAAAGCAAAGAGGCCTTCCAAACAGTAACCAACAATTTCAATGACAGCGGGAAATCCATTAACCAGACCGAAATCAAAATAAACCCGCCAATAACATTTGGTATCGCGATATTCAATTTCCGAATCCGGTTCTTGGAAGGATAAAGATTTCGAATCCAGAAATGGAGCGGATAGATAACCGCAAGACCTAAGGCGAATAGTAATATGCTTGAAAAATCCATATATAAGTTTATCCACCACAGACCGGCGGGATAAAGGTAATGCGGTCGCCGGTTTTTAACTCTGTTTGCCATGATGAAAATTTATCGTTAATGGCAACCTTAAGCGAAGCTTGCGTTAGGTCAAATCCATACCGATCTTGAAGCTGCGCGTATAGATCCCCGGCCGTTACGGCATCTGTCTGCAAAGATTCTTCGGATAACCCGCGAGACTCTCTAATACATGCAAAATAGGACAATTGAATTTCTTTTTTACGAAAGTCTTTTGTTTTAATAGCTGCGCAAACGCTCTGGTATTCTTCCTCATTATTAATGTTTTCTAAAGAGCCCTCTTTCCCTTGTTTAATCAGGCAAACGTCCAAATTCATCAGAATTTTGCGCGGGCACGTCGTCCCTTCCTTTAAGAATTTTAGTAACAGAGAGCCGCTGTCGGCTTCATAAATTGCGCATAAAGGTTCGGGAAGCCCGTCTTTTGTGCTTTTATAAGCCGTTACAAATTTCTTTTTATCGCGATGTTTGATTAATGCGTTGAGGGCCTGTTGGTCAACAAACGGGAGGTCACAGGCCAGGACAAGCCAGGCTGCATCAGGATATTTGGCCATGGCCGAGAGGATCCCTCCTAAGGGGCCGATCTTATCGTAAGTATCCTGGATTTGGGGAAGGCCTTTATGTCCAGGCAAATCAGATTGATTTTCGCGATTGGAAACAAAAACTCGCTGGCAGCATCGAGAAAGGAGATCAAAACAATGTTCCGTCTGACTTTTTCCGTAATAATTGATTAGGGATTTATCCCTTTTCATGCGGGAACTTCTTCCACCGGCAAGAACCAGTCCATAAAGCGTCTCTTTGATTTTATTACGTTTTTCTTTTTTTTGCATCGCTTCTCTCTCGTAACGGGCTAGTGTATCAAAGATACGTCTTCATTATCAAGCTTTTTCGATTTTAAACAAAAATGCCCTGCCGGCCAATAAGCCAGCAGGGCGAAAATAATCCAGTGACGTTCTACTCTCCCATAGCCTTGCGACTAAAGTACCATCGACCTCGAGAAGCT
The DNA here is from genome assembly GCA_016931055.1 of Candidatus Omnitrophota bacterium. Taxonomy (GTDB): domain Bacteria; phylum Omnitrophota; class Gorgyraeia; order Zapsychrales; family Zapsychraceae; genus 2-02-FULL-52-10. The sequence continues at coordinate 610 of JAFGFL010000014.1, read as the reverse complement.
TAACTACCGTATTCGGAATGGGAACGGGTGTGGCCTTCTCAGTAATGTCACTGGAAGTCAATCGTCAGCGTTCCACTGATCAGTGATCAGCTAAACCTGATGCAAATTTGAACAATTATGTAAACAAAAACAAAGGAAGTTATCTTTGTTACCCCAGCCCAAAATGGGCTTGGGTGAATATTTGTACAGTGTTACGGATTCTTGCCTTTGGCAAGAATCCGTAACACTAACAAATGATTCAGGTCAAGTTTTTGGCCTATTAGTATCGCTTAGCTTAAACCATTACTGGTCTTACACACGCGACCTATCAACCTCGTGGTCTACGAGGAGCCTTCATCCCCGAAGGGAAACGATACATAATCTTGAGGTTAGCTTCGCACTTATATGCTTTCAGTGCTTATCCTTTCCAGACATGGCTACCCAGCCATTACCCTTGGCAGGATAACTGGAACACCAGAGGTCTGTATCTTCCGGTCCTCTCGTACTGGGAAGATTTCCCCTGCAAGTATCGCACGCCCACACCAGATAGAGACCGAACTGTCTCACGACGTTCTAAACCCAGCTCACGTACCCTTTTAACCGGCGAACAGCCGGACCCTTGGGACCTTGT
>JAFGFL010000013.1 GCA_016931055.1 Candidatus Omnitrophota bacterium | reverse complement strand
GATGTGGTGATAACGGATTATGAAATGCAAGGCATGGACGGGCTGGAATTGATTGCGCGGATTAAAAATACAGGTATCCCAATTAAAATCATCCTCATGTCCGGCGCGATGGATGCTGCCCTCGAAGCGCGGGCCCGGGCAGCGGGGGCGGATGGGTGTTTGCGGAAACCATTTGACCTGAAAGAATTGTGGGAGATTTTAAATGAATTGGGCGTCTGAACCGACGGCGAAAATACTAAATGCAAGACGTAGTCCGAATAAACGGATAACAATATTTTAAAAACATGATTTTAAGTAAAAAAGCGAACTCAAGGTAACGGTTCTGAGGGTTATATCTCCTTGAAATAAATCTCACCCGGATTCAATAGTTATAAAAACTAACATCATGTTGACAGAAAACATAACCTGATATATAGTATAAGAAAAGGGATGTCGACCAAAGGCGGGCTAGGGAGAGAACGCCGCGGAAAGATCAGGGGAACCATTAAGAGCTTGTGAAATATGGGAGGGTCGTCTGAAAGGGGGATTGGATGATATGAGTGATTTTAATAAGAATATCGGCAAAATAATAAAGCGACTGAGGGAAGGAAAAGGAATAAGCCAGGAAATGCTGGCGGATAAATTGGCTGTCCAAAGAACAACAGTTTCACATATTGAAAGCGGAAATCGTGCGGTTTCTGTCGAGGAAGTAAAGAAACTATCCGGGATATTCAATGTTTCCGTGGAAACGTTAATGGGTCTCAAAACGGAGCCTGAGGTCATCCTTGAACGGAAGGCTGATACTGAAAAACCCAAAGGCGGCATGCGTATCAATGTGCCGCAGAAAAATGTAATGAAATTCAAGGAAATCTTTTTATATATCCTAGGTCAGATCGGATCGAGGCCTAATATCGGTGAGACGGTTATATACAAGCTCCTGTACTTTATGGATTTTGATTTTTATGAAAAATATGAGGAGCAATTGATCGGCGCAACTTATATCAAGAACCATCACGGGCCGACGCCGGTTGAATTCAAGACAATCGTCGATGAAATGATCGGCAACGAGGAAGTCATACGGGTGAAAAACAAGTATTTTCAGTATGAACAAACAAAGTATTTGCCCTTGCGCGAACCAAGACTTGAAATACTCAAGGCGCATGAAATGGACATGATCTGCCAGGTGATTGGTAAACTGGCTGACAAAAATGCCAAGCAAATCAGCGAATATTCGCATAATGACGTGCCGTGGATGACTACGGAAGACGGGGAGGCAATTGAATATGAATCGGTGTTTTACCGAACCGCGCCATATACGGTGAGAGCGGACGATGCCGGCATTCAATAGAATTGATCATCTCCCGGAATTTGACCGGGATTTGAAAAAAATGAAAAAACATTATCGGTCATTGGACAATGACCTAGAGATTTTCAAGAAAACGCAGTTGATATTATTTCACAAACTAAATAAAGACAACCAGGGTCTGGTGCCAATCGCCAATCTTGGCATCGAATGTCCGAAGATATACAAGGCCCGGAAATTCGCGTGCCGCACTCTTAAAGGAACCGGCGCCAATTCCGGCATCCGGGTGATCTATGCGTATTATGAGGCGGAAGATAAGATTGAGATGGTGGAAATATACTATAAAGGCGATAAGGCGAACGAGGACCGTGAAAGATTGAAGCGCCGGTATGGAAAATAAAGATTGGTGCCGGAGTTCAAATGTTAGAACTAAGGTCCAAATCCAGAAAAAGTGGCATAAGGCAGAATAACCGAACAACTCACTTTTTATTCAAATTCTTCAGGTCTTTCTCATAATCCGATATAAATCCTGCAAAATTCAATTTCAGTGCTTTGCACACATCCCGCAATTCGACTACATCCAGCCTACGTTCGCGGTTTTCGTATTTACTGACATAAGTCTGATCCACATTTAATTTCTTGGCAAGGGCGGTTTGGGTGAGATTGGCGGCAAGGCGGGTTTGTTTGAGTTTCTGGATTAGAAGTTTATAAGCAACGTCGTGGATGGATTTCATGCGTTGGGCCTCGATTTCCAATGGGTTTCAAGCGTTTTCCAAGCCAAAAGCATTATCCTAGAACAGCATAAAATATGCGAAATTCGCATATTGACAATTGCGCTGGATTTGAATAGAATCGGCTGAAAATCGTTGAAAAAGAGCCTCAACCCATGCCCAATATCCTGATCATCGACGACAATCATTATTTCCAAGCAGCGCTGGGGATGGCGCTGGCCAGGCCTGGCTATGCTATCCGCTGTGCAAGCAGCGCTGCGGCTGGAATGGAGATAATTGCGGCCTGGCCAGTTGATTTGGTGATCACAGATTATGAAATGGAAGACATGGATGGGATAGAGGCAATTACACGAATCAGGAACAATTACACAAACAATATCGTAGGGGCGCGGTTCCCGCGCCCGGAACCAACCAAAGAAAACCAGGAGCCCGTTAAAACGCCAACCCAAATGCAAGGGAACACCGCCCCTTTGCGGAAACCATTCATCATCCTCATGTCCAGCGCCATGAACCGGGAATTGGAGGCGCGGGCCCTGTCACTGGGCGCCAATGGGTGCTTGCAAAAGCCTTTTGATCTGGAGGAACTGTGGGGGATGATACGCGAATCAGGCATCTGAAGCGGAGCAAGAAAATACCCGGGAAAAGCACAAAAGGTAAGAAAGGATTTGTACCCAAAGCAGTCTAATGGATAGGGGACGTGTTTGGTTTGGCAGGAGATTGGAAAAGCAACCCGTTTGAACCAAACATCGCCCCTAATGCAATTTGAAGGCTAAATCGGAGCTTGACAAATGGTACTATATATAGTACCATTAAAATGCAGATCCGATATGGCCATAAAGGAGTGTCGGATTGTGTCAAAAATTGAAAAATTGTTTGAAAAAATACTAAGCTCTCCAAAGGAGGTGAGGTTTTCAGAACTGCAAAAAGTATTGCTGGAATTGGGCTATTCAAGCAGGCCGGGGAAAGGAAGTCACACGGTATTTTGCCATCCTGACTTCCATCCAATAGTCGTGCCGCACCGGTCACCGGTAAAGAAAGTTTATGTTGAACAGGTTAGGGAATTACTGAGAAGTTACTTGGAAAAAACCAAAGAAGCAAAATAAGCAATAATATCGGAATGCCCAGGAGCGTGCCATGAGCACCAAAAACAAGAGCCAAGCAAAGAGAAAGAATCTCGAAAACGAAATAAAAAAATATTTGCAGTTGAAATACAGAATAGAAATGATCCCCGGCAAGGAAGAAGGCGGATTTGTCGCAATTATACCGGATCTGCCGGGCTGCATCTCCCAGGGCGAAAACGAAGCCGAGGCGTTGAAGATGATTGCCGAGGCAAAGGCCGCGTGGATTAAGGCGACCGTTGAATCCGGAAAGGAAGTGCCGGTTCCGCGCGATCAGTTCAGCGGAAAATTGAATATCCGCATACCGAAAACACTTCATCAACGGCTCACTTTGGAATCCGAGCGGGAAGGTGTCAGTCTGAACCAAGAAATAATTGCGGCACTGGAAAGAGGATTGGTTAGGGCTTAAAACAGGGCCGGCGCTAAACCGGCCCTGTTCTTTAATATGGGACGTAGTCCGAATAACCGTTTTACTTCTTTGTCATTCGGCCATTTGGATTGCCTCCCGCAGCTGGCAGCACGTTTTCCATATTTTCCTTGAAAAACCGGCGGTTCCGGGCGCATAATCTTTTTTGTGGTTTAGCGCACAGCAACAACGTCCGCCGGATTGGGCAGAGTCCTTGGCTGCGGCCAGCCAGCCTGCTTCTCGGCGGAGCCGGGCAATTCAAAGCAAATACAAAATGGCAATTCTTTTTTGTTCTTTAGTATTTGGAAAAATCAGGAATGGGGAACAGATGGGCTATCCCGGGTTTGACGGACACTTTAATTAAGCTGCAAGCAGCTTTTGCTCCATCTGTTCTGGTGTTTGATACCCCAGTGT
>JAFGFL010000012.1 GCA_016931055.1 Candidatus Omnitrophota bacterium | reverse complement strand
CGCTCTAAACCAAGAATATCTTGATTACTTTAAATCTAACGGAATGCAATATGTGAGCTCTTATGAAACTGATTTCATCCGCAGCTCATTCCAATATTTGCATCAAGCACATCAGCTTAACATTTTAGATATGGGGTGCGGGCCCGGAAGAATTCTAAAAATATTATCCGAACTAAAGAATCCGCGTTTATTTGGCGTTGATATTTCCGAAGAAATGATAAAAGCGGCTTTAGATAATCTGAACAACATCGGGATTTCTGCTGAGATTATTCAAAATAATTTTTCGAACGGATTGCCGTTCGATAATAACTATTTCGATTTGATCACGGCCATCCGCTGTATCAAATATAACGCGAACTGGAAAGACATTCTTTTCAATGTGCATTCAAAACTGAAAGAGGGAGGGATCTTTACTTTTACACATACGAACAAATACTTTGCGGGAAATTTCCTTAAATTTTTGTCAAATAACGCTAAAGAACACCCTCAATCAAAAAAGAGAATCCAAGACGCCTTACAGGAACTTGGTTTTGAGATTATCACATTTGATGAACGATTTATAATCCCGATGGCATTTTATAGAATGTGCCGTTTTGAACAAAACACAAATGTCCTATTGAATATCGAGAAAATTCTTGGCAGATTGCCGCTTATTAATCAAATGTCCCAATTTTTTTACATTATTTGCAGAAAATAATAAATGGTCGGCCCTCTCATGAAGAACAAAAAAAAATTATTCAATCTCGCCATCATTTTACTCTGTGGAATTTTTATCCTTTATTTCTTCAACAAACATAAACAGGACTTTTCCATCATAAAAAACTTACGCTGGGTAAATGGCTTAGTAATTACCCTCTATGTCTTGTTGCTGAATTTATTAACAAGCGTGAAATTCCTAATTATTCTTAAAAAGATGGGCCTGAAAGACCTGAGTATTTCTAAATGGTTTCCCATTTTTATTCTTTCCCGATTCGCAAACTGTTTCTTTTCACAAGGAACAAATATCTATCGATCCTATCGCCTCAAAAAAGACTTTGACTTTCCTTACGCAAAAGCGCTTGGTGTTATTATATTCGTATCTTGGTTTGATGTTTTGGTTATGTCATCTTTTTTATGCGTCTTTTTTTACTTTAAGCCAAATATATTCAACCATTCGACAATTCCAATAAGGCAAATACTTCAATCCATTTTTCTTCTATGTCTAATTCTGCCGTTTATATTTGTAATCACTGAAAAACATTCCCATAAAGGAGCTTCTAAAAATATCTGGCTCTATCAGCGAATCCATGACTTTTCTTCATCAATATTGTTTTTCGTTAAAACTCCGTTTATATTCTTGCATTTATTTATATTAACTCTGGTAATCTTTTTAATTTATGTTTTTTGCGTTGATTTTTGCCTTTATTCTCTCAATGTTTCCTCAACGAAAGAATTTTCCGCTTTATTAAGTTTTATTCTACTTTTAACACGCACCATTAACATAATCCCCGGGAATATTGGCCTCGGTGAGCTCATTTGCGGGGCAACAACAAACGCCTTCGGATATAGTTTAGGTGTTGGCATTTTCATTTCCGCGATTTTTCGCTGTATTAATTTTGTTCTTTTAGGTCTTTTGTCTTTGTGTTTTTCTTCGGGATTCCGAGACTTAAAAGCAATCTTCAGGAAAAATAAAGAAATTTAACAACAGCTCACCACCCTTTTATGATCCATATCTTTATCGGGACCAAGGCTCAGTATGTCAAGACCGCACCGGTCATTCAGGAGCTGGATCGGAGGCGCATCAACTATAACCTGATCGACTCAGGGCAGCACGCCGACATATCCAAGAACTACCGGGAATATTTTCGCATCAGGCAACCTGAATGTTTTCTGAGCGCAACCAAGGAAGATATTACAACCGTTGGGGCCTTGATCCTGTGGTTCACAAAAATCCTGGTCAAAATCGTCTTTCGTCCCGGGGATATTTTCAACACAATATTCCAGAGACAACGCGGCATATGCCTAATCCACGGCGACACCCCGACAACCCTATTATCCGCTCTGGCCGCCAAAAGGGCCGGCATTAAGGTGGCGCATCTGGAATCTGGCCTGCGTTCTTATAACATCTTTCATCCTTTTCCTGAAGAGTTGATACGTATCGTCACCATGCATTTGTCCGATTATCTTTTCGCACCGTCGCAATGGGCTTATGATAACCTGGACAAGATGAAGGTGGCAGGAAGGAAATACCTTGTCTCGGGAAACACAAATATCGATGCTTTAGCTTATGCGCAATCCCTTGATGTTCCGCTCTGCGATGAGCTCAATATCAATGAACCTTTTGCGGTCGTTTCCATCCATCGCGCCGAAACCATCCTTAAACGGAAGCGGCTTAACAAAATCATCGATCTGGTCCGATTGATCAGCCAAAACCATAAGGTCTTTTTTTGTTTGCACCCGCCGACCAAAAAACAGCTCAAGAAATACCGGTTGGACCTTCCTTTAAAGGCAATGCCCGGTGTTATCGTACGGGACCTGCTGCCTTACCCGCAGTTTATTCAGGCGATCAAAAAATCACGTTTTATTGTCACAGACGGTGGAAGCGTCCAGGAGGAAAGCTACTATCTCAATGTCCCATGCCTTCTCATGCGCAATCGCACCGAACGCATGGAAGGCGTCCGGGAAAACGTCTGTATCTCCGAATTCCGGGATGACAAAATCAATCATTTTCTTCAAAACATTGATCAATTCCGGGTTTCAACCTACCGAAAAACCCATCAATCCCCTTCATCGGAAATTGTCGATATTCTTACGGAGAAAACTCCCCCTGATTAGAAGAAACAGAGGTCATTCGGATAACTGATGATATGATTAACATAGGTTGTCTTTGCGATAATAAATATCACCCCTAGAACAAAGACAGCCTTGGACAGAATATAGGGAATGAAATAAGCAATTTTATTGATCATGTCGTAAACCTTGAAAAGAAATTGCGAAGCCAATACGATAAGGAAGGGAAGGCACGGGAGGATATAACGGGATTGATAATTCCTCCAAAGGATGAAAAAACTGAGAATGAGGATCGCGCTTGCGGTGAGAATTCTTTTCTTTTCAGTGTCTTCGCGCGGCAATCCCAGGATGGAAAGAAACGCAAAAAAGTAAATAAACGAAAAAGCCATCAGCTGTTGAAAATAAAAGAGCGGGGATTCCTGAGCAAACGCCCCTGTCCTCCAGGATGTTTTTGGCAGAAAATTCATATCGAGACTGTTCTTGATCTGCGGGAAAACAACCCAAATAAGCAGGGTCAAAGTGAACAAAGTCAGCAGCGTCATAAAAAGCCGTTTCGGGAAGGATTCCTTTACCGAAACAGGGGGGAGTGGACCTTGTGGCCTATAATGCCGGTATATATTCCATCCGATCACGATGACAAAGACCAGAATGACCATAAAAACAAGTCTGCTGCCGCTTAATCCGATTATCACCCTTGCGGCATCATGATGAAGCGATTTCTGTATGAAAAAAAAGTCCCTGCCGTAAACTTGATAGTTCCAAAATACCCAAGGGAGGAGAAAAACAAAAGGCAAGCAAAAGCCGATGAGAAATTTCCTGTTCCTAAATAAATCCCGCCTATACATCCAGGCATAATATAGGGCAATCATCAGGCAAAGAATCCCCGTATATTTTGTTAATACGGCTAAGGCACAGCTTACTCCCGAGAAAATCAAGAAATGGTCTTTGTTTCTATATAAAGCATACGCGAAGAAATAAATCGACAAAACCATCCAGAAGGCTAACGTGGACTCCATCCAGACTTTTTGTGAACAGATCACGCTGACCGGATCCATCCAGAGAAAGAGCGCAGCCAGGATCCCTGCCCGCCGGTCAAAAACGAGCGCCCCCAACAGGTAAACCAATGGGATCATTAAGGCCGCCGCCAAAAGAGGAACATATACGGCCGACTGAATGTTTGCGCCGAATATGCCCATGGAAAAAACAAGGAAACATGTGAAGAGGGGAGGATGTTTAAAGAGAGGTTGGAAAAAATAATCCGGCAGCGGACGGCCGTGCGCGGCCAATTCCTTCCCGTATGGAATCGTGTTATACCCTGAAAGGCCTTCGTTAAGAACTTGTTTGGCCATCCGATAATATACAATTTCATCAATCGACCGCATCTGGCTGTTCTTGAAATTCTCAAGGCGAATAAAAAATGCTGAGGCTGTTAACAGCCCCAGCATGAAAAAGATTCCAATCTTTTTGATGAGCCCCGAAGGCATGTTACATATACCTTTCGATCTGGCCTTTCTTTAGCTCGGATTTCAGCTCCACTTTTTGCGGTGGGCGCCCGAAACACATCCCTAATTGCTCATGTAGCGACACAATCCCCAGGTCCACAAAACGCTGCGCAATCGCTTCGGCTGTTTTTACATACTGGATTTTCCCGTCTTTGATGCCTGAAACCGTGACGCCGAACAAGCCGTTTAACAACAGGATCACCGCCGCCGCGCCGGCCTCTTTCCCGAAATTCACGTCATAAACAGAAGACCGCCCGCAGCGCACAAGGTGCCCTGGCGTTACCGCGCGCACTTCCGGAATTTCAAAAATCCCCTTAACATACATTTTCTCTCTTTTCATGAGATCCGCGATAGAGGGGTCCGCCTTAAACCTCTTGGTCAATTGGTCACAAACATATTTTCCGGCGCCGGTAAGCTTCTTGTGGCCGAACGCGTCGACTCCCGCGCTCTCATCGACAAGCTCTTCGCCGCTGGCATCCCTTAAGCCTTCAGCAACAATGATCAAATAAGTGCATGCATTGACATCGCTTTTTTCAAGCCGGCGGAAATACCGTTCTTTGCAATGAGCGTAAAGCACGTCGAAATCCGCGGGGATCTCAGGGATAAGGATTGCGTCGGCGTCCGCGGCAATACCGGCGCGCATGGCCGTGTGGCCGGCATAACGGCCGAAGACTTCCATGACCAGGATACGATTGTGCGTCCGGCCGGTCGTCTTAAGGTCTTCCGCAAAGGTCGCGATACGGTTGATCGTGGAATCGAAGCCAACCGAATAGGTCTGAAGGTCAAAGTCCATTGTTTTGGGCGCGTGAATGCATTTAATGCCGTGCTGCGACAGATCCACCATGACACTTCCGGTATCGTCGCCTCCGCTGATCACAAGCCCCTCAATGCCGAATTTTTCCAGGCCTTTTTTGATCCGCTCATATTTCTGATCGTCATTGATCTTTTTGATCTTCACGCGCGAATGCCCGGCTTCCGAGCCTGCCGGGTTCGCCTGGATCAAATCAACACGGTCCAGCGTCAATTCGACAAGCTTGTCAAAATCAATGAGATTGTACAGCCCCGCATATCCGTTGGGAATCACATAGGCCGAGAGGCCGTTTTTTGATGCCATGAGGGCCGCGCCCTTGACAACCCCGTTAAGCCCGCCGCAGTCGCCGCCGCTGGTAATAATTCCGATTTTCTTCATAGTAGAATCACTCCTTGCTAAGCCAAAAATCCGCTTACCTTAGTGTTTGTCTTGATTTTGTAAAATATCACACCCCATCCCAAAAATCAATTCATAATATAAACCTTTTTTCTATAGATGTCCAAATCAATCAAAAATAAAAGAAGGGAGGCCATAATTTGCATCGATTTACTCTTAATTACGACTTTACAGCGCTTTGAAAATCTGTTATATTTATGTCTCTTTTGAAGAGAATTTAGTGTAGAATTGTATCAAAAGTCCGGCAGTGAATCGTTTTTTTATAACTGTATCTTAAGCCGATGTAGCTCAGATGGTAGAGCAGCTGATTTGTAATCAGCGGGTCGGGGGTTCGATCCCTCTCATCGGCTTTTAATTTAAGAAAAGTGAGAGCAGCTGATTTGCCCCTCGGTGATCATTTTATTTAGCAATCACCTCGGGATTCCTCACCGAGGAGTCCCGAACCCTTCGACGTGCCGTGAACCGTACGGTTCACGGCTTGCTCAGGGCGAGTGCTGAACGAAGTCGAAGCACGAACGAAGGTGAGGGATAATCAGCGGGTCGGGGGTTCGTACCCAGCCTACCTTTAAATTTTTTTAGATAGGGCGGGTACGGTTTGGTTTCCTTCTAAACCTATTAATGGAAAAACCAACCGATCCCTCTCGCCAGCTCCATTTTATTGAACGAGGGCAGCACCCCTTTGTCAATCAATGGGGTGCAGCCCGTGTTTTTTCTAAATATAAAAACTTTTTAATTGTTGTAAACACGGGCAGGTACTCAAGTGGCCAAAGAGGACAGACTGTAAATCTGTTGCGTGATCGCTTCGGGGGTTCGAATCCTCCCCTGCCCACCATCCCGCCTTCGATAATTATTAATCAGAAAAGGCGGGATGTTGTTCCGAGCGACCATTATTCATGATTTTTGTCGCGAGGAACCTATGTCCCTCGTTTCAAATATCCAAATATAGGGAAACTCGGGACGCTAAATCTTTTCTGGAACGTATATTATTGTAGATTTACGCGCGAGAGTAGTTCAGTGGCAGAACACAAGCCTTCCAAGCTTGATACGAGGGTTCGATTCCCTTCTCTCGCTCCAATTGCTCTTAATCCTTTGCGAGACCGCCTCATATGAACGTCACATTGGTTGTTCCCACATTAAACGAAATTGTCGGCATGAAAACGATCATGCCGAAGATTAAGCCCGAATGGTGCGATCAAATATTGATCGTTGACGGCCAATCAACCGATGGGACCGTTGAATACGCCCGCGAACAAGGATATGACGTCGTTATCCAGCAAAAACCGGGCATGCGCCACGCCTACATGGAAGCCCTGCCGCACGTCAAGGGCGATGTCATCCTGACCTTCAGTCCGGACGGCAACTCAATCCCGGAACTCATTCCCGATTGTATCGCTAAACTCAAGGAAGGCTACGACATGGTCATCGTTTCGCGCTATGCCAAAGGTGCCAAAAGTTATGATGATGATGCCATAACAGGTTTCGGGAATTGGTTGTTCACAACCATGATCAACTTGCTGCACGGCGGGCATTATACCGATGCGATGGTCATTTACCGCGCTTATCCGAAACGGTTGATCTTTGAACTGGATCTGGATAAGGACTCAAGCTATGAATTTGAGGAAAAATTATTCGGGACCAACATCAGCTGGGAACCCTTGCTGTCCATCCGGTGCGCCAAACGGAAATTAAAATGCGCTGACATTCCCGGTGACGAACCCGCGCGCGAAGGAGGAGTCAGAAAACTCCAAGTCTTGCGGTGGGGCGCCGCGTTCATGTGGGAGGTTTTCCGGGAAATTTTTGTTTGGCATTGATTCGTCGTGCGCAGTGCGTACTGCGTGTTGCGTTAAGCGAGAAGCCATTTTAAAAAATCGGAAAACGAAAGTCCCTGAGCTGATTAATTTTCTTTACCGTATAATCTTGAATCTCATCAGAAATCTGTAACGCAATACGCCCGACGCAATACGAACATATTAACTATGTCAACAACTATCAAAAACATCTCAGTTATCGGAGACGGGGGGTGGGGAACAACTTTAGCAGTTCTTCTTGCCAAAAAGGATTACCCCGTCAAACTTTGGGGGCCTTTTCCAGATTATATCCGAATGGTCCGCAAAACCCGTTATAACACAAAATTCTTGCCCGGCATTCACCTCCCCCGCAATATTACCCTAACGGAAAGCCTGACGGAAGCGGTCCGAACGGCTGACCTTGTCATTTTTGCCATCCCTTCCAAATACGCGAATTCCGTCCTCAAGAAGATCCGCATGGTAAAGACCGATCTTTCGGGCAAATTATGGCTTAGCGTCACAAAAGGGATCGATACGAAAAGACTGCTGCGCATCTCCGAGATGATCAAAAAAGAACTCTCAGCCCATATTAATATCGCGGTCCTTTCCGGCCCGACGATCGCAATGGAAGTCGCAAAAGGCATTCCATCGACAGCCGTTGTCGCCTCGCATCATTTAAAAACAGCCAAACAGATCCAGGCGATCCTAAACTCAGACAGTTTCCGCATCTACACCAACACCGACATCGTCGGCGTTGAACTCGGAGGAAGCATCAAGAACATTATCGCCATCGCCTGCGGTGTTTGCGACGGGCTCGGTTTCGGGTCGAACACAAAAGCGGCCATCCTGACACGAGGCCTGGCCGAGATGGCGCGCCTCGGAAAGGCGCTGGGGGCCAGGCAAATAACGTTCTCCGGGCTCACCGGGCTGGGAGATCTCGTGACTACTTGTGTCAGCCCGCAAAGCCGCAATCGGTCAGTAGGAGAGCAGTTAGGACACGGAATATCGATTAAAGCAATCACGTCCCATATGGAAATGGTCGCCGAAGGCATTGAAACCGTCAAGGCTGCCTATCAATTAAGCCGGAAATATCGTGTTTCCATGCCGATCACCGAGGAAGTCTATAATATCATCTACAAAATGAAGAAACCTTCTCAGGCTGTTTTCGATTTAATGAAACGCAAAATCAAGTCGGAGTGAACACGCTAAGGGGTAAACATGAAAAAATGTCATGGATGCCATCAAGAAATCGATAAATACGCGATCGCCTGCCAATACTGCGGGAAGCTGACGGAAGAATCGGAGAAATCCGAAGCAGGGAAATCCCCTAAAACAAAATATGAAGAAAAAAAGTCCGAAGAGCAAGAATGCTAATAGAATGATCCTTTCTCGACAAGGGCAGAGCACACCACCAAGAATCATCCCCCCGCATAACAAAAAACCCGTCTTTCTTTCGATTTTCTTAATAATACTTTTCGGTTTCGCCGTGTACGCAAACTCGCTTAACGGCCAATTTATCTGGGACGATACAGGCTTAATAGAAAAAAACTTGTCTATAAAAAGTTTCTCCAATTTACCAAAGGCCTTCACCAAAGGGATCGTAGCAGGGGCAGGCCATGAATACCATTTTTACCGTCCAATCCAAACGTTGACTTATATGATCGATTATTTTTTCTGGAAATTGAATGTCAGGGGATATCACCTCACCAACATCGTGCTGCATATTGCCGCAGCCTTGAGCGTTTATTGGCTGGTTAATGTTATTTTTCATAATAACCTTTTATCGTTACTGACAGGAATTTTCTTTGTCATTCACCCCGTCCATACGGAAGCCGTAACGTATATATCCGGGCGGGCGGATTCTTTGGCATTACTGTTTATGATGTTGAGCTTCGTTTTTTACACAAAAATCGCCTCGACAAAACCGTTCGGCGCCTTTGCCCGCATGACCTTATGCTATACGCTGGCCTTGCTGTCTAGAGAGAACAGCCTTATCCTGCCCGCGCTCATTTTGGCTTATCACTGCAGCTTCAAGACGAAAGTCCCGGCCAAAAGATTCTTAAGTTTATTAATCCTTGCCGGCGTTTATCTTGCCGTCAGGGTGAGTGTTTTACATATCGCGGGCACGCCCAACGCAAGTGCCACGACCCTGGGGCAGAGGCTGCCCGGAATTTTCGTAGCCATGACAACCTATCTGCGGCTTTTGGTTCTTCCGTTGAACCTTCATATGGAGTACGGCAACAGGATCTCCGCCTGGTCAAACCCGAAAGCTCTCCTCGGGATAATCCTTGTCGCCGCCCTGCTAACGTACGCGTTCAAGAGAAGAAATCAAGACCGGTTAATTTTCTTTTCGATTTTATGGTTCGCGGCCGCTCTCTTGCCAGTATCGAACCTCTATCCGCTCAACGCCTTTATGGCCGAGCATTGGCTGTACTTACCGTCCATCGGTTTCTTTTTAATCGTCGCCAACGGCCTATGCTCGTTTTATAACACGAATAAATTCAAATTTCTCACGGCCGTTTCTGCTGTCGGCCTATCGCTTCTTTATTCTTATATAACCGTTAAGCAAAACTCGTATTGGCGAGAGCCGATGCGCTTTTACGAACGGACACTCAAATATGCGCCGGACAGTTCGAGGCTGTACAATAACCTCGGCACCGCCTATAACGCGATCCATGAAAAAGAAAAAGCCATTGAAGCGTACAAGAGGGCGATAGAACTCAATGCGAATTATGCGGACGCTTATTATAATCTCGCCAATATTTATGATGACCAAAATAAGGCGGCGGAAGCCATTGCGGCCTACACAAAAGCTGTCTTTCTGGCCCCCCATAACGCCGACGCCTACACCAATCTGGGAAACGCGTATGAGGCCGTCCATAAAATGCCTGAGGCCATCGTTTCCTATAAAAAAGCCATCGAATTCGATCCCGGCCATGTTGAGGCTTATAATAATCTCGGCCGCGTATACCAACGGATGAATAAAAACGAAGAGGCAATCGCGGCCTATAAAGAAGCCATAAAAATCAATCCCGGTTATGCGATGGTCTATTACAACCTTGGCATTGTCTATCAGGCCATGAACAGGCTGGAAGAGGCGAAGGCCGCCTATAAAACAGCCATCAACATCAAAAATGATTACCTCGAAGCGTACAATAACCTTGGCAATATTTCCAGGGGGACCCACAAAAATCAAGAAGCTATCGCTTCATACAAGAAAATCATTGAAATCGATCCGAATTATGCCATGGCGTACAGCAACTTAGCCATTATTTATTTTGAAGAACAACAGTATGAATTGGCCATCGAATACTTCGATAAAGGGAAAGCCTTGGGTTTTACCAATCCCGCCCTCCTTGAAGCTCTTAGGCCTTATCGATAAACCATTGAATTATTAACGATGAACCCGCAACGCAAACAAGACATCTTAAATAATATCCTATCCCCAAAGACAGTCTTTCTGTCGTTTGTTTTAATTATAACTTTGGGTTTCACTGTTTATGCCAATTCGTTAAACAACGGATTTATATGGGATGACCAGGCTTTGATTGAAGATAATAGTTATGTAAAAAGTTGGTCGTCTTTACCGCAAATCTTCTCGCAAAATATTGGCGCGGGCGCACAGAAAAACTGGGCTTTTTACCGGCCGCTTCAGATGATAACCTATATGAGTGATTATTCCTTATGGAAGTTAGACGCGAGAGGCTATCACCTGACCAATATCCTGTTGCACATTCTTGCGGCCTTGAGCATTTACGCGTTACTGAACACTCTCTTTAACGATCATGCCTTGTCATTCTTGACATCAGCGCTTTTCGTTGTCCATCCCATCCATACCGAAGTTGTTACCTATATTTCCGGCAGGGCGGATTCGCTTGCCGTATTATTTACGCTGTTGTGCTTTATTTTTTATATCAAAAGCCTCCCGTCAAAACGCGCAGGAATGACTGTCCTGATGTTATCAAGTTATGCCTGTGCGCTGCTGTCGAAGGAGAGCAGCCTGATCCTGCCCGTGCTATTGCTGCTTTACCACTATAGTTTCAAAATAAAGGCCCGCGCAAAGAAGTTCTTTCCTCTCGTCGGGATTGCGTTAATCTATATCCTCTTAAGGGTAAGCGCCCTTAAGGCCCCCTTGGCGGACAGTGCTAATACCTCGTCTCTGTGGCAACGGCTTCCAGGAGTTTTTGCGGCGCTAACGGGCTATCTGCGGCTTTTGTTTTTCCCCTTTCACCTCCACATGGAATATGGGCACCCATTGTTCCATTGGAAAGACCCCAAATGCATTTTTGGCGCCATCCTGTTATTGGCATTGTTAATTTATGGCTTTAGGAAAAAGGGGGGAGCGCCGTTACTATTTTTTTCAATATCCTGGTTTTTTGCTGCCCTCTTACCGGTCTTGAACCTTTATCCCATTAATGCCTATATGGCCGAACACTGGTTGTATTTGCCATCTATCGGATTCTTTCTAATAATCGCCAAGGGTATACATTCGTTCTATAAAATGGAGGGGTTCAGGCTCTTTACCATCCTTTTCGTCATAGGTTTATTGGGTTGGTATTCTTATTTAACGGTCAAGCAGAATACCTATTGGCAAGACCCCATACGTTTTTACGAAAGGACCCTTCAATACGCCCCCGGTAGTTCAAGGGTCTATAATAATCTTGGGATCGCCTATAGTGCCATCGATAAAAGAGACAAAGCGGCCGCGGCATATCAAAAGGCCATCGGCTTTGACCCAAGGTTTGCCGACGCTTATTTTAATTTGGCGAATATTTACCGTGATGCCGGAAAGTACCCTGACGCGATTGCCGCCTATAAGAAGGCTGTGGAAATCAAGCCCGATTATGCCGGCGCGTATGTTAATTTGGGCAACGCCTACGATGCCATAAAGATGCAGAAGGAAGCGATCGATTCCTACAATAGGGCCATAGAACTCAAGCCTGATTCTCTTGAGGCGTATAATAACCTTGGGACCATGTACCACGCGATGAATAGAAATGAAGACGCGATCGCTGCTTATAAGAAAGCGATAGAAATTAAACCTGATGCAAATACGTATTACAATCTTGCCATCGCCTATTCCTCAATCAATAAAAACGAAGCAGCGATAGCTTCCTATACGAAAGCGATAGAACTCAATAGGGACTTTAAAGAGGCGTATAATAACTTAGCTATCGTATATTTTCAACTGAAGCAGTATCATTTAGCTATTAAAAATTGCGACAGGGCAAAGGAGTTAGGCCTCGCGAACAATGAGCTTTTAGAGGCCCTTCAGCCGTATAGATAAATTAAAAGATTTTCAAATATTTAATCTGTCCACCGGAAAATTTAACCGTGCAAGGTCAATTAAGTTATCACCCATGAACCCAAAATATAAAAAATGCGCTCTAAATAATATCGATCAAGAACCCCCGCAAAAGAAAATGATCCTTTTCTCTGTTACTTTTATAATAATTCTGGGTTTTGCTGTTTACGGCAATTCGCTGAACAACGGGTTCATCTGGGATGACCAGATCTTGATCAAAGACAACAGTTATGTCAAAGGCTGGTCCTCTTTACCCCAGATTTTCACGCAAGACATCGGAGCGGGCGCGGGGAAGAAAACCTGGAAATTTTACCGCCCGCTGCAGATGATAACCTACATAATCGACTATTCCTTATGGAAGTCAGACGCGAAAGGGTATCACTTGACCAGCATTTTATGGCACGTCCTGGCGGCATTGAGTATTTATGTGCTGATGAACATGATCTTTAAGGACAACCTCTTATCTTTTTTGACAGGAGCTCTCTTTATTGTCCATCCCGTTCATACCGAGGTCGTGACCTATATCTCCGGAAGGGCCGACTCCATGGCCTTATTATTCATGCTGATGTGCTTTATTTTTTACATAAAAAGCTCCCCGTCAAAACGCGTAGGAACGTGCATCCTGATGTTATTCAGTTACGCATTAGCCCTCTTATCGAAGGAGAGCAGCTTGATCCTGCCGGTGCTATTGCTGCTTTATCACTATAGCTTCAAAAAAAAGGTTCATATAAAAAATTTCTTTCTGATCGTTGGCATCTCATTGATCTATGTCCTCTTAAGAGTGACCGTTTTTAAGGCTATCCTGCCAGATGTTACCAATACGGCGACCCTGGGGCAAAGGCTCCCCGGGGTTTTTGCGGCGATAACAAGCTATGTGCGGCTTTTATTTCTGCCCCTTGATCTGCATATGGAATATGGGCACCCGCTGTTCCGTTTTAGCGATCCCAAATGCATTCTGGGCATGAGCCTGTTGCTTGCGCTGTTAACCGTTGCGTTCCGGAAAAGGGAGGATAGCCCGCTCATCTCTTTTTCGCTATCATGGTTCTTCATTGCTTTGTTGCCCGTCCTGAACCTCTACCCGATCAACGCTTACATGGCCGAGCATTGGCTCTATCTACCGTCGATCGGGTTCTTTTTAGTAGCCGCCAAGGGCTTGCAGTCTTTTTATAAAGTTCAAGCGTTGAGGATCCTGGCAGTTTCTTTCGTCATAGGTTTACTGGCTTGGCATTCTTATTTAACGGTCAAGCAGAATGTTTATTGGCGAGAGCCGCTGTTGTTTTTCCAAAGGCTTTTAAAATATGCTCCTGACAGCGCGAGGGTCTATTATAATCTTGGTAATGAATATCATAACAACGGTGAAGATGAAGAGGCGATAGCCGCATGGAAGAAGGCAATAGAAATCAGGCCTGATTATGAAACGGCATATAATAACCTTGGCAATACATATCTCGCTCTGAATAAAGGCGGCGAGGCAATATCCGCCTATAAAAAAGCGATAGAGATCAAGAACGACCACGCCAACGCGTATTATAACCTTGGCAATGCCTATTTTTCAATCAATAAAATCGAAGAGGCCATAGCCTCATGGAAGAAGGCGACAGAGATTAAAAAGGATTATAAAGAGGCGTATCATAACTTAGCTGTTATATATTTTCAACAGAAGCAATATAATCTGGCTATTGAGAATTGTGATCGGGCAAAGGAACTGGGCATCGAAAACAACGAACTTTTGAAGGTCCTTCAGCCATATAGGGTGAAATGAAACCAAAAGATAAAGAATATATCCCAAAAAATTACGGTAAATTATCCGTTGAGAGGATTTCCCGGAACGTTGATATTAATGAACTTTCTTTATGTATAACGCTTTTTGTCTCCGTTTTTTCCTTTGCGGATTCACGGGGATTTAGTATAATAAGGTCTTGTTTTTGCCCTCTACTTATATTAGTATTAGTAACGCTAAAATTCATCCTTAGCTAACACACAATTTAAGCTTTCTTGAGGGTAATGCATTATTTCTATTTTTAGCACCCCGGTGGATTTCCGAGGGGGTGCGAAAATATCTAGCATTTGATTTTGGCTTAGACTTATGGAGCATGAGCGAACATAAGTCTTAGCCAAAATCACTCTCAAGACAACGAAGTTGGATTGAGGGTTAAGAAAATAATTTTTAGCATTTTTTGCCCTCAGATGGTTGTTAGAGAGAGGGCGAGAAAATCTAACACTTACGTCGCTTCGTTCCGTAAGTGTAAAATTTTCTCGGAGCGTAGCGCAGTTGGCTAGCGCACTTGTATGGGGTACAAGAGGTCGTGAGTTCAAGCCTCACCGCTCCGACCACTTTTTGTT
>JAFGFL010000011.1 GCA_016931055.1 Candidatus Omnitrophota bacterium | reverse complement strand
CTAAACAGAGGAAAATCAAATACCACCAAAACTCGGACTCGCTCCATGAGCTCGTGCTCGTTTCTTGGTGGCATTTGATTTTTACTAAACAGAGGAAAATCAAATACCACCAAAACTCGGACTCGTTCTATGAACTCGTCCTCGTATCTTGGTGGAGCCAGCGAGGATCGAACTCGCGACCTCTTGCATGCCATGCAAGCGCTCTCCCAGCTGAGCTATGGCCCCATATTTCAATAATCAATCAATTCTTATGTCCAGAGAAATATGGGGCAATACTCGTTTCAATATTATTTGTTTAGAAAAGCGAGTATGGCCCCGGCTTCCCTGAATACGCCGTGTCAATATAACATTGCCGATTGTGCTTGTCAATGATTTGGAGATAAACAAGCGAAGCCGCCCTACGATTCTATGTAAACTATATCCTGGATTCAGGTTGACAATGAAATCGCACAGAGTTAATATTTTAATCACACCCTGAATCACACTCCCGGGGTGTGATAGGGGATTTTAAAAGGGGATCATGCGCAATAAGATCGTTCATTTCTTAAAGTCGGCCGGAGGGTATCTTTCCGGAGAGGAAATCAGCCGGCATATCAAGATCAGCCGAGCCGGGATCTGGAAATATATCCAGGAACTGCGTGAAGATGGCTACGATATCGTTGCTGTCCCGCATTTGGGCTACCGGTACCTGTCCTCTCCGGATAGGCTTCTTCCTGTTGAAATCCTTTTTGAATTAGGGACAAAGATCCTGGGGAAAGATATCCGGCATTTTGATTCACTCACCTCAACCATGGATGTGGCTTTTCAGTTGGGGGTGGAAGGCGCTTGCGAAGGGACTGTCGTGTGCGCCGAAAGCCAGACCAAGGGAAAAGGGCGCTTGGGCCGCAGCTGGGCCTCTCCAAAGGGCAAAGGGATCTACATGTCGGTTATCCTGCGGCCGGCATTATTGCCATCTGATCTGACCCAATTGACCCTGCTCAGCTCGGTCGCGGTTTGTGAGGCTGTCAATAAATTTTGCAACATAGCGGCGAAAATCAAATGGCCGAATGATATTTTGGTAGGCGACAAAAAACTTGCGGGGATCCTGACGGAGTCGAGCGCCGAGATGGACCGAGTGCGCTTCATTGTTGTCGGCATAGGGATCAATGTGAACGCGTCGTTAAGTCAATTGCCTCCCCATTCGACTTCGATAAAAAATGAAACGGGGCAAAAAATCTCCCGTGTCGTCCTTATGCAGGAAGTCTTGCGGTCCTTGGAGCGATGGTATGCGGTCCTGGGCAAAGACGGATTTGCCCCGGTGATTGCGCGATGGAAACAGCTCTCCTCAACATTGGGACATCATGTCCGTGTGATTGACCCAAGCGGCGATGTTGAAGGGGAGGCCGTGGATCTCGATGAGAACGGCGGATTGATCATTCGTGATGATAACGGCTTGAAAATTAAAAGGATGAGCGGGGATGTTGTCCATATAGGATAGGGGCCATGAGCCAGACGGCAAAAACATTTTTTGATGAGGAATTGTCGGATTTAGCCCAGGACGGGCTTAAACGGGAAATGCGGCGGCTTTCCGGAAGACAGGGCCGGGAAATTGTTGTTGACGGACGAAAGGTCTTGAATTTTTGCTCAAACGATTATTTGGGGCTTGCCTGCGATGCGCGTTTGGGGCAGGCTGCGGCGGAAGCCATAAGAAACGAAGGGTTCGGTGCCGGCGCCTCAAGGCTTGTCTGCGGGAACATGTCCTCCCATCAGGCGCTGGAAGCCAAGATCGCCGCGTTTAAAGGCGCCGAGAGCTCTCTTGTGTTCAGTACAGGATATATGGCAAACGTCGGGATTATCCCAAGCATCTTCGGGCGCGAGGATATCATTTTCTCAGACAGATTGAATCACGCTTCCATCATAGACGGCATCCAATTAAGCCAGGCCAAATGCCGACGCTATCGCCACCGGGATATGGAGAGCCTGGAAGAAATGCTCAAGTCCTCGGGGCCTTTCCGGAAACGCGGGATCATCACGGACAGTGTTTTCAGCATGGACGGCGATATTGCGCCGCTGGATAAGATCGTTGCCTTGGCCGAACAGTACGATTGCCTGGTCATGATCGATGAGGCCCACGCGCTGGGCGTTATGGGGGAAAGCGGGAAAGGTCTGGCTGAATATTTCGGGGTCGAAACAGAGATCGATATCCAGATGGGGACATTGTCGAAAGCGGCTGGCTCGTTTGGGGCCTATTGTTGCGGATCGAACGGGCTTATTGCGTTCTTGGTGAACAAGGCGCGAAGTTTTATTTATACGACGGGTATGCCGCCATCAGTCGCGGCGGCATCTCTCAAGGCCATTGAGATCATCGAAAAAGAACCCGAAAGACGAAACCGGCTGTGGCAAAATACCCGTTATGTCCACCACGCGCTTAAGCAATCGGGGTTTGATACAAGGGAATCGCAGACACCGATCATTCCCATTTTGGTAGGGGAGCCGGATGCGGCTGCCGCGTTCTCAAGGAATTTGTTGAATCAGGGGATATTGATCGCGGCCATCCGTCCGCCGACGGTACCCCCAAACACGGCGCGGTTGCGGCTGACCGTGACGGCGGCGCACACGCAAGCGGACCTGGATTCCCTTCTTGAACAATTACAAAGAATAGGAAAACAACTATGCCTCATCTAAAAGCACCGAGCGGGATTGAATGGCACTATGATATCATTGGCGACGGCAACAACCTTATGTTCATCCATGGCTGGGGAGTGGATAAACGGATCTGGCGCCAACAATCGAAGTTCTTTTCCCAATTTTACAAAGTGGTCACCGTTGACCTGCCCGGCCACGGCAAAAGCGGCTGGGAAAAAGTGAATCTCGATGTCATGGTCAAAGACCTGAAGTTTCTTCTGGAACAGACGGACGTCAAAAAAGTGACGGTTGTCGGCAGTTCTATAGGCGGATTGGTCGCGCTGAAATTATACGAAATATTTCCGGAGAATATCGCCCGCATGATCTTTGTCGGGTCCATGCCCAAATTTTCCAAGTCCGGGGATTATCCTCACGGGCTTGATATAGAAAGAATCCGCAAATTGGGGAAGCACTTGCAGACGGATTATCCGTCCATTATAAATATTTTCTTCCGGTCATTGTTTACAAGGCAGGAACGCCAGACCCGCCGTTTCAAGTGGCTTCAAATCTTCCGGCGGACGGACGAAGCGCCGATGCAAAAAGCCTTGCTGGAATATTTGGACATATTGGAGAAAGAGGACTTAAGGGAAGTGTTAAAAAGGGTGCATGTCCCGATGCAGTTTATCAACGGCAGGGAAGACGAGATCTGCACCAAGGAGACAGTGGCGTTCTTGAAGGAATTGTCGCCGCACTCGCGGTTCGATTTCTTCGAAGAATGCGGGCACTTTCCTTTTTTAAGCAAGCCGTATGAATTCAATCAGGTCCTGGAAGCTTTCTTAAAGGAGTCGACCCTGTAAATGGCAAGAGCTGTATGCGAACAAAAAGTCCGTGACGGTTTCTCCGATGCTGCCCTGCGGTATGACAGCCTGGCGGATGTGCACAAGAACATCGGGAGGAGGCTGATCGAGAAGGCCAGTCCGCAAAACGTCCAGCTTCCCCTTCTGGATATTGGGATGGGGACCGGATGGTTCACGCAGCAGCTGACCGCTGTCTTCCCAACTGTTATGGTTGTTGGGCTTGATTTCGCGCCCGGCATGGTTTCCCGCGCGCGGGAAAGGGAAGGGCGTTTCAAGATTGTCCTGGCGGATGCCGCCAGCTTGCCGTTTAAAGAAGAAACCTTCGATATGATTGTATCGAACTTAGCTTACCAGTGGGTCGAAGATCTGCCCCTGGCGTTTGCGCAGTGCCGTACGCGTTTAAGCCGGACGGGTAAATTATATTTGACGATGTTCGGACGCGAGACATTCCGGGAATTATTTTCGGCCCTGGATACGTGTTTACGCGAGAGAAGCAGTAAGAATGATTTCACAATACATCGATTGGCCGACAGGAGGCAAGTGGAGAATGCCCTGACCGTTGCCGGTTTTCGCTCGATACATGTCGAGTCGGAATATCTCAGGGCCCATTTCCCCGATATGATGAGTTTGGTCAAATGGATCAAAGATATCGGCGCCAATGCCTTGTCAAGAGACGTCTATATGGGCAAAGATTTATTCCATCAAGCAGGCCGGTATTACAATGCGCGTTTTAAAGATCCTCGGGGAGTATACGCCACGTTTGAAGTGATATGGGTTGAGGCAGGGCGATGAGACATAAAGGGATTTTTATCACAGGGACGGACACGGATGTCGGAAAAACGGTTGCCACTCTGGCCTTGGGCGTCCTGCTTCAAGAAAAGGGGATTGATGTTGGCATCATGAAACCGGTGCAATGCGCCGGCCAGGACGCGGCATTCCTCAAGAAATCCCTAAATATTCAAGACCCGATAAATCAGATCAACCCTTATTACGCTCCGGAACCTTTATCTCCCCATCTTGCGTTCGCCCGCCGGAAGAAAACGATCAATATTCCTAGCATAAAAAGAATTTATGCGAAGCTGGCTTCTGAACATGATCTAATGCTTGTGGAAGGCGCCGGAGGGTTAATGGTGCCTTTGAAAAAAGATTATCTGATTCTGGATTTGATCAAAGATCTGGACCTTGATGTTGTCATTGTTGCCCGGTTAAGTTTAGGGACCATTAATCACACTCTTTTGACCGTCCGTCAGGCTGAAGAAACAGGGCTGAATGTCCGCGGGGTTATCTTTAATCAGGCGCAAAAGGGAAAAATCAGGATCCCGGAGGCAACCAATCCCGATGTGATCAGAAGATACGCGAAGGTAAAAATCCTAGGGATCATTCCTTATTTAAAGGACATGCGGCCGGCGGAAGTCCGGAAAGCGTGCCGCCCGAGAATTGACCTTCGTTCTTTGTTGTCGGATACGGATTCCCAGGACAATCGCGTCCAACGGTTGGCGGATCAGGACAAGGAATATCTTTGGCACCCGTTCACGCAGATGCGGGATTGGCTCAACGAAGAGCCGCTCGTGATTGACCAAGCGAAAGGATCGTATTTAATAGATACAAAAGGAAACCGTTATTTGGATGGTGTCTCGAGCCTCTGGGTCAATGTCCATGGGCACGGGCAGAAAAGCATCGATGCCGCGCTGAAAAATCAGATAAACCGTCTGAGCCATTCAACTCTCTTGGGGCTTTCCAATACTCCGGCGATTGAATTGGCCGAAGAGCTTGTGAAGATCGCGCCCAAAGGGCTTCAAAAGGTTTTTTATTCCGATAACGGCTCGACTTCCGTTGAGATCGCCATCAAGATGGCCTACCAGTATTGGCAGAACACCGGGCGGAAACAGAAAAGAAACATTGTTCATTTAGCGAATTCTTATCACGGGGATACGCTGGGAAGCGTCAGTGTCGGAGGGATCGACCTTTTTCACAAGGTCTACCGCGATCTTGTCTTTAAGACGATTACCATAGACTTCCCCGACTGTTATCGCGCGCCGGAAGGCGAAATCTATCCCGCATACGCCTTTAAATGTATTCATAAATTTGGGCAAATGCTGAAAAGCTGTCACAAAACGATTGCCGCGTTTGTCGTTGAGCCCATTGTGCAAGGCGCTGCGGGGATGATCATGTGGCCGAAGGGAGTTCTCAAACAATTGCGCGAACTCTGCGCGAAATACGATGTGATCTTTATCGTTGATGAGGTCGCGACCGGTTTCGGGCGGACAGGGAAAATGTTTGCCTGCGAACATGAAAGGGTTTCTCCCGATATCCTGTGTTTGGCGAAGGGGATCACGGGAGGGTATTTGCCGTTAGCGGCAACGCTGACAACCAAAAAGATCTTTGACGGGTTTGTGTTTGATTACAAGGACCAGAAAACCTTTTTCCACGGCCATACCTTTACCGGGAACCCTTTATGCTGCGCGGCGGCGTTGGCGAACCTCAAGGTCTTTAAGAAAGAACATGTCCTGCAGAAGCTGCAGCCGAAGATCAAATTCTTAAGCCTCCGGCTTAAGGAATTCTACGGTCTTTCCCACGTCGGCGATGTGCGCCAGCGCGGGTTCATGGCCGGGATCGAATTGGTGAAGGACCGCGGGACCAAAGAACCATACCCTTGGGAAGAAAAGATTGGCGTGCGTGTCTGTCAGGAAACAAAAAAGCGCGGGGTCATCTTAAGGCCTCTGGGCAATGTGATTGTCCTTATGCCGCCTTTGTCCATGGCGGTGAAGGAGTTGGATAAACTTTGCGATGCGACCTATTGGGCGGTTGAGAAGGTCACGGGGGAAAACTCCCTCCACCCTAACCCTCCCCACAAGGGGGAGGGAAAACAAGTTTGAAGAACTAATTCCCCTCCCTTGACAGACTGGGACAAATGAGTCTTTTAACGCAAATGGTCGCAAATCAAACGCGAATTTTCGCAAATTTTGGTCGTAAATTCGCGATTATTCGCGTGCAATTCGCGAAAATTAGCGTTAAAAATGTCATTTGACCCAGCCTCTTGATGGGAGGGGTTAGGGGAGGGTGGGGAAAAATTGGCACGCGGGAATGATACTATCACATGAACAATCACGATAAATAAATGAATAAAGGCAAGAAAGTTTTCGTCGCCATGTCCGGCGGGGTCGATTCCTCCGTGACGGCCGCGCTTTTAAAAGAGCGGGAATATGATGTTACCGGGATCACGATGAGGTTTCATGTGGCTCATCCGGGTGACAAAAAGGCACCCTGTTGCAGCGACGCGGAGTTGAGGGACGCTCGGCGGATGTCCAAAACTCTTGGCATTCCCCATCATATTGTGGATTATTCGCTAGAGATCAATGACCATGTGATTGATCATTTCATGGGCGAATACTTAAACGGAAGAACGCCGAATCCGTGCGTGAGGTGTAATCAGCTGATCAAGTTCGGGAAACTTTTTGAGAAGTCACAGTCGTTGGGCGCGGACTTTCTGGCGACAGGCCATTACGCGAAGGTCTGTTATAATGCTGAAGCCGGACGTTTTGAATTGAAAAAGGCCCGGGACCTTAAGAAGGACCAGTCGTATTTTCTCTATCAGATCAACCGTGAGATTCTTGGGAAAATTTTGTTCCCTCTGGGTGAGTTGACGAAGGCGGAAGTCCGCGGTTTGGCGCGGCGCTATAAGCTTGATGTGGCAGAAAAGCGGGAAAGCCAGGATATTTGTTTTGTCTCTGACCAGGGATATAAAGATTTTATCCGCGCGAGAATGGGAGAGCATGTTTTTGAACCCGGCGATTTTGTGGACAATAACGGCAAAGTTGTCGGGCAGCACAAGGGCATCCTGAATTACACGATCGGCCAGCGGGATCAATTAGGGATCGCCCTCGGCGCCCCTGTTTATGTTTACAGAATCGACAAACAAACCAACACGGTGTATGTCGGCCCGGAGGAATGTTTGTATGCGCAAGGGTTGACGGCCAGCCAATTGAATATGGTCAGCATGAATATTCCGGCTGAAACTATGGAAGTTTCCGCGCGAATCCGTTACAATGCTCCTGAGGTCAAAGGTTTCCTGACTTATTTGGGGCAAGATAGAATCCGTCTTGAGTTTGCCGAGCCTCAGAAGGCGGTGACGCCGGGGCAGTCGGCGGTGTTCTATCATGGAGATGTGATGCTCGGCGGCGCGGTGATTGAAGAGGCTATGTGATGGAGGTATTATTTTGGCGTCATCCTGACACCCCATCGTATAACAATGGGGTGGAAGGATCCGGACTGGCTAGATTCTTCGCCCTTTGGGCTCAGAATGACGGGGTTTATAAAACCGTATAAGAAAGGAATTTGGAAGACATGGAGATTAAACTCGACCGCCAATATTTGAAAGGATATATCGAAGATAAAGATTATACAAAACTGCTGCCGGAGATCCGCAAGGCGCACGATCAACTGGAGAACAAGACCGGCAAGGGTGCTGAATTCACCGGATGGCTTGACCTGCCGCAGCGCACCAAAGATCCGTCGTTGGATGAATTGATGAAGTTGGGGGAGGAGATACGCGCGAACTCAGATTGTCTCTTAAGTATCGGGATTGGCGGATCCTATATAGGGATCAAGGCTTCATTGGAGTTCCTGATTTCCGACCAAAAACTTCCCGTTGAGTTTGCCGGACATAATTTAAGCTCAGGATATTTATATTATCTTTTAAAACAATTGGAAAATAAAGACATCACGGTGGTGGTGATCTCCAAGTCAGGGACTACGACCGAACCGGCCCTGGCTTTCCGCATCGTTAAGAAATTTATGGAAAAAAAGTATGCTGCCAAAGAGCTTAAGAAGAGGATCATCTGTATCACAGATGCCGGGAAAGGGGCGTTAAGGAACATCGCGGATAAGGAGGGATACCGGAGTTTCCCGATCAACAATGATGTGGGCGGGCGGTTTTCGATCCTGACTCCGGCGGGACTGGTGCCTTTGGCGATAGCCGGGCTTGATGTCAAAGGGCTTATTAAGGGCGCCCGCGATGCCCAGACGCATTGCTCCAAGATGGACCTGGATACGAATATCGCATATCAATACGCGGCGGCGCGGTCACTTCTTTACAGGCAGGGTAAAACAATCGAGGTGTTGTCGACATTTTATCAAAGGCTTTCCTACGTGGAGGAATGGTGGAAGCAGCTTTTCGGGGAAAGCGAAGGGAAGGACGGGAAAGGGATCTTCCCCACGTCCTTGAGCTTTACGACGGACCTGCATTCCATGGGGCAGCTGATCCAGGAGGGGACCCGCAACATGTTTGAGACCTTCCTTTTGGTCGACCAGTCCGGCAAGGGGGTCGTGATCCCCAAAGACAAGGAAAATCTGGATAATTTTAATTGCGTTGCCGGGCAGGACCTCGATTATGTCAACCGCCAGGCCCACAAGGCGACCGCCAAGGCCCACTATGACGGCGGCGTCCCCAATATGACGATTACGGTGCCCCGTTTCGATGCCCATTCGCTGGGGCAGTTGTATTATTTCTTTGAAAAGGCGGTGGCGATCAAAGGCTATCTTCTGGGCGTCAATCCTTTCAACCAGCCCGGCGTCGAGGCCTACAAGAAGAACATGTTCACTCTTCTGGGGCGGAAGTGAAAACAACGACAGGCGTTAATTATTGAAAATAACCGACGCATGTCGTTGTTTTAATAAGAGGGGCTGGTGTGCACTCGGCCCTTTAGGTATCCATGGATAAAATGGCCTTAAAACAAAAAATGGGACTTGTCATTGCCTCCAGTATCATTGCGATCCTGTTGCTTGAGATCGGCCTTCGTCTGGGCGGATTGATATTGTCTTCCATCGAAGAAGCAAGAAACCGGTCTTCGATAACCGGTAAACAGATTTATACCATCGTATGTCTGGGCGAATCAACCACAATGTTCGGGGGCATCAATTCCTACCCCCGCCACCTTGAGCGGATATTAAACGAAAAAAATGAAGGGATTCAGTTCAAGGTCATCAATAAAGGAGTGCCCAGTTATGATACCGCGTATATACTTTCTAAACTGGCCAAGATCATTGCAGATTATCAGCCGGATATTGTTATCTCCATGATGGGGATTAACGATAGCATACATACGCCTGTATATAAGGACAACCTAAGGATCCGGACCATGCTGTTTTTACAGGAAATCAGGATTGTGAAATTGGTCAAACTTCTAAGATCGCATATTTTAAGAAAAATAGCCGATTTGTCTGGGAACAGGAAATTTCCGGGAGCTGAAGATCTTATTGCCGAAATAGAGTTAAATCCTAAAACGCAGTATTATTATCAAATGTTGGGTGAGTATTATGAAAGTTTAGGGCATGGCGCCGCGGAAGAAAAATTATTTCGAAAAGCGATTGCTAAGAGGCCGGACAAATCCTGGGCATATGGTTTATTAGGGAAGTTTCTCGCAAGGCAAGGCAGGAACGATGAAGCCACCGAAGTTTATAAAGGCGCGATAAAGAAATATCCCCGGAAGACGTGGGGATATGTTTTACTCGGGCACCACTATGAAGATATGGGAGAAATGGATAAAGCGGAAGAATTATATAAAACTGCGGTATCGATTATAAACAGCCCGTATGAGATATTGCACGATTTGGGCTATCATTACGAAAAGAGGGGCGATTTTAAAAAAGCCATGGATGTGTTTAATCAGTTGATCGAATCCAATCGGGCAGGGGTCGGAATTTATGTTCATTTGGGCACATTATATTTGGGCCGCGGAGAAATTGAAAAGGCCGCAGCCGCCTTCAAAAGGGCTTTTAGCGTCGATCCGACACGGACAGACGGTATAATTGACCGCCTCACAGCGGAAGGAAAATATGGGCTTGTGGAGGATTTATTAAAAAGTGTTGTCGAGACGCATTCGGAGAAAGATTTATTATATCGCCAACTTGGTGCTTTATATCAGCGGTGGGGAAAAGAAGAGTTGGCGCAAGAATTCTTTTTGAAAGCGGATTCTTCGGCAGATTCTGCTTATCATGATGCGACCAAGACCAACTATCGAAACCTGGCTAAAGCCCTTAAAAAAAAGGGCATTAAACTCATATGCGTTCAGTATCCTATGCGCAGTGTCCTCCCTTTGCAAAAAATCTTTGATTCGGCTGAGGATATAACATTTGTCGAGAACAAACAAAATTTTGAACAGGCGGTGAAAGAAGGAACATACGAAGATTATTTTGCAGATAAGTTCGCCGGTGATTTTGGGCATTGCACTCAAAAGGGAAATAAGCTATTGGCGGAAAATGTGGCGAAAAGCATTTTTCGCCTGTCATGGACTTTCAAACGATATGAATAAAATATTCGAAAAATTCACGCAGTTGTTGGTTGTCTGGACCGTGTTGGCGGTTGTCATCGGTTATCTTTACCCGCCGGTGTTGACCGTCTTTCGCGCGTACCTGGATTACATGTTCATGTTCACGATGCTGGGGATCGGGTTTGTCCTCAATCCCGAAGATTTCCTGCCTGTTATTAAAAAGCCCTGGCTGCCGCTTCTGGGAACGTTCACGCAGTTTCTGATTATGCCCTTATCCGCTTTTTGTATTGCCAAGGCCTTGAGGTTACCGCCGTCATTGGCTTTAGGGTTGATCGTCGCCGGGTCTGTTCCCGGCGCCATGGCCTCGAATGTTATTTCCTATCTGGCGAAAGCCGACGTAGCGCTTTCAATCGCGATCACGACGGTTTCAACGTTCCTCGCGCCGGTCTTAACGCCGTTCTTCACATATTTTCTGGCCCGGACCTATATGCATGTTGATTTCTGGGCGATGTTCAAAAGCATTCTCATGATGGTGGTGGTCCCGCTGGCGGTTGGACTGACGATGAAACATCACATGAGGGAGAAGATCGAGAGGATCCGGAGTTTCTTTCCGGCCCTTTCCACACTCTTTATTGCTTTTATCTGTGGTTTGATTGTGGCCCTGAACAAAGATAAGCTTGCACACCTAACGCCGATGATCTTTGCGGCAGTGGTTATCCTTAATATTGCTGGCTTGTTGGGAGGTTACGGCCTCGGCCGGGTTTATCGGTTTAATGAACAGCGCAGGCGCACCTTAGCAATCGAAGTCGGCATGCAAAACGCCGGCCTGGGCGCGGTCTTGGCCATCAAACATTTCTCGGCCGAAGCGGCATTGCCTTCCGCCATATTCGCCACATGGTGCGTCATCACCGCCAGCGTCCTGGCGGGGATTTGGTGGAACAAACCTGGTGGTATAAGTCTGTGACAGCCCCACGGTTTATTTTTGATGACCCTCTACAAAGGCGAGAAAGAAAGGTGAAGATCATGAAGATGTCTAACCGATATGTTGGGCTAGTCCCGTTCAGATGGTTCCTTTTACTGGCGATTGCGGTACTTAGTTCAGGCCTCGTTTTTACCCCGGCTGGCCGGGCGCAAGGGGCGGATCCTGAAGCAGACATCTCACTCCTTGTGTGGGATGCGTCAACCCGTGACAAGAAGATCAGCATGATCACCCGCATCATTGCCGATTATAAAGAAACGAAGGGTGTTGTGATCCGCAAGGAGCCCCGCTTTTATGTCGAGCGGATCGACAAGATGCGCCGGGACGACCCTGCGTTGTCCAACGAGCCGATTGGCACGCTCCTTCGGACGTTGGTGGTCATGTTCCGCGACTTTGATAACGGCGCGGATCCCGAAGAAACGGCCCGCCTTGAGTTCGGAGAAGAAAAGTATCAGCAGACCTTCAAGAACAAGAAGGCCTTTGAGGAGATCTACCGGGAGTATCTGAGGGAAAAATAAAAAGTACACCCTTCGGGTGCGATTCACCGGAAGTTTTCCAGAGGTTTATCGAGAAGATGGAAGTATAATTCCCCCTCCCTAACCCTCCACAAGGGGGAGGGAACTTTGTTTAGTATAACCTATGAAAAAGAAAACAGCTGTTTCTGCCCAATCAGAAGATTTGTTTTTTGCGGATGATCAGGAGGCCGACCTCAAAGGTTATCCTTTAAGCGTGCGCATGCGTCCCGAAGAGCCGAAGGACATCGTGGGGCAGGAGCATATCTTGGGGGAAGGCAAGCTTTTGACAAGGGCGCTATCGTCCGACCGCTTAAGCTCAATCATCCTTTACGGGCCGCCGGGATCGGGCAAGACGACCATCGCCAATTGCATCCGCAAAAAAACGCGCGCGCATTTTGAGCGCATCAACGCGGTTTCCTCCAATGTCGATGAGCTGCGCCGCGTCATTGCCGCGGCCCAGAACAGGCTCAGGACCGCCCGTGCCAGGACCATTTTGTTCATCGATGAGATCCACCGTTTCAACAAGGCCCAGCAAGATGTGTTGATGCCGGATATCGAGGACGGCAATGTGATCCTGATCGGCGCCACGGTCTTCAATCCGTTCTTTTCCCTGACCGGGCCGCTGATTTCCCGTTCCCTGGTGTTTGAGCTTCATCCGCTGCGCAAGGAAAATATCCTGACCCTGCTTAAAAGGGCTTTGGGCGATAAAGAGCGGGGGCTGGGCAACCTGAATGTCCATGCCGATGAAAAGTCTCTCGAGTTCCTGGCGGAGATCTGTGACGGCGACGCGCGCAGGGCGCTCAACGCCCTGGAGATCGGCTGCCTGACCACCCCGAAGGATGAAAACGGCGTCATCCAATTCAATTTAGAGGTCGCGCAGGAATCCATTCAGAAAAAACAGGTCAATTATGACAGGGACGGCGATGCCCATTATGATACCGCCTCGGCCTTTATCAAATCCATGCGCGGGTCGGATCCTGACGCGGCGCTGTACTGGCTGGCGAAGATGCTTTACGCGGGCGAGGACCCGCGGTTTATCGCCCGGCGCGTGTGTATCTGCGCGGCCGAGGATGTCGGCAACGCCGATCCGCAGGCCTTGGTCCTGGCCAACGCCGCTTTACAGGTATCCGAGTTTATCGGCCTGCCCGAGGCCAGGATCCCGTTGGCGCAGGCGGCGGTTTATGTGGCCTGCGCCCCAAAATCGAACGCAGCTTACCTCGGCATTGAAAAAGCGCTGCAGGACGTGAAGAATAAAAAACTGCAGGAAGTCCCGACCCATTTGAAAGACGCCTCGTACAGGTCGGCGAAGAAATTGGGCAGGGGAGAGGGCTACAAATACGCCCATGATTATGAGGAGCATTTTGTCGAGCAGGAATATATGCCCCACAAGGCGACGTATTATGAGCCGACGGAATCGGGGAAGGAAAAAGAGATCAAAGAGCGGCTGAACCGGATGAGGAACAGGCAGGCGAGATGATGAATGAAGATAGACAATTTACCGCGTTTCCGAAAACCGAAGAGCGGCTGATTTGGCCGCAGTCACGGCCGTCAATAACGAAAGAGGGACAAGATGAAAAAGATGATCTGGCTAACGCTTTTTTGCGTGCTTATGGGGTGGCCTTTGGCCAGGGCGCAGGAACAGCCGGCCGCGGAAGTCAATGCCGAATCCGCGGGGCAGGCCCAAACCCAGGAACTTCTGTTGGACAAAATCGGCGATTGGTTTGCGACCGTCGGCAAATCAGAGGAAGAAAAGGCCGCCATTCTGGCGGAGCGCCGGTTGAAGCAGGAAAATGAAAGCGGCAACACATTCTCCGAGTGGTTAGAGGCGCAAAAACAAGCAGTTGAACAGGCATTTCTTAAAATAATAAAGAAAATTTCCTCAATCGCGTCGGGTGTCAAAGAAGAATTCAAAAAAAAGGCGGCTCAGCTCAAAGAGCGGGCAGCGTCCATGATTGAGGAGGGCGGTAAGAAAAAAGAGGAAGAGATAAAAAACAAAACAGGTGTTACAGCCGAAGATCAAAAGGACAAGCTCCAGAGTAAGACTGAGGACGTTATAGACTCTGCCGGCAAGGCCTTCTTTAAAACTGTTTCTGACTGGTTAAAATAATAATGGCCCCGCATTAAAATTTTCGCTGCTTACCTAAGAAAGTCCAATGGATACATCCTCGACCCCAAAGATATCATCAGGTATTTCAGGAGAAAATTAACATTTTAAATGTATCTTCAAACCGCGTTTGTGTTAGAGTAAGATATGAAATATTATATCAAGATTGCCTGCCTTCTCCTGACGGTCATCAGCGTCAGCGGTTGTTCCTTGCTTCCGGCAGCCCTTAGCGCCGCCGCTGCATACGGGATTTATCAGGCGACCAAAAAGTAAACGGCTTAAATGAAGAGGCCATTCCTATTTAAATAAAACGGCGCCCTTTGATACAGGGCGCCGTTTTTATAAGGTGATAGGCCTTATAATGCTTTCGCTATCAACTCTATCCTCCTGTTAGCCTAAGTATGCCATGGAAATTCCGGCATGGCAAATTTTTGGCCTTTTGATGCCATCGATGGCAAAGAAAACCCTCCGCCATTCTGGCACGTGCTTCTTATGCGTATTTATCCTTGTCTTAAGCCAGGATAACGGATAGAATAAAACAGCTTGGCCATCGAGAAGGATTAGTTAATCAAAGGGAGGTAGGGGCTATGGGACAAATCGGGATGCCGGAAATCATTCTTATTATCTTGGCGATCATTATCTTGTTCGGCGCGAAGAAATTGCCTGAGATCGGGAAGGCCCTGGGGAAAGCCATCCGGGAGTTCCGCAAAGCGGGCAAAGAGATTGAGGATGAAGTCAAAGGCGGCGCCGAAAAGAAAGACAATGAGTAAAAGCTCCGGGGATTTAAGTTTTTTCGCTCATTATGAAGAATTAAGAATCCGGCTGATCAAGTGCGTTATCGCGTTTTTGGTTTCCTCTTGTTTGTTTTATGCGGTTGTCGATAAGGTTTTGGCTTATATTGTTAAACCGGTGGGCCAATTGGTCTTCACGGCACCGGGAGAAGCGTTTATTGCACGGATCATGCTGGCTCTGTTAGGCGGATTATTCTTGTCCCTGCCGGTTGTCCTCTATCAGGTTTGGCGGTTTGTCGCAGAAGGGCTCAAAGAACATGAAGCCAGATATGCGCGCGTGTTCGCGCCGTGTTCGTTATTGCTTTTTATCATAGGCGGACTGTTTGCCTATTTCATTGCGGTCCCCGTTTCTCTCCGGTTCCTTTTGAGCTTTTCCAGCAGCTTGATTGTCCCGATGATCACGATAAAGAATTATATTTCTTTTGTCGGAACAATGCTTCTGGCGTTTGGGATGATCTTTGAGCTCCCCTTAGTCCTTATGTTTATGGCCAAGGTCGGTATGGTCTCGCCCGCTTTTTTGGCGCAAAGAAGAAGATACGCAATTATTATTATCCTTACCGTCAGCGCGATCATGACTCCGCCTGATGTTGTTACACAATTGATCATGGCCGTGCCGCTGATCCTTTTGTATGAAGTGGGGATTATTGCGGCAAGGCTGGTGTTTGCGAAGTGATATATTGGTTGTCGAGTGAAAGGGGAGGCTGCAATTTACAGTTGAAGACGCCGATCTTTTTGGAGAGATTGAAAAACACGAGAGGCCTTCCTTAGCTGAAATATTTGCGAGTTTTGCGCTAAAATAAAGACCTGTTTATTTATAAGATTTTATTTTGATATTTGGAAAATTGAATTATAATCCGTTATGTAGAGACGTTCAGCGTAAACGAATATTGGGAGGAAGCCACATGAAGATTTCTGATTTAAGAGAGTTATTAAAGGATAAGAAAGTTGTTGAGGAAATTAATAAGCATCTTTGGATTGAGAGCCAAAAGGCCGGTTATAGTA
Source organism: Candidatus Omnitrophota bacterium (assembly GCA_016931055.1). Classification (GTDB taxonomy): domain Bacteria; phylum Omnitrophota; class Gorgyraeia; order Zapsychrales; family Zapsychraceae; genus 2-02-FULL-52-10. The sequence goes on along the minus strand of JAFGFL010000011.1, from coordinate 39,313 downwards.
TTGGTATTGAACGGGCGACGGACGAATGGTTGCGCCTCTATGCGGAAGGATGGCTGAAGTATAATCGTCCCGCCGAATATGCTGAACGCATGAAAAGGAAAGAAGGCAAGCCCGCGGGAAAGAAGAAGAATAATGCAAAATAGCGGAAAGAACCGCTAAAGAAATTGTTTTAAAAATAAGATAGCATATATCGCGATCTTGATTGGCTTTAAAAAGAAAAACCCTTCAGAATTTCTCCGAAGGGTTTTTCTTTTTATCCGATCTAATGGTTATTTCCTCTTTGCGGCTTTCCTCTTTGTTGCTTTTTTCTTTTTCTTCTTTGCTGGCATATGAACCCTCCTTTTGATTAAGAGATTTCTACCTAGCTTTATTTTTATAATAGCATACAGAATTTCTAATGCAAAAAATAATTTCATTATTTTGAATATTTTTTAAAGATTGAAAGATGTTCTTATACCGGGCCGCGGAGGGCCAAACGTTTTACGACGGGCAACGAACAGCGGAAATTTTTATATAAAAAGAACATTAAAGGTGTAGAATAAAAAACGTTTCATGTCCATGAATCGCTGGAAACGAAATAAAAAATGAAGACATTATATATTCATATTCCGTTTTGTCAGAAGAAATGCTTTTACTGCTCGTTTGTTGTTTCCGTCGGCCAGCAAGGCAAGGCTGGTTTGTATCTTGACGGATTAGAAAAAGAATCGAAGCAGTATTATGGAGAAAAGATACGAAGCGTTTATATCGGCGGCGGGACCCCGACATCCATGAGCCAGGATGAACTTAAAAGGCTTTTTTCTATCATATATAAAAATTATCATATTGAATTCAATGCGGAATGGACTGTGGAAGCCAATCCCGAAGGTCTTGAAAGTTCGAAACTGAAAATATTCAAAGACGCGGGCGTCAACAGGATCAGTTTAGGCGTGCAATCTTTGAATAATAAATATCTAAGGTGCTTAGGCCGTAATCATGATGCTGAAACGGCCGTGGCGGCTTATGAGCGGATCAAAAAGGCCGGTTTTGATAATATCAACGTGGATATGATGTTCGCGTTCCCTCATCAAACCATCGATGAACTGCAAAAAGATGTTGAGGCTGTTATGCGGTTGGAAAGCGATCATTTGTCTCTTTACACATTAACCATTGAAGGACAAAGCCGATTCTACACAAGAAAGATCCGGTTGGCGGATGACCAATATCAAGCCGCGCAATATGAACTGGTTTGCGATCTTTTGACAAAAGCGGGTTATGAACAATATGAAATCAGCAATTTTGCCAAGCCCTCAAAGTGTTCGCAGCACAATCTTAATTACTGGCAAGGCGGCGAGTATATTGGATTAGGCGTTGGGGCGCATTCGCACATTCAAGGTGAACGCTTCTGGAATACCTCGAGGTTCAATGATTATCTGTCATTGATGCAGGAGGGGGATTCCGCAAGAGAAGGATTTGAAGTGTTAACCCCTTTTGAGCAAATGAAGGAAGTTGTCTTGTTCGGGTTAAGAATGAACCGGGGAGTTTCGATAGAACAGACAGAAAAACGGTTCGGCTGCTTTTTAAGCGATGAACAGAAGGAAAAGATCAGCCAGTTTATCCAAAATGGATTTCTTGTCCAGGAAGACGGCTGTTTAAAAACAAGCTCAAAAGGGCGTCTTGTGTTGGATGAATTGTGCGCTCGGTTAGTATGATTGAGATGTGTTAATCGATAGTTTAACGTTATTGAGGTTATGAATGTTAGTAAGGTTATGAAGGTTGCCGTTAATAGCTTGTCTTATGCTGCAAAAGGTTAAATAATCTAACGTAACTTCATGAAACCTGAAACCATCGTTCAGCCGTAACCTTTCCAACCTCCATAACATAATCCAACATTTATAACCTAAACGATTTGTTAATACATCCTAAGGTTAGCCGAGACCGCCGATGCGGATATCGATGCGGTGTTTTTGAGCGACCGCGTTGCTATGTTTGAATAAGGGGAAGATCGCGCTCTTGATGATCCCGCGGTATTTGTCATTCATTTTCAGCCGCCCGAGGATCTTTAAGGTTGTCTCGAAACGCGATTTAACTTCCCCGAGGCAGTATTGCAGGCTTCCGCTATGGATAAAGATTTTGCGTATGGCCAAGAGGTCTCGATAAGTTTTTGCCGGCTTTGTAAAAAGTTTCACAAACAATGCTCTTTTCTGGCCGCGAAGCTTTCTGTAAGCATGGCAGACTAACAGGGTCTTTTTGGACTCGGCCAAATCGCTTAAGATGGACTTGCCGATTTTCTTTTGGGATCCAAAGATCCCGATAATATCGTCTTGGATTTGGAAGGCTTGCCCGATGAGGAGACCCAGATGCGACAGCAAAGAGATGTCTCTTGGCCCGGCCCCTGCCAAAAGAGCGCCGACGACCAAGGGGCAATCAAAAGTGTACCTTGCGGTTTTGAGGGTGTAATTCAAAAAAACGTCTTTTTCTTTTACTTTGTCTAGTTTTTCAACGCCGTAAACGGTGTCGATAAATTCCCCCATGGCCGTAAAAGCGGCCGTTTGGATGAAATACCGCAGGGCCTTTTCTTTGCGCTCGGGGGCCTCTTGGATCGATAAAAAGGCGTCGATGGCCAAGGCATAGACAATATCGCCGGCGATAATGCCCAGGTCATAGCCCAGCTTTTCCTTGTCAGCCGTTTTGACCGTTCTGCCGAGGAGTTTGTGCAGGGTGGGTTTGCCGCGCCTTAAGGCGGAACGGTCGATGATATCATCATGGATCAGCATAAAATTATGGAGCATTTCCATGCAGGTGGACGCGTTATAGAGAGAAGGGGAAATCCGTTTATTCTTGCCGCAGTATCCCATGTAGCTGAGGATGAGCAGGAGGGGGCGGATGCGTTTTCCGTCGCGCAGGGAGAATTCCCGAAGGCTATCATAAAGGACCGGATTGACAAGGTGGAACTTATAATCCTCTTTGACCCGGTCCATGAACCGTTCCAGGCTGCGGTTGATATTTTTCTTTAAAATATCGATCATAGCGGGTTATGGTAACATACAAAGAATGGGCATTCAATATAATTATCATATCGGATGAGAAAGTTTCATTTGACCATAGGCAGGACATTCATTAGAATGAAAACACCACTAACCCAAATAGAACAGAGGGATGAATTATGAAACCAAGAAGACCAATAATGATCGCGATATTTACGTTCATGATGTTTTTTTGTCCGCGGGGTTACACCGAGACAATCTACCTCAAAGACGGAAGGATCCTGAAAGAGAAAATCGTCCAAAGGGAATCCTATTATATCGTGACCGAAAAGGGGAACATCCCGCACAAATATTATATGGGCCAGATTGACCGCATCGAAGACGACACCGTAGAGGACAGGGTTGATATGAAAAATATTAATTTAAAGCAGTTTGAAGAAATGGGGATGCCGGTTGAAAAGGCAAAGCTGATCGTCATTTTCATGGATGTCAGCGGTGTCCGCCGAAATATGCAACAGAACCTTGATCAGGTCATCAGCGGTGTTCCGGAAGAACAAAAGGATTATTATAAAAATATATTTAATGTCGATGAAATCATTGAACGGTTGATCCCTTTATACGATAAGTACTATAACGAACAAGAACTTTGGGATATGATCCGATTTTATGAAAGCCCTGCCGGAAAAAAGATTCTCGAAGTCACGCCCAAGATCATGGAAGAATCCGTTGGCGTCAGCGTCGAATATATCAAACAGAAAATGTCATTGTAACGTGAATCTTCCCAAATTCATTAAAATTTCTATTAAAAACGCTTTTACGACATCTTTGCGTTGTTATTTGCAAAGTTTATAAGATATTTAGTTTCATCGGGTTATGTAAAACTTGCAGGAAAAACGCAGGGTTTAAATTTATTTTGTTTGACCGCAAAAATTTTCTCTGATATATTATCTGAGTTCATGGTTTTTGTAACAACTTATCCCACAGGAACTTATTATCTTGCATCGGGAAAATTGTCTTGCAGTTGAGTATCAGCAGTTTTCCCGCCCCTTAAGCTATGTCTTGGAAACTATATAGAACCATTTTTAATTAAAGGAGTTAGGAAATGATTGAACGTTATACGCTATCGAAAATGGGGAATATCTGGTCTGAAAAGCATAAGATGGAAATTATGCTGAAGATCGAAATCCTGGCTTGTGAGGCGATGTGTAAGCTTGGAGCTATCCCCAAGAAATCTTTGGAGAAGATCAAAAAGAACGCGAAGTTTGACATGGATGAAGTTAAGAGATTGGAAGAAAAAACAAAACATGATGTGGTCGCGTTCATTAATAATGTCGGAAAATATATCGGCGCAGAGGCGCGGTATCTTCACATGGGGCTGACCTCATCAGATCTCCTGGACACATCTCTTTCGGTCCAGTGCGTCGAAGCCAGCGACATCCTTTTGGCCGATATTAAAAAGATCCTTTTGGTCCTAAAACAAAAAGCGAAAAAATATAAGGATACCCCTTGTATTGCCCGCACCCACGGCGTCCATGCCGAACCAACGTCATTCGGTCTAAAAATAGCCGTATGGTATGATGAGATGAAACGCAATGAAGAACGGATGGAGAAGGCAAAAGAAATGATGAGCTTCGGGAAGTTATCCGGGGCGGTAGGCACCTATGCCAATATCGATCCGTTTGTCGAGGAATACGTCTGCGAGAAACTCCATCTGAAGCCGGCCAATATCGCCACCCAGATCCTTCAGAGAGACAACCATTGCCAGTTCGTGACGACCATCGCCCTCATAGGGTCGACCTTAAATAAAATAGCGACGGAAATCCGGTTGCTGCAAAAGACGGAAGTATTGGAAGTCGAAGAGCCTTTCTTTAAGGGACAAGTAGGGTCATCGGCCATGCCGCATAAACGCAATCCCGTCACTTGCGAGCGTGTTTCAGGATTGTCCCGCTTATTGCGGGCTAACGTTCTGGCGGCATTTGAGGATATCTGCCTTTGGCATGAACGCGATATCAGCCACTCTTCCGTTGAGCGCATTATTCTCCCGGACAGCACCATTGCGCTGAATTACATGTTCCATAAATTAATACCCATTCTGGACGGCCTTTTGGTGTATCCGAAGAATATGATTGCCAGTCTCGGTAAAACCAAGGGCCTGATTTACTCACAGAGGGTTTTGCTTGAATTGATGAAAAAAGGATTGACCCGCGAAGCGGCTTATGAAATCATCCAGCGTTGCGCCATGCAGGTTTGGCAGGAAACATCTGATTTCAAGGATATCTTGAACCGTGACCGCAAGGTGAGAAAATATTTGAAAACGAGCCAGATTGAAGCTTGCTTCGATATTAAATATTATACCCGGCACACAGACAGAATTTTTAAGCGGGTGGGATTGAAATAAAACGGATCAGTCGGCTGATCCGTCAAAGCCTCTTATGGAAAAACGAGAAAGAATATTTGAAGGGAAGACCAAGATCGTCTATAGGACCGACGATCCTGATTTGATCATTCAATATTTCAAAGACGATGCGACCGCGTTTAATGCCGCCAAGCGCGGAACGGTGGTCAATAAAGGGATCGTCAACAACAGGGTGTCATCCAGGGTTTTTGAATACCTGGGGTCCGAAGGGATCCCCACCCATTACGTGCGGCGTCTCGGCGACCGTGAAATGCTTGTCAAAAAGGCTGAAATCGTGCCGATAGAAGTCATTGTTCGAAATAAAGCGGCAGGATCAATTTGCCGTATGCTCGGCCTTGCGGAAGGATTGAAGTTGAATGTCCCCATTTTTGAGTTCTGCTATAAAAAAGACGATCTGAATGATCCTTTGGTCAATGAATATCATATCCGCGCCCTGAATTTGGCCAGTGACCAGGAAGTCGACATCATGAAATGGTATGCCGCAAGGATCAATCAGTTAATGGGCCGTTTTTTCGCGGACTTAAATCTGGAATTGATCGATTTTAAACTGGAATTTGGACGATATAAAGGTGAGATTATCTTAGCGGATGAAATTTCTCCGGACACCTGCCGGTTGTGGGAGATCGGGACGGGAGTGAAGTATGATAAGGACCGTTTCCGGCATGATATGGGAGACGTCGAGGAAGCCTACCAGGAAGTTTTGAGCAGGGTTGAAGGATAATTGTCAGGCGTCCATGGAAGCGGTCATCATTCGCGGATTTTCCTTACGAACAGATTTCTTACCCGCTAATTAGTTCCAACACACACATGATTTGGCGAATTGAAATAAAGCATAAAGAAGGTGTTTTTGATTCTCTTGGGGAAGGCATCCAAAAATCCATTATCGATTTGGGGATGACGGGTATTTCAAAAGTTGACGTGACGCATGTTTATACTCTCGAAGGGAAGTTGACGGCAGAAGATGTTCAAGTCATTTGCCGGGACTTGCTGGTTGATCCCATAACACAGGAATATTATTTTGCGCCTTTAAAACCATTCCGGCCTGAATCTTCCAAGAAGGTACATACGATTGAAATCGCCCATAATCCCGGCGTCATGGACCCGGTTGAAGAATCAACGATTAAAGGGATCAAGGACTTAGGGGTAGACCGGATCCAGTCCGTCCGCACGGCCAAGAAATATCTTCTGCATGGGAAGCTGACAAAAAAAGATTTGGAAACGATCACAAACAAAATCCTCGCCAATAAATTGATTCAGCACGTTGTTGACAATGAGAAACCCGAAAAGTCGCTCCCAGTTTCGAATGCGGCAGCGTCGTTTCAGCTTGTTCACGTCGATTTGATGGACGCCGATGACCAGAAACTGATGGCATTAAGCGCCGATGGGCAATTATTCCTGAACCTTGACGAAATGAGGGCTATCCAGAGCTATTTTCAAAAAAGGGGGCGGAATCCCACCGATTGTGAACTTGAGACAATCGCCCAGACTTGGAGCGAGCATTGTTATCATAAAACGTTCCGGGGGAATATTCGGTATTCTTATTCGGATAACGGGACCATAAAAACAAAAATGGTCCGTAATCTATTAAAGTCGACCATTGTTAAAGCGACTGAAGAGATCGGCAAGGACTGGTGCGTGTCCGTTTTTCATGATAATGCCGGCGTGATCGAGTTCGATAAGGATTGGGATGTATGCTTTAAGGTCGAAACGCATAACCATCCTTCGGCCTTGGAACCTTTTGGCGGGGCTAACACGGGGATCGGCGGGGTTATCCGTGACATTTTAGGCACGGGGCTCGGGGCCAAACCGATCTGCAGCACCGACATATTTTGTTTTGCCCCACCGGATACTGATTTTCAGAAATTGCCCCCGGGAACACTGCACCCTAAGAGGATTATGAAAGGCGTCGTCAGCGGCGTGCGTGATTACGGCAACAAAATGGGGATCCCGACGGTCAACGGCGCGATTATCTTTGATGAGAGGTTTGTCGGTAATCCGTTGGTCTATTGCGGGACTATCGGCATCATGCCGAAAAATAAAGTGCGCAAAAATCCGAAGAAGGGCGATAGGATTGTTGTTGTAGGCGGGAAAACAGGCCGCGACGGCATTCATGGCGCCACGTTTTCGTCCGGGGAATTGACGGCCGAATCAGAAGTAGTTTCATCGGGGGCCGTACAGATCGGCGATCCTGTTCAGGAGAAGAAGGTCTTGGATGTTTTAATGCAAGCCAGGGACCGGGATCTGTATACAGCGATTACAGACTGCGGGGCGGGGGGGCTCTCCAGCGCTGTCGGTGAGATGGGCCAAAAATGGGGAGCTCAGGTGAACCTTGAGAAGGTCCCGTTGAAATATGAGGGGCTGAAGTATGATGAAATTTGGATTTCCGAATCGCAAGAGAGAATGGTCTTGGCTGTTCATCCAAAAAAATCCCAAGCCCTGCTTGATCTTTTTGCTGAGGAAAACGTTGAGGCAACGGTCATCGGCGAATTTACCGGCAACAAGCGTCTCGAGTTATATTTTGACGGCCATCAGGTTTGCGACTTGGGGATGGAATTCCTTCACGAAGGGAATCCTAAAATCACCAAAAAGGCTCATTGGGCAAGTCCGAAATTCAAGAATCCAAGGATTCCCCTGCAGGTTGATCTGAACGATAAATTGCTTGAAGTCCTTTCCCATTATAACGTGTGTTCCAAAGAATGGGTGATCCGTCAGTACGATCATGAGGTCCAGGGGGCGAGCATCATCAAACCGCTGGTTGGCGCACGCTGCGACGGGCCTTCAGACGCGAGCGTGATTGCTCCAAGGCTCGGCAGCAAAAAAGGCTTGGCGGTTTCAAACGGCATTAATATCCGTTTTGGGATGATCGATCCGTTCTGGATGGCCGCGTCCTGCATTGATGAGGCGGTCCGTCAGATTATCGCGGTCGGCGGAAATATCAACAGGATTGCCATTTTAGATAATTTCTGTTGGGGAAATCCCGATAAGCCGGACCGTTTAGGCGGGCTGGTGCGGGCCGCTCAAGGGTGTTATAAGACCGCGGTCGGTTATCGGACCCCGTTCATTTCCGGGAAAGACAGTTTATATAACGAGTACAAACAGGCCGACCGGTCGATCGCCGTTCCCGGAACGATCCTGATTTCGGCGATCGGGATTGTGGATGATGTCACGAAAAGCGTAACGATGGATTTTAAAAAAGGCGGCAACCTGATTTATTGCGTCGGCAAGACCTATGACGAGTTGGGCGGTTCCATATATTTTGACACCTACGGCTTGGTAGGCAATACTGTTCCGAGAGTCAATACCAAGCAGGGAATGAAAATTTTTAAGGCGCTTTCGTCTGCCGTGAAGAAAGGGATGGTGCAGTCGATGCATGATTGTTCGGAAGGGGGTCTAGGGGTCGCTTTGGCGGAAATGGCGTTTAGCGGCGGATTTGGCGTAACAGCGCGTCTTGATAAAGTCTCTTATCAGGGCGCGGCTCATAGGGACGATGCGGTTCTCTTTTCGGAATCTAATTCACGCTTTATTGTTGAAGTCAAGCCGAAAGATAAGAGAACGTTTGAACAGTTGTTAAAAGGTATTCCCTTTGGGCACATTGGGCAGGTTGAAGATTCCCCTGAATTTATCGTATACGGGCTTAAGCAGCAAGTGTGCGTTAATGCGCACATCAAGGATTTGAAAGAAGCCTGGCAGAAGACGTTAAGGTGGTAATCAAATAAGCAAGTTGTAAGGACGGTTAGTTTAATGTTAATGAGGTTATAAAGGTTATGTAGGTTATGAAGGTTGCTGTCAATAAGTGGTCTTATGTTACATGAGGTTTAAAACCTTATATAACGTCAAGTAACCTGAAACTATCTTTGAACCGTAACCTGTCCAACCTTCATAACCTTATCTAACGTTTATAACCTAAACAATTTGTCAATATGTCCATTAAAAAGACGATAGAATTATCAAACACGAGGTGACTATGGCCAAATATAAACGAGATGTTGAAGGATTGAAACTGGAAGATCCTTGGCGGGTATTCAGAATCATGGGGGAATTTGTCGACGGTTTTCATGAACTTTCTGAGGTCGGCCCCGCGGTCAGCATGTTCGGGTCCGCAAGAACGAAGCAAGGCAGCCGTTGGTATAAACAGGCTGAAAAGACGGCCTTTCTTCTTGGGAAGGAAGGATATACGATCATTACCGGAGCCGGAGGCGGAATTATGGAGGCCGGCAACAAGGGGGCGGTGGAAGCAAAAAGCAATTCCGTAGGTTTGAATATCGACCTTCCTTATGAACAGAAGCCCAACCGTTATGTGAAACGGCTAATTGAGTTCCATTATTTCTTCTGCCGGAAAGTGATGTTCGTGAAATATGCCAAGGCGTTCGTCATTTTTCCGGGGGGGTTTGGGACCTTGGATGAGTTTTTTGAAAGCATCACGCTTATACAGACGGAACGCATGGAGCGCTTCCCTATTATCCTGTTTGGAAGCGAATTCTGGGGAGGGCTTAGCGACTGGTTGAAGAAGTCGGCGCTCAAAGAGGAAAACATCAAAGCTGAGGACTTGAGCATCTTTCAAGTTGTTGACAAACCGGAAGACGTTGTTAAAGCCATTGAGAAGTTTTACAATCGGAAAAGGAAGTAAATGTCTGGCAAAGTCAAAGTCATTGTTTTGAGGACGGCCGGAACGAATTGCGACGCCGAGACGGCTTTTGCGTTTGGAAGTTGCGGCGCGCAAGTGGACTGCGTTCATATTAACAAACTTTTTCATGGCAGGGTCCGTTTAATGGATTATCATATTCTGGCGATCCCCGGAGGTTTTACTTATGGCGATGACATTGAATCGGGCCGTATTTTGGCCAATGAATTGCGGATCCGCTTAGGCACGTACCTCTGTCGGTTCATCAGCGACCAAAGGTTGATCATCGGCATTTGTAACGGTTTTCAGGTTTTGGTGAAAGCGGGTATTTTGCCGGGGAACTTAAAAGAGAAAGACGGCGGATTTTCTCAGACCGCAACGCTTATTAATAATGATTCCGGGAAATTTGAAGACCGGTGGTGTTATCTGAAGGTTTCGGGAAAAAGCGTGTGGACGCAAGGGCTGGACGATATCGTCTATTACCCGGTTGCCCATGCCGAAGGGAAGTTTGTGCCGCGGGATGAAGAAGTCCTTCATCGCTTAAATGCGGACGGACAAGTCGCGTTCCGTTATTGCGATGAGCAAGGCAAAACAACGGGATATCCCGGTAATCCCAACGGATCTATCGAGAATATTGCCGGGATAACCGATCCCACAGGGAATGTCTTGGGGTTAATGCCCCATCCCGAACGTCATTTTTTGTTCATCCAACATCCGTATTGGACACGTTTGGCCAGAAGCGGTCAATATGGGCAAGGGGCAAAAATTTTTGAAAACGGAATCGATTATATCAAAAGGAAATTCTTGTGAAGAAAACGACATATAAAACCAGCGGGGTCGATATAGACAAGGCCAATGCCTTTCTTAAGGTCATTAAAGGCGATGCCGCCAGTACGTTCGGAGGTTCGGTGATTCAAAGGCCGGGTGCTTTCGGCGGATTGTTTGCTTTAATGAAGAATCAATACAGAGATCCTGTCTTGGTTTCTTCAACGGACGGGGTCGGAACGAAGCTCCTCATTGCCCAGGCCCTGGACAAGCATGATACGGTGGGGATCGACCTTGTCGCGATGAATGTCAACGACATTCTTTGTGTGGGGGCCAAGCCGCTTTTCTTTTTGGATTACATTGCATGCGGCAAATTGAAGATCAACGTGCTAAAAGACGTCATCAAAGGTATTGCCGCAGGATGCCGGCAGGCGGGCTGCAGTTTGGTCGGCGGAGAAACGGCTGAAATGCCCGGGATGTATAGACCGGATGAATATGATTTGGCCGGTTTTGCGGTGGGCGTGGTTGAAAAAAGCAAAATCATCGATGGATCGGCTATCAAGACCGGCGATCAGGTTATCGGGTTGCCTTCGACTGGCCTGCACTCTAACGGATTTTCTTTGGTACGAAGAGTCCTTTCGTTCAAAGAGCAAAAAAAGTATGCTAAAGAACTATTGACACCGACCAAGATCTATGCGAAAGAGGTCCTGGGACTTCTTGAAAGATTTTCTGTCCATGGGATGGCGCATATTACTGGCGGGGCGTTTTATGAGAAACTGACAAAAATTCTTCCAAAAGGGAAGTGTGTCGCTGTTGACAGCGAAAGCTGGCCCGTTCCGGAAATATTTCACATTATTCAAAACAAGGGTAAAATAGAAAAACGTGAAATGTTCAGGACATTTAATATGGGCGTTGGAATGGCCCTTGTCTTTGATCCCAAAGACATTGCGGCGGTCTGTTCTTACTTAAGAAAGAAAAGAATTAAGCATTATAAAATCGGAAACGTTTTGAGTGATCCAAAAAGAAGGATTGTGATGCAGCATAGAAAAGTACAAATGCGGATGCTGCTAGCCCCAGCTTTCCTTAAAAATATTTAGATGAAGCTGGGGCAACACTCATTTCTTCTTAATGCTTTTTAAAGGAAAATGAGTGTAGAAAACTTTTTCTATGCAGGCCGACTTTCCTAATAAAGATTAGATGAAGTCGGCACAGTAATGGCTTCCTCTGAATTATTTTAAGGAAAGCCATACAGCAAAGAAAACGACGAACAAAGAGAGGAGTTTTCTTGTGAAAGTCCTGATTATCGGTTCCGGCGGACGGGAACATGTCCTTGCCTGGAAGATCAAGCAGAGTCCTTTGGTTAAAAAGCTGTATTGCGCCCCGGGCAACGGCGGGATATCCGAAATCGCCGAATGTGTGGACATTAGCGTTGACGATATTCCGGCGCTTCTCCAGTTTGCCAAGGAAAAGCAGATCGACCTAACCGTTGTTGGGCCTGAAGCTCCGCTCGTCGCGGGTATTGTCGATGCCTTTGAACGCAAAAAATTAAAGATTTTCGGGCCATCCAAGGAGGCGGCGCAATTAGAAGGGAGCAAAGTTTTTGCCAAGGAATTCATGTATGAATGGAATATCCCAACGGCCAACTTCCAGAAATTCAGCGATATTGATGAAGCGGAGGAGTATTTGAGGAAGGTAAGTTATCCGGTTGTCGTCAAAGCGGATGGTCTGGCTGCCGGCAAAGGCGTGGTTGTCTGCCAGAATTTTATGGAAGCCGTGAAAGCTGTCGATGAGATTATGGCTCAAAAGATTTTTAAGGAAGCGGGAGATCAGATTGTGATCGAAGAGTGTCTTGAAGGCGAGGAAGTTTCTATTCTTGCCATTAGTGATGGAGAGGAATATTGCCTTTTGGAATCTTCTCAAGACCATAAGAGGATTTTTGATGACGATGTGGGCCCCAATACGGGCGGCATGGGGGCGTATTGCCCGGCTCCGATACTGACGGAGAAGCTGTACAAGACCATTGAAAATCGTATTATTGAGCCGACGATCCGGGGAATGCAGAAGAACGGCATGCCGTTTAAGGGGGTTTTGTACGCCGGCCTTATGATCACGGCCGAGGGGCCGATGGTCCTTGAGTTTAATGTCCGGTTCGGTGATCCCGAAGCGCAGGCGATTCTGCCCAGAATGAAAGGCGATATGGTTGAGCTGATATTGGCCAGCTGTGATGGAAGGATCAATGAAATAGAGCTGGAGTGGGATAAGCGGAGCTGTGTCTGTGTTGTGATGAGTTCCGGCGGATATCCGGGCCGGTATGAAAAGGGTAAGGAGATCTTTGGGTTGAAAGAGGCTGAAAGGGACGATGACACGTTTGTTTTCCATGCGGGGACGAAAAAAGAGGCTGGCAGGATCGTAACATCAGGCGGGCGCGTTCTGGGCGTGACCAGTTTGGGCCATGGCATTGAAAAGGCTATTGAACAAGCTTACAAGGCGGTTGATAAAATTAGTTTTGACCGATGTTTTTTTAGGAGGGATATCGGATCAAAGGCTTTTAAATGGGTCAGCCGAAGGTCGCAGGTAACCCGCTGATTGTTTGGAAGAAAATTTGTTTAGTGAAGGAGGCAGGAATGGGAAACGTTAAAGTCGCGATTATGATGGGGAGCAAGTCAGATCTCAATATCATGGAAAAGACAGCTGAAATCTTAAAGGAGTTTGAAACCTCTTTTGAAATGAAGGTGCTGTCCGCTCACCGCACGCCTAAGGAAACGGCGGAATATGCGGAAGCTTTAAGGGCCAAAGGGGTGCGTGTCGTCATCTGCGGCGCCGGTGCTTCGGCGGCTCTGTCCGGCGTGGTCGCGTCGCATACAACGCTTCCGGTCATTGGAGTCCCGATTGATGCGACAGCGCTTAACGGCATGGACGCGTTGCTTTCTACCGTCCAGATGCCGCCGGGAGTTCCAGTCGGTACGGTGGCCATTGGGGAAGCGGGGGCTAAAAACGCGGCGCTTTTAGCTTTGCGCATATTAAGCCTCAATGATCCATTGCTGGAAACAAGACTGCAGAAATATAAGGAAGATCAAAAACAGAAAATCTTAGGTATTAAACTCACTTGAATACGGAAATTATAAAACTCGATTGCCAGTATCCTGACCTAAAACAAATCATCTATTGCGCAAAGGTCATCCGTAAAGGCGGATTAGTTATTTTCCCGACAGAGACGGTTTATGGCATCGCGGCTGATTTTGCAAATGCGGAGGCCATCAAACGCCTACGGCAAGTTAAGAAGCGGGCCGAAGACAAGCCGTTCTCGATCCTGATCTCCCAGATGGGTCTCATATCGAATTATACCTCCACGACCGATCCTAAATTATATAAACTCATTTATGCGTGCTGGCCGGGGCCGCTGACGGTCGTCGTTCCGTCAAAAGAGGAAGGAATGACGATTGGCGTGCGCATGCCGGATCATCCCATTGCGTTAAAACTTGTCCAGGAATCGCAATGCACGATAGCGGCTCCGTCAGCGAATATTGAGGGGAAGGCGCCTCCTTCGACCTGCGAAGAGGCTTTAAGGGACCTGGATGGGTTGGTCGATGTGGCTATTGACGGGGGGACCGCGAGGATCGGTACAGGATCATCGGTCATTGACATGACGCAAAAAAATCCTGTTGTTCTCAGGGGAGGCGTGATCACCCAAGAGGATGTCAACAGGATTATAAGCAAAAAAGCAATATTATTTATCTGTACGGGCAATAGTTGCCGTTCGGTCATGGCCGAGTATCTTTTAAAAAGCAAAGTTAAAGGGCGCGACGATATTGAAGTCATGTCAGCCGGGACAGGGGTTTTTATCCAGTCTGCCGCAAGCTCTGAAACGATTGCCGTCCTTGCTGAAGAGGGTATCGACGCTACGGATCACGTTGCGCAGCCGATGAACACGATCTTGCTCAAAAAGGCGGATTTGATTATTGTCATGACCCGAAAACACCGGGACCAGGTGCTGGAGCGTGTCCCAGAGGTGGAAAAAAGGGTTTATCTTTTAAAAGAATTTGCCAATACCGTTTCCAATGGCGCAGAAAACCTGGACATTATTGACCCGATCGGAAAGCCAAGAGAATTGTATAAAGTGTGTTTAAGAGAAATCAAAGAAGCGATCCGCAAGATTCAAGAGTTAGTTTAAGGAGAATGATGAAAATATTTGTCGGTGCAGATCACCGCGGGATGAATTTAAAAAAGAAAATCCTGCAAGTACTACTGAAACAGGGCTATGACGTGAATGATTTGGGACCGCAGGATCCTACCAAAAGTTGTGATTATCCCAAAATCGCGTACAAAGTCGCCAGCAGCGTGGCGCGTTTTCCAAATAGCAGGGGAATCCTTGTGTGCATGTCCGGCATAGGCCAGATGATCGCGGCCAATAAAGTGCGTGGCGCCTATGCGGCTTTGTGTTACAATACCCAGGCTGCCGAGCTTTCCCGCAGGCACAATAATGCCAATATCCTTGTCATGAGCTCAAGATTTGTTAAATCGAAAGATATTGAAAGAATCCTTAAGGTATGGTTGAATACCCCCTTTGACGGAGGGCGTCACCAAAGACGTGTTAACCAGATTAAAAAAATGGAAAAAGGAATGAAGATTTGAACGATGCCGATTAGCGCTATTGAACTCAAAGGAGAGTATATGGAGCATTTAAGAAAAGTTGACCCGGAAGTTTATAAAGCCATTTTTGATGAGGTTAATCGCCAGCAGGATCATCTGGAATTGATTGCTTCTGAGAACATTGTTTCCGAAGCGGTCCTTGAGGCCCAGGGGTGCGTCATGACGAATAAATACGCCGAGGGTTATCCGGACGCCAGGTGGTATGGGGGATGTGAGCATGTTGATGTGGTCGAGAAGCTGGCGATCGAACGGGCCAAAGAGATTTTTGGGGCCGAACATGTCAATGTCCAGCCCCATTCAGGGACACAGGCGAATATTGCGGTTTATTTAGCGGCCCTTAATTACGGCGATACGGTCTTAGCGATGGATTTAGCCTGTGGCGGGCATTTATCACACGGACATAAGATTAATTTCTCGGGCCGTTCTTATCATTTTGTTCCTTACACGGTCAACAGGGGGACCGAGATGCTGGACTACGATGAGATCGAGGCCCTGGCCAAGGAACACAAGCCTAAAATGATTGTCGCCGGGGCTTCTGCTTATTCAAGGACCATTGATTTCAAGCGGTTTAGGGAGATCTGCGACGGGGTCGGGGCCTATCTCTTCGTGGATATGGCCCATATCGCGGGACTGGTGGCGGCCGGCATCCATCCGTCGCCGGTACCTTACGCGGAATTCGTGACGACAACGACCCACAAGACTCTGCGGGGCCCCCGTTCGGGGATGATCCTCTGCCGGGAAGAATTCGCGAAGAAGATCAATTCAGCCGTATTCCCGGGAACGCAGGGAGGCCCGCTCATGCATGTGATTGCGGCAAAGGCCGTTGCGCTTAAAGAGGCCCAAAGTGACGAATTTAAACAGTACCAAAAGCAAATCGTCAAAAACGCAAAAGCCTTCGCGCAGGCGATGACTGATCTCGGGTATCGGATCGTGGCCGGAGGCACGGACAATCATTTATTTATGGTTGACCTGCGGTCGAAAAATATTACAGGGAAAGATGCTTCATCGGTCCTGGGGAAGGTCCAGATCACCGTGAATAAAAATCTCATTCCCTTTGATCCGCAGAAGCCGACCGTCACAAGCGGGATCCGTATCGGCACTCCGGCGGTTACGACGCGAGGGATGCAGGAGGAGGAAATGCAGCAGATTGCTCATCTGATCGATCAGACGATTACGCAAAGGGACAATGCGCATGAGCTTGAAAAGATTGCGGAAGTGGTTCATCAGCTGACGGAGACGTTCCCGATTTATACGGATTTAAGATTTCAGAAAAGGTAAGAAAAAAAGTTGAGAATAAAAACGCCAATGAGCAAATTCGTTTCAACGCGAATGGTCGCAAATTACACGCTAATGGACGCGAATAAACAGTGCTGATATCCGCGTTAATTTCGTTAGAGTCGCGGCCATTTGCGTCAAAACAGAAATGCACGAATAATTCCGCTATTATTAAGTTTGGGCAGCCCGATCTATGAAGTGTCCGTCCTGTCAATATCATGAAACAAAGGTGGTGGATTCCCGTCTCAATGCCGATGGGAACTCCATACGCAGGCGCAGGGAATGCCTGAAATGCGAAAGCCGTTTTACGACTTACGAATATATTGAACATGTGCCTTTGATGGTCATTAAGCGTGACAGCCGCCGCCAGCCGTTTGACCGCGAGAAGATCATTGCGGGGATCGTCAAGGCCTGTGAAAAACGCCCCGTGAGCATCGAAAAGATCGAGGGCATAACGGCTGAGATCGAGAGGCTTGTCCAGAAAAAGTATGACCGGGAAGTCGAGGCGAAAGATATCGGAGAACTTGTGATGGAGAAATTGGCCGTGCTGGATGAGGTCGCGTATGTCCGCTTCGCGTCGGTTTATCGGCAGTTTCGCGATGTGAACCAGTTTATGAGCGAGTTAAAATTGATGTTAAACAAAGAAAAAAAATGATCGGCTTTCGCCGCTGTTATTGGCTGATAGTCGTGATGGGAGGTTTGAACGTGGTCCAAGTTGAATTAAGCAAGATTATCATCGATGAAAAGCACCAAGACCAAATCATTGTTCTTAAAGAAAAGAACGGCGAGCGCCAATTCCCCATTGTGATCGGGTTCCTTGAGGCCTCGAGCATCAAAATGAAGCTTTCCGGGATTGAGCCGCCCCGGCCCATGACGCATGACCTTTTGGTTTCGGTTATTGAGGGCTTGGGAGCGACGTTAGACCGGCTGGTCATAGACAAGATGGTCAATAACACGTTCCATGCCAAGCTCGAGTTCAAATTCAAGAATGGGAAAAAGAAGATTATCGATGCCCGGCCTTCTGACGGGGTCGCGCTGGCTGTCCGGACAAGCGCCTCCATTTTTGTTGATGAGGATGTCATGAAAAAAGCAGCGATCTTTAATGCGTAATACCTCGGTCATATCTCCATGCCTCTGTTATCTGATTATCCCCAATTAAAGATCATTCAGGATATTGCCAAAAGAAGGAAAGTGCCTATCTATTTGGTCGGGGGTTTTTTGCGCGATTTTCTGCTCGGGGAAGTGAAGAACGATTTTGATTTTGCCGTTAAAAATAATGCCTTGCATGTAGCGCGGATATTCTCCAAGGAGATCAAAGGGGCGTATGTCCTTTTAGATGAAGCCCGCGGGTGTGCCCGTGTCGCCAAAAACATCGGTGACAGGCTTTATACATTTGATTTTGCGGACTTTCGCGAGAAAACATTTGATAAAGACCTCGCTCATCGAGACTTTACAATCAACACGCTTTCCATTGATCTTTCAAAAGTAGACCAAAAAACAGAAATCCCCGATGTTTTAATAGATCGGAAATCAGGGCTCAAAGACATAAAGAGCAAACGGATTAAGCGGGTATCGGCGGCGGCATTTAAAGAGGATCCTTTGCGCATGATGAGGGCGTTCAGCCTTAAAGCCATGCTGGATTTCACGATTGAATCTAAAACTTTAAACCAGATCCGTAAAGAAAAAGATTTGATCTGCCATGTTTCCTATGAGCGCATACGGGACGAGTTATTCAAGATTTTAGAAACAGACAAATCTGCTTCGGTTGTGAAGTCCATGGACCGTGCCGGGCTACTGGAACAAATTATCCCGCAGGTCAAAGTGATGTTCGGATGCCGGCAAGGGACATATCATCACTTGGATGTCTGGCCGCATTCCATGGAGACGGTAGTCCAGCTGGAGAAAATATTCAACGAATTAAAAGGAAATTCAGAAATTGAGTCTTATCTCAAGGAGACATTAGGCGGCAACCGGAGCCGCCGGGCGCTTGTGAAATTGGCGGCGCTTTTACACGATATCGGGAAGCCGGATACCCGCCGAAAGGAAAAAGGGAGGACCTCATTTCACGGGCATGAGCATGCCGGCAAGGCGATTGTCAAGAATATCGCAAGGACGCTGAAGCTGTCTGTCCGGGAGGGTCATGCGCTTGAGGATATGGTCCGTTGGCATCTGCGCCCGGGATATTTATCCAATTTCAAGCAACCTACGGAAAAGGCGATCTACCGTTATTTCCGTGATACGAAGGAAGAAAGTGTCAGTACCGTATTGTTGTCTTTGGCCGACCAAAGAGCGACGCGGGGGCCGGCCACGACCCCAAAAGACCAAAAACACCATGAAGAAATCTGTTTGGATTTAATCCAGCGCTGTTTTCTGAAGAAACAAGAAAAGCCTTTCCGTCGTTTCATTAACGGCGATGATCTGATCCGGCAATTAAGATTAAAATCTTCGCCGGTCTTCGGCAAGATTTTAGCCGAGGTGGAAGAACGGCAAATGCTCGGAAAACTTAAAAGCAAAAAAGAAGCGATCGAATGCGCGAAAGCGATAGCGGCAAAAATAAGACAATCAAAGGCGGGACAATGAATATAAGAAATATTGAAATTGAAGTTATCAAAGGGGACATTACCGATCTTGATGTCGATGCCATTGTTAATCCGGCGAACGTGGAATTGATGATGGAAAAAGGTTTGGCCGGCTGTATTAACCAGAAAGGCGGGGGAGCCATTGAAGAGGAGGCTCTTTCTAAGGCGCCGGTTGATGTCGGGGAGGCGGTGGTTACCAAAGCCGGGAGGCTGAAAGCGCGGCACATTATTCATGCCGTTACGGTGGCAAACGACGGCACGGACCAAGAAATCGTGCGGCATGCTGCGGCGAACGCCCTGAAACGCGCGCAAGAATTAAAAGCACAAGCCGTTGCTTTTCCGGCGTTAGGCTGCGGGATCGGCGGGTTTCCCTTGGTTGGTTCCGCGAAAATCATGGTTCAAGAGATCCTGAGGTTTGCGCGGGAAGGACGGCCTTCCTTGGGGAAAATCATTTTTTGCCTTAATGACCGTAAAGCCTTTGAGATCTTTGAGACGACGGTTTACGAATACTTACGTCATGTTCAGGAAGATTTAGGCCCGGGGCCATATGTAACGGTTGACATTATTATTGAGTGTAAAGAGGGCGTTGTCCTGATTGAGCGGTCTAATCCTCCCTATGGCTGGGCTTTGCCCGGCGGGTTTATTGCCTATGGGGAAAGTTTGGAAGAAGCAGCCATCCGTGAAGCGAAAGAAGAAACAAATTTGGACCTTATTAATTTAAGGCAGTTCCATACGTATTCTGACCCGGGCCGGGACCCCCGGTTTCATACCATTTCGACTGTTTTTGTCGCCGAAGGCCAAGGCGTTCCTATATCCGGAGATGACGCAAAGAATTTGAAGATCGTGCGCTATGAAGATTTGACCGAACTCGACTACGCCTTTGACCATAAAAGGATCATCAAGGAATATTTGATCGAAAGGAATTTCACTTAAATCCTAATGGGTTCTCCGGGGAGCTTCAACAGGCACACGGAACGCGGAGTGGCGGTTGTTATTGGCGCGACTTGTTGATTGTCCAGAGGTGTGTCTTTGATTTTTGGCTTGCCACTTTTCCCAACGAGGGTCTGCAGGGAAAAATTCTTGACGACAGAAAAAAGATGGAATGATAAGAAGCCTTCTTTCTATAGGCCTTTTTTTATCGCCAAAACCTAAGGAGGAAAAGTTTATAATCTTCCTATGCCAATAGAATATTTAATGCTAAAGTAGGACAATAGACGTCTTAAAAAACAAACAATTCCCAGATTGGTTATCTGCAATTTCAAATCCAAATCAAATTTTCGGACAATGATAATATACAGGGAAAGGACATATCTATGATCAAGGCGGTTTTAGACCGGCAGCTGATGATCAGCGTCAATAATGATGTGGGGATGCTCGCAGCCGTGACCAGTGTAATTACCTCGACCGGGATTAATTTGCTGGCCAATTGCGCCTATGCCTTGGGGGATAAAGCGGCGTTTATGTTCGTTACGGACGATAACAATTCGGCCAAGAAACTCCTGGAATCCCATAATGTTAATGTGGCGGAGGAAGAAGTCATCTTGCTTTCCATCGATAACAAACCTGGGGTGCTGAGTGCGGTTACGGACAAGATGGCCGAGGCCGGGATCGACCTGACATTGATGTATGGGAGCGTTGACCCGGATGCGGAGGTCGCGAGGCTTGTCCTTGTTGCCAAAAACAATCTGGAAGTGATGATGTTAATCAAGACGGAATTGGAACGCAGTTAAGGAAAGGGGGGTTATGGTGCCCAAAGCATCGGCGCGGCATATTTTAGTGAACACCCAGAAAGAGTGCGAGGCGTTAAAGGCGAGGATTGAGAACGGCGAAGATTTTGCCGAGATCGCCCGCAAATATTCACAGTGCCCGTCAGGCCGGAAGGGCGGAGGATTGGGCGAATTTAGCCCGGGCCAAATGGTCAAAGAATTCGATCAGGTTGTCTTTTCGGCGGAAGTCGGCAAGACTCACGGCCCGGTGCGGACACAGTTCGGATATCATCTTATCCAAATCACCTCCCGAGCAGATTGAAGAGGCTATTCTTGAAGGAAAAGAAAAATCCGGGTTTGAGAGGTGCTTATTTTTTCGCTTAAGCCATTGTTAAAACGGAAAAGATATAATAGAATAAAACATAATTTATTGGAGCTTGTGAAATAAAGAAGCGCGCACAATGGAAGATCATAAACCGAACATGAAATTAGAAGAAGCAAAAACCAAATTCTTGGCAGGAATGTCCAACGAGATCCAAAGGTCCATGAAAGACATCCTTAAATACAGCGACCTTGTCAAGAAGACAGGGCTCAGCGCCAAGCAGGTCGAATTTGTCGATATGATCTATTTGAATGCGCACAAACTTTCCTGGATCGTTAATGACATATTGGATTTTTGCCGTTTGGAGATAGGGAAAGTAGAACTGCAGGACATAAATTTTAACATAGAATATTTGATCAACGACATTTTCAGAAAGGCCGTGGAACAAAAAAAAGACCATCCGGTTGACACGTATATTGATATCGCTAAAGATGTCCCGCGGGACCTTGTCGGCGATCCTACCCGGTTGCGCCAAGTTTTAGTCAATCTGCTCAGCAATGCCTTTAAATACACCACCCGAGGAGAAATCGGGATTATTGTTTATTATACAGGGCAGGCTCACCCCAAGGTGGGCGATGAGATCTCTTTGCGGATCATTGTCAAAGACAGCGGCAAGGGCATTGCGCGCGATCGGCGGGAATCCATTTTTGAATTCCACGGCCGTGAAGATCCTGCGATGTCATGGGAGTTTGGCGGCACAGGATTGGGCTTGGCCATTTGTAAACTTATTGTCGAGTCCATGGGCGGCACGATTACGGTCGAATCGGAGGAAGGCAAGGGCAGCGAGTTTATCGTGACGTTTCCCTTTATCAAAGGCCAGCCTTTGCGCGAAAAAGGATTTTATCCGCTGACAAGAAAAGAGCTTGTTGGCAAAAAGGCCATCATTGTTGACGATAATGAGATCGCCCGGAAAATCCTCAACAAGTGCTGTGAGACCATGGGAATCGACGTCTTATTGATCTCAGCGTCGCCCAAAGCGGTCTTACAAATGCTCGATGACTCATTGATCGAAGGAGAGCTTCCTGACTTGATCCTCTGCGACCTCATGATGCCAGAGATGGACGGTTATGAATTGGCGCGGACCATCCGGGCCAACGACGGATTTAGGGGCATCAAATTGATTGCCGTGACTTCAGCTGTTCGTGTCGGGGGGGCAAAGAACGCCCAGGATAGCGGCTTTAACGGATTTTTGCCTAAACCGGTGTTTTTGGATGAGTTGGCCAAAGTCATTGCGACCGTCCTGGGCGGCCAGCAGGAAAATGGGCCCATTGTTACACGCCATATGGTTGAGGAACTCGAAATCAAGGGCAACAAGATTTTGGTGGTCGATCCCAATGCTTCTGATCAAATGCTTATCAAGGAATGTCTGACCGCCATGGATTGTGAGGGGGAATTTGTCCCAAACGGCCAGCGGGCTATTGAGTGCCTCAAAGAAAAAATTTACAGTTTGTGCTTACTGGATTTGGATGTTTTCCAAGAAGAAGGCGGAGAAATCGTCAAGGTTATAAAAGAAGTAAGCCGAAACATGCCGACCGTCGTGCTTCTTTCAACAGATACGAAAGAACAACGGTCTCGGTGTTTGGATGCCGGAGTGGATGATTTTATTGGTAAACCGGTCGATATGGTGAGTCTCAGAAGAGTTGTTGCCCGTTATTCGGAAAAATAAACTCTTTTTACGCAGCTTTTTTATTTTTTAAGGTGGCTTCCTAAGAGATTTTCTCGATGAATGCCAGACAAACTGAGTATGTGGTCTTTGACGTGGAGACGACCGGATTGTTCCCTCAAAACGGAGACCGGATCGTTGAGATCGCGGCTGCCCGCGTCAAAGATTCGAAGATTATCGATACGTTCGAATCGTTAATCAATCCGCAGAGAGATCTCCCTGTTGAAGCGGAGCAGATCCATCATATTACACAAGCCATGCTGGCGCAAGCTCCGACCGCTGATATTGTGCTGCCCAAGATCATTGATTTTACCGGTGGGGCTTGTCTGGTCGGCCATAATATCAAATTTGACCTGAATTTCCTTTGCTTTCAATTGTCCCTCATTGGACGGAAATTGAAGGAGGAGACGCCGGCCATTGATACCATGAAAATGGCCAAGACGTTATTGCCTCATCTGACGAATTTCCGGCTGTCTTATGTCGCCCATTCGCTGGGGGCTGCGGTTGAAGAAACCCACCGCGCCCTTCCGGATGTGCGCTTAACAGCCAAGGTCATGAAACGATTGATGGATATTGCCGCTGATCAGAATATCTGTACGTTTAAGACCCTATATAAACATTTTGGCGTCAGCAAGCCCAGTTTTAAGATTGAACAGAGGTATCACGAGTTCGCGTTTTAGTCCCTTCCCGGATGTACCATCAATATCAATGAATCTCATTCTTCTTTTTGAAGACGATTTTACGGATAATGGCAAGCATGTGAGGTTATCCGGCCGGCGCCACAAACATGTTATCGAAATCTGCCGGGCCTCGGTCGGAGATAAGCTCTGTGTCGGGTTATGCAATGCGAAGATGGGAACTGGTTGCATAACGGCGTTGGATGACGATGCCTTGGAAATGGACGTCACATTGACGGAATGTACGCCGCCTGCGCTTCCGGTCACTCTTGTTTTGGCGTTACCGCGGCCTATTGTTTTAAAGAGGATGCTTTCTCTTGTCAGCGGCATGGGAGTTAAGCGGATCATTCTGTTTCACTCCAAGCGGGTGGAAAAAAGTTATTGGAAAAGTCCGGTGTTGAAAGAGGAAAATATAAAGAAGCAGCTCATCTTGGGGCTTGAACAGGCAAAAGATACGATTTTCCCAAAGGTGGAGTTGCAGCCTTTGTTTAAGCCTTTCATCGAAGATGTACTGGCCGATATAGCGAAGAATACGATTTCACTTGTGGCCCATCCGCAGTCGGCGGATCCTTGTCCGCGTTATGTCCATAGTCATGTGACGCTCGTCATTGGCCCGGAGGGAGGCTTTATCCCTTATGAAATTGAGAAGTTGATAAACGCGGGATTTAAGCCTGTTCATTTAGGGGAAAGGATCCTGAAGGTGGAAACGGCTGTACCGGCATTGCTTTCCAGGTTGTTCTAAGGCCGCGTTTTCGGTCTAA
The DNA here is from genome assembly GCA_016931055.1 of Candidatus Omnitrophota bacterium. Taxonomy (GTDB): domain Bacteria; phylum Omnitrophota; class Gorgyraeia; order Zapsychrales; family Zapsychraceae; genus 2-02-FULL-52-10. Next base: position 14,855 of record JAFGFL010000011.1, on the reverse strand, counting down.
AAAGAGATTGCATCCGTTTTGTAACCAACGTACAATAAGATAAAACCAGCCTCTTTTCAAGAGGTAACCGTCGAACGATCAATGGTGTTTTTTCTTTCTGCTGAAGATAAATCAAATCCATATCTTTCTGACCCCGATGTTTTATTGATGTTAGAGTTTCAAGGGGGCAATAAGGCTTCTTTTGAGGCTTTGATGCATAAATATTTTCCTCGTTTACTGAATTTTATTTACCGTTATGTCAGTGACCGGGAAACGGCGGAAGACCTTACTCAAGAGGTTTTTATCCGTGTTTACAAAAGCGGGCCTCATTATAGGCCGCAGTCGAAATTTCAAACTTGGCTTTTTACCATTGCCAGGAATCTGAGCCTTAACGAATTAAGACGGAATAAACATAAAGCGGTTTCTCTGGACGAGGCTTATTCAACAGAAAAAGGGAAAATAAAGCCACAATGGGAAGATCCAAATTCGGTTTCCCCGGATGAGGATATGCTTCGCAGGGAAAAGGCAGCCGCGGTAAAAGCAGCTATTGATTCTCTGCCGGAGAGTCAGCGGGTGGCAGTTCTTCTTCGCAGGTATGAGCAGTTTTCCTATGAAGAGATAGCGCAGACGATGAAATTATCTTCTAAGGCAGTAAAATCTTTGTTAAGCCGTGCCAAAGAGAACCTGAAAGCCAAATTGGCTGGATGGGCCAAGACGGCTGATTAAAGGAAAGCCCATATAATAAGTAACGAAACTAATCTTTACAGAACGTGTTGAAAAACTCGGAGGTAGGTTAAAATGGATTGTCAGAAAATCAAAAAACTAATCCCTATATATTTAGATAAAGAGCTGGAACCCAAAGAGATGCAAGCAGTTAGAGAGCATTTAGCTGCTTGTTTGGCCTGCCAAAAGGAGCTTAAGGCCTTTGAAGAATCGTGGGCTATGCTTGGTGACTTGAATGACATCCATCCGAAACCCGGATTTGTCGGAAGATTCTGGAAAAAAATGGCCCTTGAACAGTCCTGGCAGGAAAAAATAATAGAAGCAATGAAAAATAGTTTTTTTAAAAAGCCCCTTATTCCGGCTTTGGTAACAGCCTGTATGATTGTGATTGCAGGGAGCTTTGTTTTCTATAACTATTCACAAATGCGCGGTACAAATCAATTATTAGCCAAGCTGAGCCAAGAGGATTTGGAAATGTTTGAAAACATTAAGCTGGCTGAAAACCTTGATCTTATTGAGGAAATAGATTTTCTTGAAGATTTTGAGATCGTTGAGAATTTAGATATTTTAGAGACTCTGCGCTTACATGCGGGATAAAGGTGCGCGCCTTGATGGAAACGGTAATGATATGATCATTAGATTTAATAGGAGTGAGGGATGAACAAAAGGAACATTCTCGATTTATGGAAAGTCTTAAGGGTGATTCTTTTTTTAGGCGTTGTCGCTGTATGGCCGTTACAGATCGTGAATGCGCAATCAGAGGGAAGCCAGGAACGCTCAGCGGGTTCTTTCGATGGGCTCATGAGTAAATTCCGTGAACGATGGCGCGATATGACTCCTGAACAAAAGGAACAATATCACGGGAAAATGGCTGAGTGGGAGGCCCTGGATTCACAGCAAAGAGAAGAGATCCGTGAGCGTTTTAGGCAATACCAGGAATTGCCGCCTGAAGAAAGAGAAAGGCTCATGAGCAATTGGAAGAAATATCATGAGTTAGATGAGGCCCAGCGGGAGGAACTCAGTGAAAGTTTCAAGAAATGGGAAAGTTTGTCTGATGAGCAAAGACAGGAGATCAGAGAACGGCATCAGCATTTTCAAAACCTTTCTCCCGAAGAAAAGCAGCGGATAAAGGAAAAAAGGAAGAAATGGAAGAACATGGATGAGGGGAAAAAGAACGAGATTAGAAAGAAAGTGAAGGAGAAATATGAAGATTATTCACCTGAGCAATGGCAGCAGCTCAGGGAAAAAAGGAAAGAGTATCAAGATTCCTATAGAAGACGAAAATACGAAATGTGGGAAAGGCATGAGCAGTCTGATGAATCGCCACCGCAACAACCGGGCCGCTTGAATCACGGCAGACAAAGATAAATGAAGTGAAATTCATTGCGAACACGATGGAGAACATTTCCTAGGAATACAAGGGGCTTGTTATCATGCATTAAGTTGGTGTGGCTAGCAGAGGAAGGCGAAACAGTAATTCTTTTTAATTGGTTTGTTAAAGTAAGCGGAGATGAACGATTTTATCAATCTCCGCTTTTTTAAATGGTCCCGGAAGAAATGATTAATGCGGTAATACCATGGTCATAGGCTGTCTTACGTTTTCGTGGAAAACCAGCATTATTTTTGTTATGATAACGATCATGATGAAGGAATTTTTGAAGAAATTAAACTGCGGGATTTTGTTTCTGGCCATAACCTTTTCTTATGGGTTTTCCCTTAAAGATATAGAAACGGCCATTATTAAACAGGATTACAAGCAGGCAAAAGAGATGGCCTCTCAATCGCTTTCTTCTGAGCTAAATGATGATGATAAAAATGAAGTACTTTATTATTCAGGCCTCTGTGACCTGAGGCTCGGGCTGTATGTCGAGGCAAGGGAAACGTTCACAGGGCTTATTAAAGCAAAGACGGATGAGATGCTTCGGGATAAAACCTATTTGGGGCTTTTCGACAGTTATTATATGGATGGGGAATATGAGCAAGCACTGGATACGGCAAAGCGGCTTTTAGACATAAGCCCAAAGTCGGAGTTCTTGAGCCTGGTCTATTTAAAATTCGCCCGCGCGAATTTAAGATTGGCGAAATGGGATAAGGCCCGCGAATATTTGAAGAAAATTACGGTTCAGTTCCCTGAAAGTCTGGAGACGCATATCGCCAAACAGCTTCTCAACGAAAAACAGTATTTTGCCGTCCAGGTCGGGGCGTTTATGGACCAAAAGAGGGCAGAAAAGCTCACTTTGGAATTGCAGAAAAAAGGCGAGTATGCCTATATTGTTGAAACGGTTGACCAGCAAGGCAGGAAATTTTTTCGTGTGCGGGTCGGCCAACTGGTTTTGTTGGATGAGGCGCAAAAATTGGAATCGAAGCTGTCCAGAGAAGGATATCCTACCCAAATCTATCCCTAAAACGTTTGTATGAGTCTTAAAAAAATCATTTTTATTGTTGGACCTACGGCTGTCGGCAAATCGGATGTGGCTTTTTCACTTGCGCAGAACATTCAAGGAGAGATCGTTTCCTGCGATTCCATGCAGGTTTACAAAGAGATTCATATTGCCAGTAATAAGCCTTCAAAAAGCGCGTTGCATAAGATACGGCATCATTTGATCGGGATTCTTTCTGTTGAAGAGGGATTTGATGTTGCCCGTTATGACCGATTAGCGAGAGAGGCCATACAAGAAATTCATGGCCGCAACCGCATTCCCATCGTGGTTGGCGGAAGCGGGATGTACATGCAGGTCCTGCTGGACGGAATTTTTGAGGGCGGGATGAAAAATGAGGCTTTGCGCAAGGATCTTAGACAACAGGCTAAGCAATACGGAAATCAATATCTTTATGACAGACTTAATGACGAGGATCCGCAGGCGGCAAAGAAGATCCATCCTAATGATGTGCGTAGGGTTATCCGGGCTCTGGAAATCTGCCTGACGGAGAAGTTGCCTGTTTCGGAAGTGCAGAAAAAACGGGAAGGCTTATGGGGAAAATATGATATCAGCCTTTTTGCCTTGAATCGGGATCGGCGTGAACTTTATAGCCACATTGATGATCGCGTCAAGCAAATGGTCCTGGAGGGGTTGCCCGAAGAGATAAAAAGGCTAAACAAGGCCAGTTGGAGCCTGACCGCAAGGAAGATTATCGGGGTTCAGGAAATGCAGGGGTATTTAGGGGGGCAATATGATCTTGAGAAGGCCGTGGAGCTTATGAAGCTCAATACAAGGCGGTTGGCCAAACGCCAATTGACGTGGTTCCGGAAGGAAAACCGTCTTAAATGGATCCTGATATCAGAAACGGACACTTCTGAAAAGATTGCTGAAGCGATAGAGAAGGATATAAAACTGGAGAGAAGGTAAACTGTTCATGAAAAATATCATGATTGAAAACCGAGAAGATGCGGAGAGGGTCCTTTTGGTGATTGTCCATTTTAAAAGCGGCAAGAGGCAATGGAGCGTTGAAGAGGATCTTAGAGAGATGATGGAACTCATTATAGCCTGCGGCGGGAACGTTGTTGAACAACTCGTGTGTTCTGTGGCGCAGCCAACGGCGAGCTATCTTATCAGTGAAACTAAGGTGAAGGATATTGCCGACATGTGCGGTATCAGTCTCATTGATACGGTCGTTTTTAGTCATGATCTAAAAGGCAGCCAGCAGAGAAATTTAGAGAATGTCATTAAGACCAAGACCATTGATCGCACGCAGCTCATATTGGATATTTTCGCAAAACATGCAAGCAGCCAGGAAGGGAAAATGCAGGTTGAATTGGCCCAATTGCAGTATCTCCTGCCGCGTCTTGTCGGGAAAGGAATCGAGCTTTCCCGATTGGGAGGAGGCATCGGAACGCTGGGGCCAGGGGAAACGAAATTAGAAGTCGACCGCAGGCGTATTGATCGGCGTATTGCCAGGTTAAAAAGAAATCTGGATGAAGTGGCATCCCAGCGCGCGCTTAAACGGAAACAACGTAAAGACAAGGGGGTGCCGGCGCTCTCCCTGGTCGGATATACAAATGCGGGGAAATCGACGCTCCTGAATGCCTTGACCCAGGCCGGGCAAGTTACCCGCAACGGCTTATTTACGACATTGGATTCCCTTTCTCGTCAGCTTGTTCTGCCCAACCACCAAAAGGTTGTTTTGTCCGATACCGTCGGATTTATGCATGATTTGCCCCATCATTTGATTGAGGCTTTTCATGCAACGCTTGAGGAGGTGCAGGAGTCAGATATCCTGCTTCATGTTATTGACGTCACCCACCCTTATTTTCTGCATTTAAAGGAATCGGTTGAAGAAGTTCTAAAAGAATTGGAGTCCTATGATAAAGCCATCATTAATGTTTTAAATAAGATCGACAAGCTGGAAGACAAAGAATGGCTAAAGGGGCTTGAAAAGAATTTTGATAATACTGTTTGCATTTCGGCCAAAACAGGCGAAAATATTTCAGGTCTATTAGAGAAGATCAGCGGGATGCTGTCTTCCCAAATTGCTGAAATTGATGTTGAGATTCCGATTACGAGAATGGATTTAGTGAATTTAGCTCATGAAGAGGGAGAAGTGTTGTCGGTTAAGTATTATGCCGAGACAATCAATATTCGTGCCGCGGTTCCCATATATCTAGTGGGAAAATTTTACAAGTAATCTTATTTCTTGTTGTGAGAAGGAAAAAGAACTATGATCATTTTACTCGTTTTGGTTATCCTGCTTTTCCTTGGCGGGATCATTTTATTAAGTGCAAAATCGTCTTTGGAAATGAAACCTAGGGAGCAATTTCTTCAAGAACTGTCCAATTTTCTGCAAGGGACGCTTGAACCCATGGAAAGTGATTCAAACGAGAAATCATATCGGATCAAATTCCGTTACAAAGAACAGGACTTTGTCTATGAGGACTTGGAAAATCAGGGGTTTAAGGATAAGGTATATAAAGCCTATTTGAAGGCGAAGACACCAAGTAAATTGATGCTCACATTCGCTGAAAAAGAGCATTCAACGAGGATCAGAACGGAAATTTTCATTGCTTCGGAAGTCTCGACAAATAATATGGATGAACATGTCCAGCTTCGGGTGCCAAAATATCTCAAAGATTTGAAGATTGTCACGAATGATTCGGCTGCGGCTAACAAGCTTCTCGAGGATCCGAAAACGGCCTCTGTCTTCAAGAGGTACAAAAATGTCGACAACCGCGGCTATTTCTTTCTGACGATAAGCATTGTTAATGGAGAAATTGTATTGGAATTCCGCTCGATAAAATCGTGCCATCCCAATGTGTTTGATCTGCGCTCGGATATTCATTCAATTGATAATCATTTAGAGAGAATGATAGCGCTTATCCGTAAGCTTAAAGAAGAACTTTGATACGATTTAAGAAAAAAGTGATGGTTTTTGTTATCCAGATCATTTGGGAATTTTATCATTGACCGCGCAGGGTTTGACATGTCAGGTTGAAATCCTTTTAAGTCCCCTTCAAAAATCTCTGTTGACAACAATCAGTTTTTTGTTATAATGCCGATTTAGCATTCAGGCCTTAAGAGTGCTAATTTTGGGCAAGAAACTAAACATTTACAAACATTAAAGATATAATAATATTAAACATATGATATCGAAACGTTTTAATATTTTGGCAAGAAAGAATGAAATCCTTCGCATCACGATTGACCAGTACATTAAGAATGTGACTCCTGTCAGTTCTGCTCTCATTGCCAGAGAGTGTCCCCTCGATTTAAGTTCAGCAACAGTCCGCAACATCTTGGCCGAGTTGGAGGAAGAAGGGTATTTGACTCATCCGCATACCTCCGCTGGAAGGGTTCCCACGCAATCAGGTTACCGGTTTTATGTGGATAATTTCATTAATGAAATCCAGTTGTTGGAGTCTGAAAAGAAGCGCATTAAGGATGAATATGAACGGGAGACTCTGGAAATGGAGTCATTGCTCGAGAAGACCTCAAGGGTATTATCCGACATGACGCATTATACCAGTATTGTATCGGTTGACGGATGGGATCATAAGTTATTTTGCGGAGGGACTAACTTTGTTACGGGATATCTCGATTATCAGGACGTCAAAATGGATATTAAGAGGATCAAAAACATCCTGGCTGCCCTTGATGAAAAAGAGCGGCTGTTGGAAGTGATCAACCGCGATTTAGTGAAGAAAATCGATATTTTCATCGGACGTGAAATGGAATGCTCGGATATCGACGATTGTTCTTTGGTTGTTTCGAGATTCAAGTTTCATCAGGGCCCGAGCGGGCGCATTGCCGTTCTGGGGCCGACCCGGATGGATTACAACAAGGTTGTTTCGGCTTTGGATTATTTCTCAAATTTGATAGGGGAGCTTTTGTAAGGACTGATGGATAAAGATATGGAAACAGAGAAAACTGGTGAGCAAAAAGAAGCCCCATCTGAGGAAGCGCAAAAGCCCCTTGAAGAAAAGATGATTAAGGTCAAAGAGACGGAATATGCCAAACTTGTTGAGGAGAGAGCGAGATATAAAGATCAGTATATCCGTTTATATGCGGAATTTGAGAATGCCCGTAAACGTATGGAACGGGAGAAGCAGGAGTTCATCAAGTTCGCTAATGAGGGGCTCATCATAGAGTTCTTGTCGATCCTTGATAACCTCGAACGTTCAGTTGAGGCCGCAAAAGCGAAACATCAGGATTATACGGCGTTCCTGAAAGGCATCGAAATGGTCATGGCGCATGTTCATGAGATGCTTAAGAACAATGGTGTTGCCGCCGTTGAAGCACAGGGGAAGATGTTTGACCCCCATTGTCATGAGGTTTTGCTGCAGGAAGAAACGGACCAGATGGAAGACGGCATGATTATGCAAGAGTTGCAAAAAGGATATTCTCTTGGTGGGAAGGTTATTCGTACGGCCAAGGTAAAAGTGGCACGAAAAAAAGAGCAAAATTCTTAAAATTTTTAGACGTAAGAATGGGCGCCCGCAAGGAACGCCCTACAGAATTTTATTTCAAAGGAGGGATGTATAATGGCTAAAGCAATCGGAATTGATTTAGGAACGTCAAATTCGGCAGCGGCTGTCATGGAGGGGGGCCGCCCAGTCATTATCCCATCGGCGGAAGGCGCCGGTGTGGCTTCGGGAAAAGCGTTTCCATCATTTGTCGCGTTTACGAAGGACGGACAGAGGTTGGTCGGAGAGCCTGCGCGGCGGCAAGCGCCGATCAATTCAGAAGGGACCGTTTATGCGGCGAAGCGTAAAATGGGGACCGACCATAAATTTAAGGCAGGCGGCAAGGATTTTACGCCCCAACAGATCAGCGCGTTTATACTTCAGAAAATCAAAACGGATGCCGAGAAATATCTAGGAGACAAGGTTGAAGAGGCCGTGATCACAGTTCCCGCCTATTTTAACGATAATCAAAGACAGGCAACCAAAGATGCCGGTGAGATTGCCGGGTTAAAAGTCTTGCGTATTATCAATGAACCGACCGCTGCGTGTTTGGCCTACGGATTGGATAAAGCGGGAAAAGAACAGAAGATCATGGTTTTTGACTTTGGCGGGGGCACTCTTGACGTGACCATTCTTGAGATGGGATGGGACGAAGAGCATAAGGCGGCGACCTTCGAGGTTCTTTCAACTTGCGGCGATAACCAACTGGGCGGGACCGATATGGACAATGTGCTGATCGGTTATATCTGCGAAGAATTCAAAAGGGAATCAGGAATTGATCTTAAGAACGACAAAATGGCCTTTCAGCGGTTGCGCGAGGCCGCTGAGAAAGCGAAGGTCGAGCTTTCCAGCACGATTTCCACCGAAGTGAATCTTCCTTTCATTACCGCGGATGCCAGCGGCCCGAAACATATGAATCTTAGGATCGAGCGGGCAAAACTGGAGAGTTTGGTATCCCCAATCATTGACCGTTGCCGGCAGCCCATTCTTCGGGCCATTAAAGACGCTTCGTCGAAGATTGGAGAGGATGTCAATGTCCATCGCGTAATCCTGGTCGGGGGGCCGACACGGATGCCCATCGTCCAGAAATTTGTCGAAGACCAGGTTGGCAAAAAGATCGAACGGGGCATCGACCCGATGGAATGCGTTGCTTTAGGGGCTGCGATCCAATGCGGGATTATTAAAGGAGAGGCCAAAGAGGTCCTGCTTCTGGATGTCACGCCCTTGACTCTTGGGATTGAAACTTTAGGCGGGGTCTTTACAAAATTGATCGACCGCAATACAACGATTCCGGTTAAGAAAAGCCAAGTTTTCTCTACGGCTGATGACAATCAGCCAGCTGTGACGATCCGCGTTCTTCAAGGGGAGAGGCAAATGGCTAATGACAATACGGAATTAGGACGTTTTGACCTAGTTGGTATTCCGCCGGCACCGCGCGGGATCCCGCAAATTGAAGTGACGTTTGATATTGATACCGATGGGATCGTTCATGTCGGCGCAAAAGACAAAGGAACGGGAAAGGAACAGTCGATCCGCATCACAGCCCCGACCAAGCTTTCTGATGCAGAGATTGATAAGATGGTTAGGGAAGCCGAAAAATATGCGGAAGAGGATAAAAAACAGAAAGAAAAGGCCGAGATAACCAATCAGGCGAATTCCCTTGTTTATTCAACGGAAAAATCGGTTAAGGATTATGGGGATAAGATTTCGGCTGGTGACAAATCGAAGATTGAGGAAGAGTTAAACAGCCTTAAGGAAGTGATCAAATCCGGCGATGTCCAGAAAATCAAACAGGGGATCGAGACGCTTCAAAAGGCAAGCCACAAACTGGCGGAAGAGATTTATAAGGCGACAGCGGCGCAGCAAGCGTCGGGGCAGCAAGGTCCGGAACCCGGTGATGCTCAAGAACAAGGAGGCCCCCAGGGCGGCGGCCAGACAAAGGATGCACAGAAGGACGATATTATCGACGCTGATTTTAAGGCGGAAGACGACAATAAGTAAAACATAAGCGAGGGACAGGGATATCACGATAAACGTCTTTCGTAGGGGCGACCAGCCGGTCGCCCCTACTGCTTAGAAAGAGAAGCGTGCGATGAAAAAAGATTACTACGAGATATTGGGGGTTAAACGGGACGCGACGGTGGCACAGATCAAAAAAGCGTACCGGTCTCTCGCGTTGAAATTTCACCCGGACCGCGTCACTGAGGATAAAAAGGCCGAGGCTTCGGAGAAATTTAAAGAGATCTCTGAGGCTTACGGCGTTCTGTCGGACCCTAAAAAACGGTCGACGTATGATCAATTTGGCCACGCCGGTATCGATCAGAATTATACGGCAGATGACATCTTCAGGGGCGCGGATTTCAGCAGTATTTTCGGTGAAAGCGGGTTAGGAGACATCTTCAGCCAGTTCTTCGGAGGAGGAAGTGGTTTCGATTTTTTTAGCGGGGGACGGTCCACGCAGCGGGTCAGACGGGGGCGAGACATACAATATGAAGTGGAAGTCACCCTAAGCGAGGCAAATACAGGAGTCCATAAAAAGGTCAAGATCCCGCGCAATGAACATTGCACGGATTGTGATGGCAGCGGGGCAAAGTCGGGGACGGCTTTGAAAAAATGCGCGAAATGCGGCGGGCGCGGGCAGGTTATTATGTCCAGCGGTTTCTTTTCCATGCAGCAAACGTGCACGGCGTGCGGCGGAGCGGGACAAACGATCATTGAATATTGCCCCAAGTGCCAAGGGAAAGGGGTCATCCGTGTGACGAGGACGATTGATGTGAATATTCCGCCGGGGGTGGATAACAGTTCGCGCTTACGGGTTGCCGGCGAAGGGGAAGTGGGCAAAGGGGGGCCGGGCGACCTTTATCTTTATATTCATGTGATGCCTCACGAGATTTTTCAGAGGGATGGCAACGATCTTTATATGCAATTGCCTTTAAGTTTTGTCACGGCGGCTTTAGGAGGGGAGGTTTCGGTTCCCACAATCGATGGTAAAGTTGAGATGAAAATACCTGCCGCAACACAAAGCGGCAAGGTCTTCCGTTTAAGGGGAAAAGGAATGCCGAGTTTGCGCGGCGGATACAAAGGCGAACAATACGTCAAGGTGATGATCGAAGTGCCGAAAAGGCTGTCAGGGGAACAAAAAAGTCTACTGGAACAATTCGCAAAGATCAGCGGAGAAAATGTCTCTTCATCCAATGATTCGTTGAAGGAAAAAATTAAAAAAGTGTTTAAATAAGGTTAATATGCCGACATATCAATATGAATGCGATAGTTGTGGCCACTCCTTTGAGAGGTTTCAGTCCATGCTGGACAAGAAGCTGAAAAAGTGCCCGCAATGCGGAAGGAACAAACTGCAGCGCCTTATCGGAGGAGGAAGCGGGATCATCTTCAAAGGAAGCGGATTTTACGAGACAGATTACAAGAAAAAAAAGCCTTTGAAACCCGAATCTGATCATGCAACCCCAGATCCGGATTTAAAAACGGCCAAGCCGAGCGCGGAAAAATGTCCTTTATCGGATACGAAAACGTGTAAAGGATGCGAAAAAGGGGCAAGATAGGTGGCGTCATGGCAAAGTTCGATTGGCCGAAATTTCAAAAATATTGGTTTCCTGTTATTCTTTACTCTGGTATCATCTTTTGTGTATCTTCAATCCCCAACTTGAAGACTCCTTTGCCGGAAGTGCAATTTGACAAATTTCTGCATGTTTTAGAGTATTTACCCTTTGGTTTTCTTTTAGCCAGGTTGATTTGCCATACAAGATGTTCAGTTTCCCGGGGAACGGTTCTTACGACGGTTGCCTTAGGGTCTTTGTTTTATGGACTAAGCGATGAAATGCATCAGATGTTTGTGCCTGGCAGGGATGCTGAAATCATTGATGTCATTGCGGCTGCCCTTGGGGGATTGGGCGGTGGATATATCTTTTTGTTGTTCTCGCGCAAGGTGAAGAAAATCTGATCCGGGAATTCATTATGGCGAATATCAAGCCTTTCAAGGCAATTTATTATAATCCGAAAAAAATCAAAGATTTATCAAAGGTAGTGTCTCCGCCTTATGATGTCATTTCTCCTGAAGAGCAGGATGCGCTGCATGGGGTCAGCCCCTATAATTTTACCCATATTGATTTCGGAAAAGACATGCCGAACGATGACAACAATAACAATAAATATACGCGTTCAAAACGTATTTATACGGAATGGCTCGATAAGGAAATTCTGATTCAGGATGAAAAACCCTGTGTTTATTTTTACAGGCAGGATTATAAAATTATGGGACAAAAGCGCAGCCGAATGGGTTTTATCTCACTCATGGAGTTGGAGAATAGCGATGAGACGAAAGTTTATCCCCATGAAAACACCCATTCCAAGGCCATTGATGACCGCTTACGGTTGTGCGAGAGCCTGAAAGCTTATTTAAGTTCCATTTTTGTCTGTTATTCCGACCGGAATCGGAAAATTGAAAAGATTTTTAACCGGCAGATCCTATTGACCAAGCCGATGGTTGATGTGGAAGATAATGACAAAGTGCGCCACAAACTTTGGCGCCTGGATGATCCCAAACTTATTGCGGAGATGAATGCTTCCTTATCCGGGCAGCATTTATTTATTGCGGACGGGCATCATCGTTATAAGGTGGCTGTGGAATACCGGGCCCAACGTCTGAACCGGATGGAAAATTCAACAGGGCAAGAACCATTCAATTATGTGATGACCTATTTCACCAATATGGATTCCACAGACCTACAGATTTTTCCGATGCACAGGATTATTAAAAGCTTACCGGGCAACCTCGACTTCTTGGATGAATTTTTCAGGATTGATAGGATTAAAAAGGAGGACGATCTCCTCATTCTGCTGGCCCAGGCCGGACGCAATGAACATGCGTTTGGACTCTATGCCCGTGAAGGCATTAAGCTCTTGCGCCTGAAAAACAGGTTGCTGATTGATGAATTCGTCAAAGAAGGTTCGCAAGAATATAAAAATCTTGATGCGGTCATCCTCAAATCATTCGTGTTTGACCGCGTCGGGCTCAAATCCGATGATATCCAGTATACAAAAAGCATGGATGAAGTAACGGAAGCGGTTGGTGAATCCCGCGCTGATGCCGGATTTATTCTGAATCCCGTTAAGATCGCGCAGTTGAGGTCCATTGCGCTGAATGGCGAGAGGATGCCTCCCAAGACAACCTATTTCTACCCGAAACTATTATCCGGATTAACCGTTTATAAAATGGGTTAAAGGGGAAAAAATGGTACGGCGTTCTTAAAACCGTATTCTTGGAAATCCAATTATGGTTCTATTCGGCAGAAAGAAGTATACGCTTGTCAAGGTGAAGAAAAAAGATATTCCGGCTGGGTTATGGAGCAAATGCCCGGAATGTGAAGCCCCTGCCTACCAGAAGGAACTCCTCAATAATTTCAACGTCTGTCCTAAATGCGGATTCCATCTTCCTTTGATCGCGCATCGCCGCATCGAGCTTTTGATTGATAAGGGCACGTTCAGGGAAAGGGACATCGGCATCCTTTCGTCAGACCCTTTGAAGTTTAAAGGTCCGAAGACGTATCAGGAAAAACTAAAAAACGACCAGAAAAAGACCGGGATGAATGATGCGGTGGTGACGGGAACAGGGATGCTGAATGGCAAACCGATTGTTATCGTGGTCACGGATTCCAGGTTCATCATGGGGTCGATGGGGTCGGTCGTTGGCGAGAAGATCACGCGCGCTGTCGAATATGCAACCGAGAACCGTTTGCCGATTGTGATTGTTTCGGGATCCGGCGGGGGGGCAAGAATGTATGAAGGGGTTTTCTCTTTGATGCAGATGGCCAAGACATGTGCGGCGTTGGCGAAACATCATAAGGCAGGGCTCCTTCATATATCGGTATTAACCAATCCAACCATGGCTGGGGTCATGGCCTCGTTTGCCGGGATTGGAGACGTGATCATAGCCGAACCGAAAGCGCTTATTGGATTTACGGGTCCCAGGGTGATTGAGCAAACGATTCGCCAGAAATTGCCTGAGGGTTTTCAGAAATCTGAGTTTATGCTCGCTCACGGATTGATTGACATGATCGTTGAGCGCAAGGATATGAAGAAGGTCCTGGATCAGATCATCGAATATTCGGAACATCAACCTGCAACTTCCCGCTCTTGAGAATAATTTCATTGCGTTTTCAATCGCTTTTCTATAGAATAGCCAACAAATTGTTGGTGAATTTTAGGGGCAGGCCTCGATGAGATATTGATTGCCTGTGGACGAATCGCACCCGAAGGGGGTGTGCCTGCCCAAATGCAAGAATGGGCACCCGCAAGGGGTGCCCCGACCCATGGCCCAAATAAGATTACAAAATGTTTCTAAAACATACAAGGGCGGCTTGAAGGCTGTTGATTCCTTTAACTTGGAAATTGAGAATAAAGAATTTATGGTCCTTGTCGGTCCTTCCGGATGCGGAAAATCGACGACGTTGCGCATGATTGCCGGTCTTGAAGAAATTAGCGAGGGAAAAATATGGATCGAGGATCGTTTAGTCAATGACGTCCCCGCTAAAGACCGGGATATTTCGATGGTGTTTCAGAATTATGCCCTGTATCCTCATATGACGGTCTTTGAAAATATGGCGTTTGGGTTAAAATTAAGGAAATATCCAAAGAACGAGATCATGCGCCGGGTGGATGAGGCCACGGAGATTCTGGGTATTACGAAATTAATGAACCGGCGGCCGAAGGAACTTTCTGGCGGGGAGCGCCAACGCGTCGCGTTGGGACGGGCGATTGTCCGTAAACCGAAAGCCTTTCTGTTCGATGAGCCTTTGAGCAATCTGGATGCCAAGTTACGCGTTCAGATGCGCGCGGAAATCCATAAATTGCGCCTGCGGCTTCAGACAACCTTTGTCTATGTGACCCATGACCAGACCGAAGCCATGACGCTCGGTGACCGGATCGCTGTTATGAAAGAGGGTCAAATGCAGCAATGCGCCGACCCGATGACGATCTATGATCAACCTGCCAATAAATTTGTGGCCACTTTTATCGGCACGCCCCCCATCAGCCTAATCAACGGGCGAATTATCAAAAAAGACCGAAAATATTATTTCGACGAAGGCAAGTTCCAGGTTAAACTTGTTGAAGAGATGTATAAAGCGATTGCGCCGTATGAAGGCAAGGCTGTTGTGTTTGGTGTCCGGGCTGAGGATATTTATGACAAACTGTTCGTGTCCGAAGCCTCTCCTGAAAATACGGTGCGCGTAACGTGTGAAGTCGT
>JAFGFL010000094.1 GCA_016931055.1 Candidatus Omnitrophota bacterium | reverse complement strand
GCTTCAGTTTAAAATCATTCAATCAGTACAGTGTAATGGCTTTTAATTATCAACCAAATTTCCGTGTCATAACCATTTAATTATGGTAATTTTATCGACAATTATTTTTCTGTCTTCAAAAAGGAGGTTTATAGACCATTATTTTTTCGTAATTTTGCTGTAAGAATACCGGGGCGGTCAGTTAAATCACTCTTATCAAACACATTATTTTGTAGAATTTGGTTATAAATACTATGATTGCCAATTTCAAATTGTTTTACATCCAGAATTTCGAAATCATCAGACAATGTCTCGACAATATCCCACCCCAATACTATAGGCTCCGTAGGCGTGCTCGAATGGTTTACTTCAACAATAAGCAAAAAGTACCCGCCCGGCTTAACAATCCGTTTAATCTCTTTCAATGTCTGATGTACATCAAACACATGATCCAAGGAATTGAAAGAACAGACGATATCAAAGTGTTGATCTGAAAAAGGAATTTGTTCAGAAGGAGCGTCAATGTAGGTCATAGCATGCTTATCTGCCCCAAGTTTTAAATATTCTTTTGCTAAAGGATCAAGTCCTACCCGTTCATGTGCCATTGAAGCCCATTCAAGGCTCCCCCGCGGTCCACAACCAATGTCCAGAATGCATTTGTTGCGATAAAATTCTTCTTCAAGATCAAAAAACTCCAAATAAAAATACTTATAATGATCATTGCTTAAAACACCTTCCTTTTCAAGGCAACCTTTCCAATATGCAAGCTCATGGGCTTCCTTGAATTTAACAGGAAATAATTTCCTATTTATATGCTTTAGTAACTCTCTAATTGTTTTTCTCATGAGGTAGCCCAACGACAAATGCGTCCTTTTCCGGTTATAATACATTTCGATATATTCAAAGATTTTACTCTTTGCCTCGTCTCTTGTTTTAAACCTATACCGATTTATTTAAACTGTACCCCATTAACAAACAGGGCATTTTAATAATTAAATTCAGAGATATCATATAAATAAGCTGATGCCCCTTGGTCCTGGAAACTATCCATTCTTTTTCCCATTGAGTCAAGAACGCTAATAAATAGTTTATCTTCGCTTTTCCAGTCATGAGAAAAAATAAACCAAATTTTTCCATATCCTTTCAGACTATTCAAATCTTCGACGCATTCACTCCAAGATTCTTCACCTTTCCCATTTGAAGGTATGTTAGCTAAAATTATTTTGCTCTTATCAAATTTGTAATCTTTTAAATAATAATTGAATGCTTCTTCAGCATAGTAGTAAACATATATATAATGGTTTTTTTCTATATGCTTGCTAACATATTCTAAGACAGGTTTTATCTCCTCCTTGCCTTTTGGCCTCATCATATAATAAGAAGACCATAATGTTGGGTCAAAAATCAATAAAGATGTAACTATTATGCCGATGGAAATAGATTTTCCGGAATGCTGAGTAATAATTTTCCGAGCCCCTTGAGATATGAAAATCAATATAATGGGTACAAGAAACAATATGAGTCTGCCTCCGAATGGATATAACCTAAATGCTGAGGCAGCCAAGGTAATAAATATGGGCGCACTTAATAGAAAATATTCTTTTCTTTTATTGGCGAACATGTCGACACACCCAACAAGAAAAGTTAATATGGCTATTCCTGTAAAAGTTAAACCCATCGGGTCAGAAAATATTGCACAAAATTTTTCTTCAAACCAAACAAGATCCCAGAATGAACGAGGCGGAAAAGGCATAAAATAATCGTCCCAATATCCTAATAAAATACTGTTGTTCTTTAAATAGACAAGCACTAAGAAATAATTAGTCAGAAAGCTAAAGATCCAGAATAGAAAAACAATGCAAAGCGATAAAATCGATGACCTGTCTTTTTTGTATAAATAAAATAGCAAAAATATCAACCCTATCCCGGATAAGACAAAGAAGGAAGCATGAGAGAACCAAATAGAAATCGCACCTATAATTCCTAAGAAAAAAGCATTGCATACAGTTATTTTTCTAAATTGCAATCTTACAAATACAATATATAAAATTAAAGTAACTAAGACATCTACCGCATATTGCTTAACCTCTGATGAATAATAAATAAGTTTCTCTGAAACGACAAAAAGTAGCAAAGACATTTGAATAAATTTAGAATCTATGTAATATTTTATTAAAATATAAAATAGAAAAATTGATAAAATGCCTGCCATTAAAGGGAATAATCTTAGTGTTAATTCATTGTTCCCAAACAGAAGAACCATAATTCTTTCAACCCATAAAAAGCCTATTGGAGCTCCCTGAGAATATTCTAAAGGCTTTAAAAGTCCTAAAAAATCTCTGTTTACTATATTAAGAGATAACATAGCCTCATCTAACCACAGGGATCTGTTAAATAAATAACAACGTAATCTCAATATAATGCCGTAGAGTATTATTGCTATAATAAAGATTTTAGAATTATAGAAAGAGATGCATTTTTGGAAACATCTCTTTGATATTTCGTTTTTTATTATTTTCATAATCAGTTAATCCAGAAATCGATACTTAATAAGAACGTTTTTTGCTGTCAAAGCATAATACTATCTATTTTTTCTCTTCTTCATATTTTCTCTACACCTCAGGAGAATTCACTGTGCGATCTCCAGGGGCCACTTGATAGCTCGGGGAATACAAGATAGCGCCTGCCTAGAAAATTCAGAACAAAACCAAAGCATGACGCCAGCATCTTAGAACCGGCTGGCGACCATCCATATCTGATCAATAATACGGTAACGTAGAAATCAAAAAGGCCAATGAATGACACGACTAGGAGAAACATCAATGCCTCCATGCAAGAATTCCATCTTGCCTTATGTCTAAACAAAAAGTAGATACACAACACGTAATTTACAATGGCCGCGACAACAAAAGCAACTGGTGTCGCAATAACAACACTGAAACCGGTGGATAGTACCGTTAAGAAGATTGCAATGTTAATAATTGCGGCAAATGCGCCTATAAAGAAATAGATAAGTAATTGAATCGGTAAAGGTGCTTTATGTGCATTATAGTGAAATATGCAATAAAGAGCTCTTATTCCATCCTTTAAGCCGATCTTTTTACCCTCTGAATAAGTTCTCCCATAGTATGAGATCCCCATTTCGTAAATGCGAATACGCATATGTGCAATTTTTGCAATGATCTCTGGCTCGAACCCAAATCGATCCTCCTCAATGTTTATGCTTTGAATGACCTCTCTGCGGAAAACTTTGTAGCATGTTTCCATATCGCTTAGATTCAGATCTGTGAACATATTGGATAATAATGTTAAGAAAGAATTTCCCAGATAATGCCAAAAATATAAAACCCTGTGCACCTCAGATGTCAAAAATCTCGATCCTATTACTACGTCGGCGTCATTGTTAATTAAGGGTATTAAAAGCCTCTTCAATTCTTGGGGGTTATATTCAAGGTCTGCATCCTGTATGGTGACAAAATCGCCCGTTGCCTTCTGAAAACCGGTGCGCAAGGCGGCTCCTTTTCCTTGGTTACGTTCATGGTGGAGCACCAATATTTCAGGATATTTACCTGCTAAATTATTGGCAATAGAAAGGCTTTTATCCGTTGAATTATCGTCTACAATCAAGATCTCGAGGGCTAAGTTCTCACTTTGAATTTCTCTAAGTCTTTCCACGCACCTTTCAACCGTCGTTTCTTCATTATAACAAGGAACAACTACGCTAAATTTCACGATGCCTTTCTCATATTTTTTAACAGAACCATGATTGGAATCTTTCATGTTTTTCCCCTCCCGGGCTCTCTTCCTTAATAATCGAACATTTAGCTTCTGGAAGTCAAATCGTTCCACAACGGTGTTGCGCGCTTATGTCCTATTCTATTATCCGCGTATTGTTCGGTCCATTTTATGATGAAAATAAACAATCGGAATTAAAACAATAATCGATAAAACAACCTTCACCTTTGTTCCAAATCGAATTTCCATCTCAGGATAAATATTTTTATATCGCTTCGCCCATATAAACGTATCTTTAAAGTTATATATAAATGAATGTTTGGGATCTTTAAGATAGTAAATAATCCGGTTTCGTTTAATAAAAAAACGAATTTTTTCAGGGATTAAATGTTTTTTTATCATCGAATGATTATGATTAACTTTGCTCTTTGGAATACCTGTTACCCGATACCCGTGATAGATGGCTCTGCGGCAAAAATCGGGATCTTCATTATAAATAAAATATATTTCATCAAACATGTTAATCCGCTCTAAAACATTTCTTCTAATCATCATGGATGCGGCAATTGTCTCATTAAAATCGTAATATTCCTTGATGCCATCTTTTTCCACATCGTCAAAATAAGATGTTCGGTCTAGAATTTTTCTAAAATTGAGGTCAATCTGTTCCCCCTTATAATCATACTGAATAGGGCTGAGAACTCCGATATCCTTATGGGTTTCTGCAACATTAACCATCTCAATAAGCCAGTCAGGTGAAACAATAATGTCTTGGTTAAGCAATACAACGTAATCTGCCCCACTCTTTAAGGCATAACGCATTCCAATATTATTTCCCTTAGCCGTGCCATAGTTCTTTCGATTCTCAATAACCTTTATATCCGGATAATGTGTTAAAATATATCGAACGCTTTCGTCTGATGACTTATTATCAACAATGACTACCTCATAATTTAAATAGTTTGTCCTTAACAGGCTCTGAAGGCAGGCATCAAGCCATTTCAATCCATTATAAACTAAAACGATAATAGTGACTTTTGGATATTTAGAATGATGCCTTATATCATTGATATTCATCATTTTTTTATTTCGGCTTTTTGGCCTTTTTTAAGACTTCATCAAGCACATTTTTAACAGCAGAAATCGATTGATTTAGATCAAATGATTTTAAAACATACTGCTCAGAGCCATTATTTCTTAGCAAGTACCCTTTGATATAATTCATGGTAATTATTGGCAATCTTATCCCAAGTATATTGTTCAAGAACCTTTCTTTTCCCATTCTCACCAAGCCGTTTCCGAAGCTCTTTATTTTCAATTAATTTAATAATCGCCGTTGATACTTGCTGAGCGTTCTCATAATCTACCAATAAACTGTCTCTGCCTTCTTCCATAAAGGTTCCCTGAGGCATATTCCTGCACGCAATGACTGGCTTCCCGCAAATCCAGGCCTCAAGATAAACAAAACCAAAAGAATCAATGCTGGAGGGCATAACAAAGATGTCACCAGCGTTGAAAATCTCATATTTCTCTTCATCAGAGAAATTTCGTATTTCAATAAGATTTTCTCTTTTTCTTGGGCTGATACGATCCTTGACCCCTTGTATAGCCGTTTCATTATTAGAAAAATTGTTCCCTGCTATAATAAGTTTTGCCCGAGAATAAGCATCCCACACCTGATCCATGGCTTCCAATAGCGTTGCCACCCCTTTGCGTAAATCCCGTCGGCCGACGTAAAAAACAACTGGATTATCTCCTATGCCCAGCTTTGTTCGGTAAGCCTTTCCGTCAGTTTCTAAAAATTTCTCTGGTTCCAGCCCCTGGCCGATCACCGAGATTTTGGCCGTATCGTTGATCCTTTCGGCAATAAACTTCCTCTCAAATTCTGTTGAGGTCACAATGTGGTCCGCAGCATTCAGCATTCTTATATTGAGATCGGAAAAATACCATTCCTGAGTCACATGTGTGGAGGGGCTAATCACCCAAGGAATCCTAAACATTTTTTTTGCCAGATAGCAAAAATACGTACTCATAAAATAGGTGTTAATGGAAAGCATGATATCCGGCCTTAACCATGCGATGGCCCACAACATACCTGGCAGAAACGGGCCATGGCGCCACATCTCATCTGCATCCCCCACAAGGAGCGATTTTAATCGATATCCGCCCCTTATTTGGTCCATTCGACGATTAACAAAAGACTGAATATTATAAAAGGATTTGAACCGTCTGACAGACACACCATTAATGATTTCTTTCTTAGCGCATCTTATTATTTTCCGACTATGATCATGGATTTCATACAGATTCGTAGCATCAGATGTGAAAACATAAACTTGTTCCCCACTTTTAACGATATGCTCGGAAATCATCTTAGCTTGTATTTCATTGCCACCCCATGCCGGATGATATAATCCTACTGTGTGCAAAATTTTAAGGCTCATATTTTGTTCCCCGAAATTTATCTTCGTCATTAATAAATTTTTCGAGAACTCTTATTACTTCTTCCGCCACCTTGTCATGCCCTTTCTTGTTAATGTGCCCATCTAAAACAAAGTGGTATTCCTCAGGAAGGTGAGAAGATAACTCAACGGTACTGAGGTTTTGGATATGCCGGGGATACTTTGGACGTCTTTTCTCGCGGTTGAGCGCCGTCAGGAATGCCCGATCATCCTTTTCCTGCGTGTCCAGAACCAAGACAATAATCTGAACATTACTCAAATCCGCCTGCGAGGCATAAGTTACAGCATGCAAAAAAACCTCAACCCCGCCATCAGTAACTGGCGCTTCTTTTTCCTGACTCCATTTCAGATCTTCCTCTCGACTGACCCCGATCCAGAGCCAGTTGGGATTCAGCTTTTTTATCCAAGCATTCACAAATCCAGCCGTATTACGAGAGAGGAAAAAAACATATTTCCCAAAAATATTTCTATTTCTAAATCGGCGGGTATACTCCCTTACATCCTTTTCAAATATTTGACGAGACCGGATGTTCAGGGATCCTTTTTCAAGAAATTCCTGATTTTCATTAAAATCATTAAAACAGTATTGAATAACAAGATATTTTAAACGGCTCAGGTCCAAACGGTTCAAAATCCGCATTTCCCGGACCGTTCCGTATGACGAAATCGCGGTATTCAAAACCTTATAGCCGGTTCGTCTTTCAATGACCTGGGCAAAGGTCTCCTCCTGTTTCACTCCGTAGCCCATTGCATAAGAATCCCCCACAACGATGATCTCAGGCGCCAGAAGCGACTCTTCATCATCCCTAAATCCCATCTTGTTCACATAATAGGATGTATCAAATTCAAAGCTCGAGAATCGAAACACCCCGGGCTTTAAGGTGTAGGTGACCTCCGGGTCATAGCGCGTATACTCCTCTCTCGCCTGAATGACGTTCAGGTCAACAAGCGCATAAAGCTGGCGGGCCTGCCACAACAGCCGCTTCGGCAACTTTTTAAATAAACCCGGATGGGCGAATAACAATCGCCCCATAATTTCAAAAAAAAGAACGACAATTAAAAGATTTACTATCACGACGGCAAGTTGTTTCCGTTTATGGATGATAAACAGGCCCAGCAGACATGAGACCGCCGCGGTATACCAAAACGTGCCCGCGGCCATTAAATATTGCGCGTAATCCAGGTAATTCTGCAATGGAAATCCCGCCTCTTGGGAAATGACCCTCCGCCCGAGAATCAATATCCTTCCGTCATAAAGGGCCTTGATGATCCAGGCCCCCAGGAGGGCATAAAACACCCACGCCAGCAGAAGCAAGGCCAATAAAACGAAAATAACTTTCTGAAAAGCGCTGAAAGATTGCGCAAAGCGCATCCTTCGCAATAACCCATACAATTTGGCAAATTTCATAAAACACTCCTATCCAATGCAATATAAATTAAAAAAGAGTGTAAATAAACGGCGCCACGGCTGACGACTGTGCAAATATCATGAGCGCTCCTAACAGCACCATGATCAGGATAATCGGCGCCAGCCAAAAACGTTTACTCTTTTTTAAAAACTCCCAGAACTCTTTTAAAATCGCTAATTTAGACATATTTTCTCCTAAAATTGTTTCGTCTGTTGTTGGCTTTCTTCCGGTAAGCGCGCAATCCAATAACTGCGCCTACCCATGCTCTTTTTCCGGCACATATAATCCTTCCCTGAGAGCCGCAGGAAAAATGATATCGGTGTAAAAACGATGCCGTAAATGACCGTTAATATAATGACTGTCAAGACAGACCCTATGAGCCGGGCGGCCTTCATCCACCAGGATAAAACGACTTTCAACCAAGAGGATCTTAATATAGCTAAAATCAAAACGAATAAACCCGCCGCAGCAAAAATAACAGCCCATAGCGTCAGGCCGCCATGCTTGACACACTGCCGCCAGACAAGCAAAGTGCAGATCACCGGCAAGCCGTAACCAAAAACCAACAACTGTTTTTTCTCATTCGCGTTCTTCATGATCAGTCCAGTATCGTTGAAATGTCCTCTTTCTTATATTTGTCCTTATTGGGCTGGCTCCTTCGGTCAAACAGGTAATGACCCATCAACAAATAATCAATATTGGTGCACATAAAACACCGGTAGGCGTCCTGCGCGGAACACACAATCGGCTCTCCCCGGATGTTAAAAGATGTATTGATGAGAACCGGGCATCCCGTCTTCGCCTCAAACGCTTCCAGGATCCGATGGAACACCGGGTTGCGTTCTTTATGCACGGTTTGCAAACGGGCGGAAAAATCGACGTGAGTGATTGCCGGAAGAGAAGAGCGCTTGAATTTCAATTTTTCAATTCCAAAAAGCCCCTGGGAAGCCGAGGCATCCATGCGGTGCTCATCGCGTACGGCAGCCACCAAAAGCATATAGGGGCTTTCAACAGAAATATCGAAGTATTTTCCCGCTCGCTCCGCCAATACGGCCGGCGCGAAAGGCCGGAATGACTCCCGGAATTTTACCTTTAAATTGAGCAAAGTCTGCATCTCCTCAGAGCGCGGGTCGCCGAGGATGCTGCGCGCCCCCAATGCCCTGGGGCCGAACTCCATCCTTCCCTGGCACAGGCCGACAACATACCCATCACTGATCAACTGAGCAACGCGCCCAGGCAGGTCAGCGTCGGATAAATATTCATAGGCCCACTGGCTGGCATCGGCCGCGCTCTTGACTTCCGAATCTATATCAGGGCCTAACAGCGACCCTTTTTGGTAATCCTTGACATCATCCGCGTGGCGCTCTTTATTCAAATGCTGATACCATGTGAACAATGCCGCCCCCAGCGCTCCCCCGGCATCCCCTGACGCAGGCTGGATCCAGATATTTTTAAATGGCGCCTCTTTTAAAATCTTGCCGTTCCCTACGCAATTAAGCGCGACACCGCCCGCAAGGCACAGGTCCTCTTCCCCTGTCATCTCATAAACATGACAGGCTATTTTAAGCATGATCTCTTCAGTAACTTTCTGGATGGAAGCGGCAATATCCATATGCTTTTGGGTGATGGGGGTCTCCGGCTTACGCGGGGGCCCATCAAATAATTTATGAAAACGCCTATTCGTCATGGTAAGGCCAACCGGATAGTTAAAATAATCCAGATTCAAACGAAAAGAGCCGTCCGGCTTAACGTCTATAAGCTCACGTTTAATCAGATCGGCATACTTGGGCTCCCCGTAAGGGGCCAATCCCATCAGTTTATATTCCCCGGAATTGACCCGAAAACCCGTGTAATAGGTAAACGCTGAATATAAAAGCCCCAAGGAGTGTGGAAAATGGATTTCACTCTTTAGTGTAATGTGGTTACCTTCTCCTTGGCCCCAGCTGGTTGTCGTCCATTCCCCCACCCCGTCCAAGGTAATGATGGCGGCCCGTTTAAAAGGCGATGGGAAAAATGCCGAGGCGGCATGGGACTGGTGATGTTCAGGGAAAACAATCTCATTCTGAAAAGACAATTGCTCCTGAATAAAAGTCTTAATAAAAATTTTATCTTTCATCCAAATGGGCATGGCCTTGAGAAAAGATGACAATCCCAAAGGGGCATAACTAAGATAAGTTAATAACAATCGCTCAAATTTCAAGAACGGCTTTTCATAAAAAGTCACGTGCGTTAAATCTTTAGGGCTGATCCCCGCCTCATGAAGACAATACTGGATCGCCTTATGAGGGAATGAATCGTCGTGTTTTTTCCGGGTAAAGCGTTCTTCCTGCGCGGCAGCGATGATCTCGCCGTCTTTAACCAGGCACGCGGCGCTGTCATGGTAAAATGCGGATATTCCTAAAATATAAGTTGTTGCCATATTTAAATCCTCTCGAACTTTAACTTATCCCTGGTGATTCATTGGAATGTCTAGTGCTTAAATGACAATAATCATGAGCGATTTGTTTTATAAAATCCTTATCGTTAAAGCGCCTCGCTATTTGCATAACTTCAGAAAGAACAAATATTGTTTTAAAGCTATCAGGATATTGCCTCTTGATATCCTCGTAAAGCGCACAGGCCTGTTTGATGTTCTTTTGAGAAAGAAAATATTTTATAAAAGCGATTTTTCCATGAGAAAAAGCATAATATTTACGGTAAAGCGAGTTATTAAAAAAACAATCCAAAATTTGCTGCTTGACGGCATTATCATCTTTTCTTCTATATTCGCTTGTACAAACGCTAATATGCTTAAAATCATAGCGAGCGGCGCAACGGATCCAGAGATCCTCATCCTGCCCAGGGCGCAACTTTTCATTAAAAAGCCCGATTCCCTTC
The DNA here is from genome assembly GCA_016931055.1 of Candidatus Omnitrophota bacterium. Lineage (GTDB taxonomy): Bacteria > Omnitrophota > Gorgyraeia > Zapsychrales > Zapsychraceae > 2-02-FULL-52-10. The sequence goes on along the minus strand of JAFGFL010000094.1, from coordinate 13,577 downwards.
AGGATCACCTTTTCATGAAGGATAGTATTTGTTCCCATGTAAGTCTTGGAAACCATGGCACCTCTATCAAAGGGAACATCCCATACAGCGGCCGTTCGATCCGGCTTAAATCGCCCTTGATCAAGAGATCCACTCACAATGACCATATTCGTATAGCCGAACTTGGACCGGCTTTCCTTCAAAAGGCCAACAAGCGTTTCAAGATGATGGGGATAATAGACATCGTCATCATCCAGGTAGGCCAGATATTTCCCCCGGGCCTTTAGGACCCCCATGTTTCTGGCAGCTCCCGGGCCGGAGCACTGGTCTAAGCGAAAATATCGGATTTTATTTGAGCGGAATGATTCGACAATATTTTGGATTTCCTGGGGGCCGCCATCATTGATGACAATGAGTTCAAAATCCTGAAACGTCTGATTTAAAACGCTCTGAATGGCCTCTTTTATTTCTTCGCTTTTGCGATTTGCAGGCATAATCACGGAAACTGTTATTTCATTATCAAGCAAGCTCTCAGGAAATTTGTATTTGAATTCTTTTGATAACAGTTCAGCGCGATCATAAATCTTTTCTTGCTTGCAATTCAAGCGCAACGACTCCAAACAACAGCACAGCGCCAAAAAGGTTTGATTACGGTCTATATAAATCTCAATTAATTGATTCAACGCAAGCCAAGCTGGCTTCTTGGAATATATATATTGCAGCTGCAAATATTTCATCGCATCATCCTCGCTGTGTTCCTTAACTGTTGAATAAACTTGAAAGTATTTCAGAGCTTTCTTACGATCATACGGATCTTGAAAAGCTTCAGAAGCAATTGTTTTGTAATTCTCAGAAATCGGCCGTTTTGACCATCCGTGGGATAAGCGGCCAAAGAAAATCTTCAGTTGAAGCAACGTCGTTACGATAAATAATGCTCCGAAACATAACGCGAGTGCCATGAAGATCCCGACGAAGGCTTCCTGCCTCATCCGCCCTAACCAAAAAAAGACAAAAGACAGTATCGCCGATAAAATCCAAAAACGATTAAAACCTATCTTTTCAAAAATGGTAATAAACAAAACTGCCTTAAGCAGCTCCTTGCCATAACTTTTTATGTCGAGGCCGTAGCGCCGAGTAATTTCTATAGGATGGCCGAGATGGCGGTTGGCCATTTGCGCCCACATACGCGCTTTATGATCCAATAAGCGTATCGCATGAAAAGAAGCCGGCCATTGCCGCAATTCTTTGGCGGTCACGAATCTTACACGATCATCTTTCGCAAGACCGGATAATAGATCATCCAATTTTTCAAAGTCCGGTTCTTTAAACATCCAGGAGTGAAAAACAACATGATAAAGGGCCGGGCCTCCAAGATTGCCATTGTTAAACTCCTTGGCAAACTCAAAAACATCTTCCCGGGCATTGTGAAGATCCATCAAATCTTTAACGAAATAATACGACCTTCCTCCGCAAAGCGCCGTTTGATAACCCTCTTCCTTTAAGGCTTCTGATACGTTTAAATCCAGCGTTCCCCAGGGGAACACAAACGTCTCGATCTTTGCCCGGAGCGCCTCCTCCAAATGATCCCTGCCTCTTTTTAATTCGGCTCTCACAAAATTCCTGCCCAAACCATTAAATTCGCTATATCCTTTTCCCGGATAAATGGGAGCATAGGGCAGCCATTTGAATCCCAGCCCTTGATAAAATTCATCCGCGTTAACCGGCTCCCTGCCGGGGTGAAGGGAATTGGTTTGATGCGTGGTGCCGTGCTGGGCAACCTCAATTAGGCCTTTTGTCATATACTCCCGCAACAGTTCAACGATCCCCGGATTCTCAGATAATGCATGAAACCGCGTTTGACGATAGTTATGGATGTCCTCGCTCATAAAAGGAATGACGGAAACGACCTGGGGAATCCCGTATTTGGCAAAGATTTCCAGATACCGGCGCTCGTGCGCAGCGTCGCTCAAGGCGCACGGGTCATCGTTGCGAAAAAGGATATTGATGGGTTTAATATTTTTTCTCATAACTGTCTTAATTAGCGTCAGAATGACACACGATTCTTCCGGGACATGATTAACTGAACAACTACATTTTCTTCAACAAATTCAACCGCGGCATACGTTAAAGGTTCATCACGTGAGACGTTCTTTTTAAGCCGGCAATACTCTGTGAGTCCCATGGGTAATAAATTTTCGTCTTCTACTGTCTTGGCGGAATCAATAACTCCGTAAACACTATATCCGCCGATCCCATCCGGCTTCTCCCCGGCCTTCAAATCCCGTTTCGCCGCCGCGAACACATCCGCATAATGCCCTAAAGGAGCAATGGTCGGCCGATTATGAACAACCACATCAATGATCGAACGGGGGGCCTCGATATAACACAGATGGTGGTCTCTAAAGAACAGATAATATGGGCCGTCACCCTTTTTCAAATAATTCATATCGACTTGGACCCGTTTCCCTTCTTTCTTGCCGATCACAAAGACCCCTCCGCCCTGGTCAATGCCGTCTATGCCCAGGCAATAATCGACAATACCGCTTCCGGAAATTGCCTTTACAAAATCTCTGACTAAATCCGCTTTTGTCGTCCTAAGCCCGTGCATCCCTCGGACATCCGGCCTCAGCCCAAAAGCGTTCGCGACAACCGCCAGCTCCATGCCCTGCTTGGTCCCATCTGTAAAAGCTGTGATCATTCTCGGATTTTGTCCGGGTTTGACCCAGGGCATAATATCATCAGGGGTCTTGTGCACATCCAAGAATCCCTTACAGTTCCCGGCCGCTTCAATAGAGAACCCAAATGACTTGACCTCAGTAATGAGCCGCCCCAGCACGCCCGGCTGGTCACCGTCACTGTTGGAATAAATAACACCTTTTCCCAGGGCTTTTTTATGCAAAATCGGCCCAATCGTGCTGTCCAGTTCCGAACTGGCCGTGATGAAATGGATGCCTCGATCAATGCTCATCAAGGCCGCGTTAGTACCTGCAAGAATATTCCCGGTCATGTCCAAAACCACATCTACATCAATAAGATCAGAAATAAGCGCCAAGTCATCAGCGATAATATATCGGTCATTTTGCTTTAATCCTGAACTAAAATCGGCAGCAGACTTGGCGACCATAATCCGGCCTTTTGATATTCCCGATGAGACCAAAGCACCTACAGCCCTGTTGACGTCCTGTTCGAACACGACCTTTGGCCTAATGGAAGGCCAGTGGGCGAGTTCCAGGATGAGGCCGCTGCCGAACCATCCGCACCCTAAAATGGCGGCATTAATTAACTCCATATCTTTTTTTGGTTTCGTCATAGTATTTACACCCGCTTTCGGGCCGTTTTTAACAAACCTGTCCACCGCATCCATCCAATGCGGCATTTTCATCCCAAGTTCCCCGGTGATCTTCGCGTTAGACATACCTGAAAATTGAGGCCGCTTTGCCCTGGAAATAAATTTTTCATGGCCCATTGGCGCAACGTCAACGGGATTATTAATTTTACGGAAATAATATTTTACCCATTCGTACCTGGAACACTTGCCGTCATTCGTCAGGTGATATGTCCCGCGTAAGCCTCTTTCAAGGGCCAAAAAGACTGCCCTAACAACATCGGCCGTGTATGTCGGGGCCGAAATTTCGTCATCAACAATAGCGGGAGACCCGTTTTCTTTGGTTAATTGCGATACCTTATTTAAGAAATTCCTTGGGCCATAACCAAACAGCCAGCTCAACCGGAAAATCAAAAAATCCGTTAATCGCGCGCGAATGGCTTCCTCACCCTGCCATTTGCTTTTCCCGTAAATATTAATCGGATTTGCCTGATCACCTTCCGTGTATAAATCTTTCTTTTGTCCGTCAAAGACATAATCACTGCTGAAATGCACTAAAAATATATTATGATCACGGCATACTTCAGCCAAATTTTTAACGGCTTCACTATTTACAGAAAAGGCCTTTTGCGGATACTTTTCCGCTAAATCAACCTCATTATAGGCCGCGCAATTGATAAGGACATCGGGTTTATACCGGCGGATCTCTTTTTTGACCTTCTCGAAATCCGTTATATCCAGCTGCTCTTTTGCCGGGGCCAGATAATCGGCGCCCTCTTCCTTAAGGCGCAAAATGAATTCTTTGGCCAGCTGCCCGTTCGCGCCGGTTATGAGAAATTTCTTATCCATGAAGAAGGCCTATCTCCCAAGGGTAAATGCATATTTTGCCCTGTTCCACTCCCTCCAAACTCACGCAAAAACGCGCGTCAACGGCGTAACGGTCACAAAAGTATTTCATGGCCGTGGCACGAAAACGGTTAAAATTCATTTTGACTTCATAAGGAATTACTTTTTCCTTTTGTTTTATAATAAAATCGATTTCATGCCCTTTCTGCGTCCTCCAATACAACACATTTTCCACTCCGAAGAATTTGACAAGTTCCGCGAAAACAGCGGTCTCAAAAATGCCGCCTAAGATCGTCTGTGAAAATGTTTTAAGCCACAACATCTGCATTAATCCTGAATCATAAAAAAAGATTTTGGGTGACTTGAACAATTCGCTGCGGATATTCTTGTGGTACGGCCGTACGCGCCGGATGACATATGTCTTTTCAAGGATGTTGAGGTAGCGTTCAATGGTTTGTTTAGCGGCACCGCATGTGCCTGCCAACTCAATGACATTGAGGATCTGACCGCTCTGCGCGGCCAGCGCTTCGAGCATTTTATTAAACTTGTCAATATCACGCACACCTGCCAAGTCTCGGATGTCCTTGCGCACATACGTATCAATGATCTGTTGGATATATTTTTCCTTTTTTTCTTTGTCTTCCGTTAAAACCGCTTTAGGGTATCCGCCAAAAAGAACAAACTGCTTAAACAGGCCCGCGAGTTCCTCCCTTTTTTTGTCCGTATATATCCTGGAAAGGTCCGTTTTGTATTCTTTAAACAGGAGAAATTCGGCGAAGGACAAGTTGTGGATTTCAAAATCGACCGTGCGCCCGACCAGCGAATCTTTGAATTTTGTCTGTATATCAAAACTGGACGACCCGCTGACAATAAGTTTAATATTTTTGTGATGGTCCGCGGTCATCTTTAAAAATGAAGACGGATCGGACAAATACTGGATTTCATCGATACATACAAAAAGCGGATTTTGGGCCCCTTGAAAATCAGCCGGATTAAGCCCTTCTTCCGCGAGATAGTGAAGAAAGTTATCGACCCCCCTGTTGAGAATAGTCAAAAGACGAGAATCCTCCAAATCAATATAGTGAACCGCTTTTCCCTGGGAACCAAGATAGTCTTTAAGCCAATAGAGGATATAGGTCTTTCCTACCTGACGCGCGCCATGCAGGACAATCACATCTTCCGTGAACAGGTACTTGATAATTTGGTCAATTATTGCTCGTTTGTATATTTTCATTGCCTTTTTGCCTTATTCTGCTTAATTAATCGGATATAATACACTATATAGTCTACTATATATCGGATATTTTTGCAACTATATATTAACTACACGTTTTCAAAAACTCTGTTCTCCCTTTCCAAACATCTAGCTCAAACAGAATATCAGATAATCCTCCAAACTCGACCGTATGGCCTCTTCCCCTTCACGCCATCAAGTTTAATATAACTTTGATCATCGTATCCTTTTCTGAAGGCTTGCTGGCCGCTACCATAAGCGTAAGCGCAACAAGGGCATTATCCTCCATACGCCGTCTGCCGTCTTTGTGAAGCAAAATACCGTTTTTCTGCAAGAAAGTTATAAAAAGAGCCGCTGCAATGCGCTTGTTCCCATCGATAAAACTATGGTTCTTTGTCACAAAATATAAAAGATGCGCCGCCTTTTCTTCAACCGTTGGGTAAACATCTTTGCCGCCGAATGTCTGGTAAATGGCATTTATGGAACTTTTGAAACTTTGGTCTTTTTCCAGGCCGACAAGCGCGGAAACCTTAATATTTTGCTTGATCGCATCAATGATTTTAAGGGCTTCCTCATAAGTAAGCCGAAACTTCTCGCGTTTTGTGCCTTTTGGGACAGAAAGCCTTTGGTAATCATAATCATCTAAAACATCAAGGGCTCGCGTGTATTCCGATAAGACCCGGATAATCCCTTTGGCATCATCGGAAACAGCCTCAAAACCGATAATATTGGTTAATAATGCCAGTGATTTCTTCAATTCCTGGAATTTATGCTCTGAGGCTTTTAACCGTTTCTCATTCAATGTGTATCCGTCAATCAAATGTTTTCGAAGAACATCTGTTGCCCAAATTCGGAATTGTGTCGCCCGAGTTGAATTTACCCGATAACCCACACATATAATTGCATCCAAATTGTAGAATTTTGTCTTATACTTCTTTCCATCAACGGCAGTATGTTCCAAAATGGAACATACTGAACCTTTCCGCAACTCATTGGTCCTAAATATGTTAGCCAAATGCTTGGTGATCGCAGGCCTTCGTGTCCCAAACAATTCAGCAATCTGAGCCTGATTAAGCCAAACAGTCTCTTTATCCAGCCTGACTTCGACCCGGTTCTTATATAATATAACCTGCCCTTTTGACAATTCTTGAGATTTCATATGTCCCTCTTTTTGGCATTAGTGATTCCGTTTACGCTTCCTTTTTGGAATATCATATGCCAAAAATTCATACTGCCCTGTCCGCTTTGTCAAGCCGGATTCTACGCCTTACCGGGAACAGTTATCGAGTTATCGAGTTATCGAGTTATCGAGTTATCAAGTTGTCGAGTTATCGAGTTGTCCAGTTAACGGGTTTCGAGTTGACGGGTTTCCAGCACAAAACATTGATTGTCATGTGATAAATCCTGAATAATTCAGCGGGTCCACGCGCTCAAAATTTGTCTGCGGATAGGCCCGGATAAAATCATTGGGTAAAACGGCTTTTGCCGACGGATTCCACTTGAATTCATAGGCAAAAATACGGCCTTCCCGCTCTTCAATCCAGTCCACTTCTTTTCGGTCATAGGTGCGCCAGAAATAATTCGCGCACATCATCCCTGAATATTCCTGTTTTTTAAGCCGCTCCATGACCAGATAATTCTCCCAGATCTGCCCGATGTCATCGCGCAGGCTTGGAGGATTAAAATTCTGGATCAGCGCGTTGCGGATACCGTTGTCATAAAAATAATACCGGGGATTCTTGGAAACCTCTTTTCTCAGGTTCCGGCTGAATCCCCTCAATTTATAAACAACAAAAGCCTTTTCCAAAAGCTCGAGATACCGGTCTACGGTATTCTTGCTTAGGCCCAGCTGTCCTCCCAATTCCGCGAAAGAAACTTCCTTGCCGATCTGAAACGCCAGAAGCTGAAGCAAACGTACCAATTTATCGGAATGCCTCAAGCCTTCCAGCTCCAATATATCTTTATAAAGATAGGACGAAATGATCTCCTTTAGATACCTCTGGCGCATTTGATCATCCTCGCCCAAAACCACCTCAGGATAAGAACCGTAAATCAGCCTGTTTTCAAGGCGCGCCGCTGTTTGGGCCGCGTTTTCTTTTTGCGCAAGTTCCATTTGCGCCAAAGGGAACAGCCGTAATGTCCACTTGCGGCCGGTCAACGGTTCCCCGACTTTTGAAGCAAGATCAAAAGAAGATGAGCCCGTGGCAATGATGCGGATATCCGGGACATGATCAACGATCAATTTAAGATTCAGGCCGATATGGGGGATCTTCTGCGCCTCGTCAATGATGAACCACTTCTTTTGACCGATAAAATTCTTGAGTTTATCGATAGACTGCGACGAAAGAATCTGCTGAACAAAAACATCTTCTCCGTTGACCATATGGTACGATCCTTCAAGTTCCTGGATAAGATGCTCCAAAAGAGTTGTTTTTCCGACACGGCGCGGCCCATAAACCACCACAACCTTATTAGGGACCATCAACTTGCGTAAATTAGAAAGTTGATATTGAGGAATATACATTAAAATGCCCTTTTTGATGTAATACAGTCTATTAACTGACCTTATTGTACTATATAGAGTCAGTTATGACAAATTATTTCTAAAATAGCCCTCTTTCAATTATTTCTTACTTTTGAGGGTTCCTGCCCCCAAAACTCGATAAACTCGTTAACTCGCCAACTCGAAAACCCGCTAACTCACGATACATATCCAGCCTGACTTCGACCCGGTTCTTATATAATATAACCTGTCCTTTTGACAATTCTTGAGATTTCATAATGTTGTGTCCTGTCACACCTTAATCCGCCCACCGCCCTAACCAACGCGGTTGGTTTCTTAACGCAAACTCAAAACCCGTCAACATTCCGGAATATTACATGCCGGAAGTTTATCCTGCCCGTTATGTTCCTTTGAATTCTGAATGGGTGTCGCTTTTTTGCTCCCCACGCTTTGCAGACTGGGACAAATGAGTCTTTTAACGCGAATGGCCGCAAATCAAACGCGAATTTGCGCGAATTTTGATCATTATTCGCGTGCAATTCGCGAAAATTAGCGTTAAAAAAGTCATTTGACCCAGTCTGTTTGTGAGGGGAATCCTTTTTTACCCACTTAAGCTTCCAACGAAGCAAAGAATTTCTTACCCAAAGAACTCCCCGGCATCTTGAAGGCTTAAACTCATCCACCGGAACCGGTATTCCGGATAACAGGCAATCAGGCGCCGCGCCTTCTCTTTAAGGCCGTCCAAATCGATCTTTTCTTTATTCAGCTTAACTTCAGCCACGCTTATTTCTTTTTTCAAATCATTGACGGCAACGAGGTCAATCTCGTTATGATTTCCCTTTTCCCAATAGGATCCGATGCGATTATACCGGCGGCTCTCCGCAAAAAGTTGACAGTAAAATCGTTCCAACACCCTTCCGCAGTATGTCGAATAATCGTTCTTAATCACATTCCTGATATACTCAAAATTGCCGGTTTCAACCGCCGAACGGTTGCGATATATGAAACGGAACCAAAAATTCAGGAAATTATCAATGATTCGGTACTTCTGCAGTCTTGAATTGGGTTTGGCGTCAATGGGTTTATATTTATCGATGATTGCGTAATCTTTTTCCAGGCGATCAAGATATCCTCCCACGTCAGACTCCAAAATAGACTCCATCTCGGAGCGTGCCGTCTTTCCCGAAGAAATCAGCTCAAGAACCGAGAAATATGTCCCATATTCCTTACCAAACTCTTCAATAAGCAAATTCTTGCCCTCATGAATAAACGGAGAATTACTCTTAATCATAAAATCAAGAATCGCCTCCAACGAAAAGGCGCTGTTTTCAACCAGCAAATCAATATACTTTGGCATTCCTCCGGTAAAAACATAATAATCAAACAAAACCTGCACATTGTCGATCCCGTAATCCCGAAGAATCAGATTGATCGTTTCAACCGAAAACGGTTTAAGCAAGAAAATCCGATCGGCGCGATTAAACAACGGCTCTTTGGAATTCTGAAATATTTTATGCATCAGGGAATACACAGATCCGATGAATATGACATTTAAACGAGATTTGTTTTTATTTAAGTCCCATAACTTTTGTATCTCCGAATAAACGGATGGGTTAATATTATAAAATTCCTGAAATTCATCCACAACCAGCGTAAAGGACTCATTTTGCGCCAGCCTTAACAGCAGTTGGAAAATACCGCTGAAGGAACGAATTTCGCCTTCAATCCCGGAATCACCAAATACTTTTCTGATCTCCTGAAGATATTCCGCACAAAGCAACGCTTCTGACTTCTTTGTTACAAAGAAATACACGTGTTTCTGTCCCTGAATGACCTCCATTGAAAGCAAGGTTTTTCCGACACGTCTGCGCCCGGTCAAAACGGTCATCCGGCCACTCTTTTTTGCCTCTGCCATCAAATTCTTGAGTTCATTTATTTCCTGATTCCTGTCATAGAACTTCATTACTGTAACCTCCGTTACTGTAACCAATGATACTATATAATTCTCGTTTTGTCAACCCCAACATCATCCTGAAGCAATTAGACCGAGAAGCTCGATAACTCATAAATCCGCCAAGACTATACTGCCCCCAAAACTCGATAAACTCGTTAACTCGCCAACTCGAAAACCCGCTAACTCACGATATATATGTTGCTGCCTTGAATAACAACATAACTACATGCCCTGATATTCAATATATCAAGATATGTTCACAAACATTATCGGCTGAAAACTTTCTTAACTCCTTATTGCTGCCCAAATCGTGTCATTCCGCGGTTAATCGCTCACAGACAGACTTGAAATACTCCCGGCCCCAAAGCTTAAGAGAAGATCTGTCTTTTAAGAAATTCTCAACGTCTTTTCTGGCGTCTAAAAAATCGACAGCATCAATTTTCTCAAGAATTTTTTGTTCTAAATTTTTCTTTGTTAAAGTTTCCTTCTCTTTTATGTCTCCGGCTTGCCGCATCCTCTTTTCCAAATGCCTTAGATTGACCGGCACATTCCTGCCGATAAACCATACAAAATCATACCAATCGCGGCCTTTGACCCTGCCGGTCCATGCCCGGCATAACAGGGCGTGCAGTTTTCCCGCAAAAAGACACGGCAATGTGTACGTATTGACCGAAAAAGGGATCGGCTGGAAAAGGTATTTTGTTTCCGTTGCAAATTCCCCCGGGGGATTTTTGTCAATTTCGAATTTCACCTTGATCAGCTTCCCTTTATGTATCTTCTTACTTAACGCTTCAGGGACTTCAATCACAATCATATTCTTTAACGTCCCGGCCTTGATAAAAGCGGAATCCATATTCGTTTCAGGCGTCTTGACTTTCACGGGAACAACCGCGGAGAACCCGAAGCTTTTCAATTCATCTTCAACAGCCCGGCTATAAGACGCAAGCGAGAAACTTTTATCCGGTTTTAAAAGCGAGAAATCCAGGTCTTCCGAGAAACGGTCAAGCCCGTACATGATCCGCAGCGCCGACCCGCCATAAAATGCGCTCCTTTCAAAAAACTTTGAGCGCCATAGCCCAAGCAGGGCTATTTCCTGGATAATTTCTTTCAAGGCGTTCTCATAATCATTCACGCCGGCACAACGATACCGGTTCAGCATGGCCTTTACCGCGTCATTCATTTCGTTTCTCCCATAAGGACATTGTAAAACAAATCCACATTGCGCCCATAAAGCCCGGCCAGCTTTTTTACCGTTTTCTTGTTGAATTTCTTAAAAGCGCCCCTCTCCATCCTTAGGTCATCAAGGAGATAATTCTTTACCCGGGCCCCATCCGGCATTTCTTTCAGGAAATAAAGCATGTCGGAAACAGCTTTTTCCTTTGAAGCGATTAAAACCGTATGATAGTCATCCATTTTATAGAGCGTGATTCCGCACGCATAAATGGACGGGTTTATGTAACGGTAAGAAAACGCGCCCACAGGCGTGTGAAATATCTTGTTTCTTTTGTTCGTGATACTGGTAACCGTCTCAACGCGTTCCGGAATCAAACCGTAAAAGGAAAGCGCGTATTCCAGGGAAATATAAGAAGGGCCGTAAATTAAATTTGCCAGGGTCTCCTTGACACAAGGGCTTTTGGACAATTGGGGCCCGAAGACATACAAACCCTTTTTGACACGGATAATATGGCCTTTTTTAAGCAAATCATTGATCTTGACCCTGGGATTTTTATAACGGCACAGGGCGTGCTTAAGAAGGACATAATCAAATTCTTCCGCCGGAATGGATTTTCGTAAAGATAAAAGCATTTTTCATCCTCCAGTATGTTAATAATATACTAACTTACTGGGTGTGTCAAGAGGAGGGTCTCCGCTTGCGCCTATTCACTTAATACCTAAAATTATTGTCCGCCTCTTTCAGCAGCGGAAGCCCTCTGTCTTTATCCGATAAAACAGGGGCCTTTACCGGCCAAGAGATATTGATTTTTGGGTCGTTATATACCACACCCCGCTCATCTTTAGGCGAATAAAGCTCCGTGCTGAAATACATGACCTGGGCTGACTCAGAGATCGCGCAAAACCCATGAGCAAATCCTTCAGGTACATAAATCATGTCCTTTTTATCCGCGTTAAGCGTTTGGCCAACCCACTTGCCGTAAGCCGGCGAACCTTTTCGGACATCGACCACCGCGTCAAAAATCTCCCCCTCAATGACCGTGACAAGCTTTCCCTGCGCCTTGGGGTTTTTCTGATAATGCAGGCCACGCAGGGTGTTCTTTGAACTTTTTGAGTGATTGACCTGGACAAACGGTTTGGTGATCCCGTTTGCCGCGAACTCGGGGTATTTATAGACTTCACAGAAAAAACCCCTTTGGTCCGGATAAATATCCGGCTTGATATAAATGATCTCCGGGATGTCCAGTTTTTTGAATCGAAAAGCCATGAATAATCGTCCTTTAAATGAAAGTTACAGGTTACAAATGTTATAAATGTTGGTTGATGTTATAAAGGTTGCTGTTAATCGGCCATCTTAGGTTATTTAAGGTTACTAAAGTTTCGAAACTTCTTTCAACCGATGTAACCTATTCCCGCTATTGACCGTAACCTCCTCCAACCTTGACAACCTTTTCCAACCTTAATAACATTTACATGCCAAAGGCTATCCCGTTTCCGCGATTGCTTTTAAATAGTCCCCATAATTCGTGTTTAATTCAGCGGCTAAAGCCAACAGTTTATCTTTGTTGATAAAGCCCATCCGGTAAGCGACCTCTTCAATACACCCGACTTTTAGACCTTGCCGGTCTTCGATGGTCTTGATAAAGGCGGAGGCGTCCAATAAAGAATCGTGGGTCCCCGTGTCCAGCCACGCGTATCCCCGGCTCAATTCGACCGCGCTCAATTGTTTGTCCTTCAAATATTCCTTATTGACATCCGTGATCTCCAGCTCTCCCCTTGCCGACGGCTTGATGGATTTCGCTATTTGGACGACCCGGTTATCATAAAAATACAGACCGGTCACGGCAAAATTCGACTTGGGGCTTTCCGGCTTTTCTTCGATGGAGACCACGCGTTTATTTTTATCCAGCTCAACAACCCCGTATTGCCGGGGGTCCTTCATATAATAAATAAAAATCGTCGCCCCTGACGGCTTCACGCCTTTTTTCAGGATCTCATAGAGGTCGTGGCCGAAAAATATGTTATCGCCTAAAATCAACGCGACGGGATCATCCCCGACAAACTCCTTTCCGATAATGAACGCGTCGGCCAGTCCCCGCGGCTGCTCCTGGGGCGCGTAGCTTAAATGGATCCCCAAACCGCTTCCGTCGCCCAATAACTGCCGGAACGCGGGAAGGGCCTCCGGGGTCGAGATCAAAAGGATATCGCGGATGCCGGCCAGCATCAGGACCGATAGCGGATAATAAACCATCGGTTTGTCATAAACAGGCAACAGCTGTTTGCAGACGCCCTTGGTGACCGGGTACAGCCGCGTCGCTTTTCCGCCTGCCAAGATGATTCCTTTTGTTTTTTTCATATCTGAATCCTTTTAATAGTATTAATATTACAGAAACAGGTTAAATAAAATCCCATGCTCTTTCGGGCATGGAAAATATTGCGTATAATGTATATTTAGTTAATGAGTTGCCAGTTTTCGAGTCCCAGATTCAATTTTTAAGTGCAACACAGTTTTCATAAATTGCTGATGGCTCAAGGTATTGTAAACATTTTCTTGGTCGGTTGT
>JAFGFL010000093.1 GCA_016931055.1 Candidatus Omnitrophota bacterium | reverse complement strand
TTGGAGCGTTATCTGTATGTATTGTTTTTGCATACACTTAGGATAGCAGATTTCCTAAGAGTTGCACTTAATTCTTGAACTCGGGAGACCGTTTCCAAACCAACTTCTGCGATTCCATCACTGATAGCTGAAGCATCCAATTCTGCGCACTTCTGAAGGGGCTCATTAAGGGCGTAAGGGATGTTTAAAAACGTTCTAAATAATCAAATAATCTTGTCCTGATATTTTGTCAGCTAAGCCTTACTCATGTTAGGTTTTCATAACCGGAATTTTTCTTTCCCATTCCCATCCAGAATTTGTTACAATAGGGGCCATGCCAAGCGTAAAATCCATGAATAACTCGGGGCGTTTCTCATGGCTGGAAATGTTCTGGATTGGGATTGCGCATGAGTTTGTGGTGATTCGTGTATATGCGCATCTATTAGGGAAAACAGGTCCCTCCCAACTTTTTAAAGAATTAAACAATAGGAAAGGCGAATATGGCAAGAGGACAGGTGACAAGAAGGCAAAAGGACATATCAAGGCTGTTAAGGGAAAGAAAGCAGATCTATAGGGATAAATTAAAGGCCTTTAAGAAGAAAATCCCCACGGCAGCCCCAGGAGTTGCCGTGGGTGCGGGTATTATTTATGCAATCCTGTCCATTTGCACTTCAGGCTACGCTGAGACCTATATGGTAAAGAGCGTTATTGACGGCTATACCCTCAAGCTCACCAACGGCGAAACAGTCCGGCTCATCGGCATAGACGTTTTAGAGGATCAGGCTGACGGTGAATCTATAACTAAAATAGGGGAAGAGACTACGGAGTTTGTTAAGAGTTTGGGATTAGAGGGAAAAGAAGTAACCTTGGAGCATGATGTTGAGAGAAAAGACAGGCATGGCAGAATATTGGCTTATGCATATATCCTTGTGTGTAATGATTGCACTATTGATGGTTTGTTAGAGTATGAGTACATATTATTAAATCATAAGGGCGCAGGATATGGGGATCATTATCTTTTTCTAAACGCCACGATCATTAAAGCTGGCTATGCCTCACCAATGACAATACAGCCCAATGTTAAGTATGCTGATTTGTTCCTGAGGTTATATCAAGAGGCAAGAGAATGGAAAAGAGGGCTGTGGGCTGAGGAGGAAACAGTTGAAGGCAGCGGTTCTTTTGAAGATTTCTTAAATGGCCCTATCCAAAAGCAAGAGAAACCTAAAGGTTTATGGAAATATATTGACCCAAATGGCGTTAAGATGGATACCTCTTTTTAAGTAAGATCCCCACGGCAGATCCCGGAACTGCCGTAACCCGTCTATGAACAACGCGCGACATGCGATAATTCTTTTGCTCCTTGTCCTCCTCGGCTGCTCGCCGCGGGTCGCCAATCTTGATTCAACGGGCAAAACGATCGTTTGTTTCGGCGACAGCATTACGGCGGGTTTTGGCGCGGAAAGCGGCGCGGATTATCCTTCGCTCTTAAGCCGGATGGGCTCATGGCCCGTGATTAATGCCGGCGTGGCGGGCGACACGACGGCTGACGCCTTGAAAAGGATTGAGGAGGATGTTTTGGTCCATGAGCCCCGGATGGTCATCATCCTGCTGGGCGGCAATGATTTTTTTAGGAAGGTCCCGCAGGCGGAGACATCCGCCAATATGGAAGGGATCGTGGCCCAGGTCCAGGGGCACGGCGCAATCGCCGTGGTCGCGGCCGTGAAGATCGGCCTGCTGCAGGATATTTACACCAAGGAATTCAAGCGGATCGCCCGGGAAAAGGGCGCCCTGTTCGTTCCCAACATCATGAAAGGCATCCTGACCGATCCGAAGCTGAAATACGACCAGATTCACCCCAACGCGGCCGGCTACCGCCTGATTGCCGAACGGGTCTATAAGGCCATTGAGCCGTTGTTATGAAAATGACCCATTTCAACACCTGGAGTTGAAAGAGGGCATTCAGAAAGATAAATATTGTGTCCAGGGAATACATCTGATAATATTATCTGGCATTGTTGGGGTCATGACACACCGAACAAAATCTCGCCGGTTTATATTCGTTTCAACACCTGGAGTTGATGTGGTCAAAAATCTAACAAGGGAGAGGTCAATGAGAAGAATGTGTGGACTGCTGGCTATTGTTGTAATGTTGTTTTGTCATTCTCAGGTTCAAGCCCAAGAGATGCTGCAGATGAAGGGATCGGATACCATGGTCAATTTGGGCCAGGCCTGGGCCGAAAGGTATATGGAAGTAAAGCCTGATGCCTTTGTCGCGGTGACTGGCGGCGGCTCAGGGACCGGCATTGCCAGCTTGATCAGCGGGACGTGCGATATCGCCATGACCTCAAGAAAGATCAAAGGCAAAGAAATAACCCTCGCGCAGGAAAAGAACATTCATCCCTATGAGATCACGGTGGCCTTAGACGGATTGGCGGTCGTTGACAATCCGAAAAATCCGGTATCCGATCTGACGATGGACCAATTGGCCCGGATCTTTACCGGTGAGATCTCCAATTGGACAGAGGTCGGAGGGGAGGATAAAGCCATTGTCATCCTTTCCAGGGAGGTCAACTCAGGGACACACGTCTATTTCAAAGAGCATGTTTTAAGAAAGAATGATCCGGATTCGAAAGCGGAATTCGCCCCTTCGGCCTTGCTGATGCCTTCTTCGCAGGCCATTGCGGATGAGGTTTCCGGAAACACATCAGCGATCGGTTATTACGGCATGGGATATATATCGGACAAACAGAAACCCATCAATGTCGCGCAGGACGAAAACTCAGAATATGAATCCCCGACGATCGAAAACGTCGTAAACGGCAGTTATCCCATCTCCAGGCCGCTGTTTGTCTATACCAACGGCGAGCCCAAGGGCTTGGTCAAACAATTTATTGACTTCTGCCTTTCCCAAAAAGGCCAGGACATTGTTTTAGAAACTGATTTTGTCCCCATTAGCAGATAAGACGTGATGCGCAAATTCAAAGAGTTTATTATAGAGAAGCTGATCTTGCTCTGCGGATTGGCGTCCATATTTTTTGTCGCGCTGATTTTTTTATTCCTTCTGAAAGAAGGGATCGCGCTTTTTAAATACGTGGGTATAGGCGAATTCCTCTTTGGGAAGAAATGGTATCCTATTTCAGAACCCCCTCAGCTGGGGATCCTTCCGTTGATCCTGGGCTCAATCATGGTCACCCTCGGAGCCGCCGTCATCTCTATCCCGATCGGGATCGCCTGCGCCGTTTATATCGCCGAAGTCGCCCCGTCAAAGTTCAAGGAGGCCTTAAAAGCCGGCATAGAGCTCTTGGCCGCCATCCCCAGCGTGGTCTTGGGGTTTATCGGCATGGTCACCCTGGTGCCCTGGATCAAGCAGGTATTTAATATACCGACGGGATTAACAGCCCTTTCCGGGTCCATCATGCTGGCCTTTATGGCCATGCCGACCATTGTTTCTATCGCAGAAGACGCGTTTTACTCTGTCCCGAAAACGTATAAAGAGGGCGCGTTGGCTTTGGGGGCGACGCATTGGCAGACCATTTACAAAGTTTTGATCCCTGCGTCCTCCTCAGGCATCCTGGCGGCCGTCATGCTGGGGATCGGGAGGGTCATCGGCGAGACCATGGCTGTCATGATGATCACGGGCAATGCCGCCGTGATCCCCAAGACCCTCATGCAGCCGGTCCGCACCTTGACGGCGACCATTGCGGCGGAAATGGGGGAGGCCGTCGTGGGGAGCGAACACTATTTCGCTTTGTTCGCGGTGGGGATCGTTTTGTTCGTCATCAGTTTCTTCATTAACGTTGTCGCGGACCTGTTCCTGCATCAGAAAAAAGTATGAGAAATTCACAGAGGTCACAAAAGATCGCGTTTTCTCTCCTGTTTTCGGCGACGCTTTTGATCGTCGTGCCCGTAGGGCTGATCATTGTCCTTATTATCCAAAAAGGGATCCCCGCCATTGATTGGCAGTTTTTAACGGATATCCCGCGCAAAGGCATGCGCGAAGGCGGGATCTTCCCGGCGATCGTCGGGACTTTATATTTGGTCGCGGGAGCGATCGTTTTTTCGCTCCCGATCGGTCTGTTGGCGGCCATTTACCTGAGCGAATACGCAAAAGATAACGCCTTGAACCGCATCATCAAATTGGCCATTGTCAACTTGGCCGGCGTGCCTTCCGTCGTTTACGGCCTTTTCGGGCTGGCCATGTTCGTTGTCTTTTTTAAATTCGGGGCGTCGATCTTATCGGGGTCTTTGACCCTGGGGATCATGATCCTGCCGATCATTATCACGGCCTCGCGCGAGGCCCTGGAAAGCGTCCCCTATTCGTTCCGCGAAGTGAGCTTGTCCTTGGGGGCCAGCAAATGGCAGACCATACGCCACATCGTCCTTCCCAACGCGATCCCGGGGATCCTGACCGGGACGATCCTGGGGATCGGCAGGGCCGCCGGGGAAACGGCCCCGATCCTTTTTACGGTGGCGGCGTTCTATCTCCCGAAATTGCCGAAATCCATTTTTGACCAGGCGATGGCCTTGCCGTATCACTTGTATGTCATTTCGACGCAGGTGCCCAATGTCGACGAAAAAATACGTTACGGCACGGCCCTGGTGTTGCTGGTCTTGGTCCTGTTTATGAACCTGATTGCCATTGTCATCCGCTATCAGTTCAGGAAAAGGAAAAAGTGGTAAAAATAAGCGTAAAAAACCTGAATATCTGGTTTGATTCGACGCAAGCCCTGAAGGACGTCAGCCTGGATATCTATGCCAATGAGATCTTAAGCATTATCGGCCCGGCGAACAGCGGGAAGACCACATTTTTAAGGACCTTAAACCGCCTCAATGAGCTTGAGAGGCAATTCAGGATGGAAGGGGCCGTGGACTATGACGGAGTAGATATTCACAGCCTTGACACGCAGATCCTTCGTAAGAAAACAGGGATGGTGTTCGCCCTGCCTTTGCCGTTGCCGTTGTCCATCTTTGATAATGTCGCTTACGGCTCAAGGATGCACGGGATCAAGGACAAAAAGATATTGCTGGAGATTGTAGAAAAAGCCCTGAAGGAGGCTTATCTCTGGGACGAAGTCAAGGACCGCTTAAGCACGTCGGCCTTTAAACTGTCGGGAGGGCAGCAGCAAAGGCTGTGCATCGCGCGCACGCTGGCCGTCGGCCCGGAAGTGATCTTGTTTGATGAGCCTTGCTCGGGGCTGGATCCGATATCGACGGCAAAAGTGGAACAGGCCATGATCCTATTAAAGGAGACGTATACGATTGTTCTGGTGACGAACAACGTCAAGCAGGCGGCGAGGGTGGGGACCCGGACGGCGTTCTTTTTGAGCGGCGAGATGGTGGAAATAGACAAGACCGAGAGAATCTTTACGGCGCCGGCGGATGACCGCACGAACGATTATATCGAGGGGAAATTCGGTTAATGAACATCGAGGTCAAAGATCTGAATCTCTGGTACGGCCAATTTCAGGCCTTGAAGGATGTGAATATCTCTTTTTCCGAAAAGAGGATCACGGCCATTATCGGCCCCTCCGGCTGCGGCAAGTCGACCCTGCTGAGGGTCTTTAACCGGATGAATGACCTGATTGAAGGCGTCCGCACGACGGGCGAGGTGACCATAGACCGTGAAAATATCCTTGATCCTTCGGCTGATTTGGTAGTTTTAAGAAAGAAAGTGGGCATGGTCTTTCAAAGGCCGAACCCGTTCCCGCTTTCCATTTATGATAATGTCATCTTCGGGCCCAAGATCCACAGCTCCAAAAACAAGGACGGTCTTGATGAGATCGTGCAGTACAGCCTTGAATCCGTCTTGCTTTGGGACGAACTGAAAGATAAGTTAAGAAAGTCCGCTTTAAGTTTATCGCTCGAGCAGAAACAGCGCCTTTGCATCGCAAGGTTGATTGCCGTAAAGCCGGATATCCTTCTGATGGATGAGCCGTGTTCCACGCTGGACCCCCAGGCCACCCAGAGGATAGAGGACCTCATGCGAGAGCTTAAACATAATTATACGATCATCATTGTCACGCATAATATGCACCAGGCCGCTCGTAGTTCTGATGAAACCGGGTTCATGCTTTTGGGAGAGCTGATCGAGGCCGGGAAAACGGAAGACATTTTCACGTATCCAAAGGACAAAAGGACGGAAGACTATATTTCCGGGCAGTACGGATAGTCGTTATCAAAGGAGATGAGATCATGGAACGACATTTAGATGAAGAATTGGGAAAACTGAAGGCGAATTTGCTGAAAATGGCGGCTCTGACGGAGGAGGCCATACACAAGTCCATCGATGCCCTCAAGAGGAGGGATAAGGCTGGCGCAGTCGCTGTTATTGAAAGCGATCAAATGATCGACGAGATGGAAAACACCATCGAGGAACAGACCATTGAGATCCTGGCCTTGTTCCAACCGATGGTGATGGACCTGAGGTTCGTCACGACGGGGATGAAGATCAACACGGAACTCGAGCGCATCGCGGACCTGGTCGTCAATATCTGCCAGAGGGTCATCAAAATAGCCGATGAGCCGCAGCTGAAGCCGTTGGTCGATATCCCCAAGCTGGCCGAACAGGCAAAATTCATGGTCAAGAGCTCTATTGATTCTTTTGTGAACCGTGACCAGGAATTGGCCAAGAAGGTGATCCTTTCTGATGTTGAGTCCAACAGGCTGCGGACAGCCATCATCCAGGAATTGATCGATGGGTATATGATGAAAGACAGCAAGACCGTTTCCCGGGCCGTTCCTCTTCTTCTCGTCGCCCGTGATTTGGAAAGGATATGCGACCACGCAACCGCCATCGCGGAAGATGTTATTTACCTGATCCAGGCCAAAGTGATCAAGCATCATAGAGAATTGCTTTGAAGGGGGGTGCGGCAACTTCTGGGTCAGCAAAGAATGGTCCCAAAACTTAACTGAATCTTATAATTGAAATAGGAGGCACTATGGCGAATCAGAACTATAAAATGATTGAGATAATAGGCACATCCGACAAAAGCATCGAAGATGCCGTTAATGGCGCCATTTCAAAAGCAGGGAAAACGGTAAGAAAAATGCGCTGGTTCCAGATAACGGACATCAGGGGGGATATTGACAGGAATAAGGTCGCGCATTGGCAGACCAGTTTGAAGGTCGGATTTCATATTGAGGATTAAGCGCGGGTGATCTGATGCCGGCTCAAGATAACGGTGTTGATTGCGCCAAAGCATCCATATAAATTTAAAAAAGAAGGCATAATCTTATCTTCTGCCGTTTAATTGCTATATATTTCATTTCTTCTTTTTCAAATGAAACCTGCCAATGATGCTTGGGAGCGCCTAAAGCGAACGTTTGTTCGGGCGGTTCTCCTTTTCTTATTCTGACCGACTTCCTGGATTAATCGAGACCTTAAACTAAATAGAATAAGTCTGATTTTAATGGGTAAAGTTTCTGTTCATTATTGATCGGCCACTTATATTAGAATTAAAGCAGATAAACATATATAATATGCCATTGAGCCAAACTAACTTCGATTATTTACTCAGGCAGAAAACAAAGGGAGGCAGATATGGCGGAATTCAAGGAATTATTTCAAAGCGGAGACTGGAAAGCGGAAAAACACGTGCCTATCATTGAAGCGCCGGATAAGGCCAAAAAAGGAGAATGGATCAAGGTTACGGCCACCGTGGGAAAGGAGGTGGACCATCCCAACAAAACAGAGCATCACATCAGCTGGATGGCGCTTTATTTTCATCCTGAAGGCGAGAAATTCCCTTATGAGATAGGAAAAGCGGATTTTTCCTGTCACGGGGCTTCCGCTCAAGGGCCGGACACAAGTTCGGTGTACACGCACCATGAAGTCACGTTCAGTTTTAAAACCGACAAGCCGGGAATAATTTATGCTTCGAGCTTATGCAACATCCACGGTTTATGGCAAAATGCAAAGGCGTTACAGGTATCTTAAGCCATTTAAAGAAATTGCGCGCTTCCAATAAATGGGGCGACAGCGTTCACGCCAATGGGAGAGGAGAAAGGCGAGATGAAAGCAAAAGTTGACCAAAACGAATGTGCCGGAAGTGAAGAGTGTGTACGTATTTGCCCTCAGGTCTTTGAGATGCGGGGCAAGACATCGCACGTCTATGTTGATGAAGTGCCCAAGGAAGCGGAAGGCCAATGCCGTTTAGCGCGGGACAGATGTCCCGTGTCGGCCATTACCATTGAGGAATAACAAAATAAAACCGCGGAAGAAAGAAAGGCGGGTTTTTAAGGAGGCAAACAATGGAAATGGACACGAACATACTTAAGGTCATCCAACGGACCCACAATGTCAAAAGTTTTCGCTGTGAGCCTAAAGCTCGGGTTGACTTTACCGCCGGCCAGTTCATGAAAGTGACGCTGAAGGTCAATCAGGAAAACCAATCAAAATATTTTTCCATCTCCAATTCCCCGACAGAAAAAGGGTATTATGAGTTCACCAAGAAAATAACCGAAAGCGACTTTTCCAAAGCCCTGGACCGTCTGAAGGCCGGTGATCCCCTGACCTTGGATCTGCCCAAAGGCTCTTTCACCCTGAAGGAAGAGGATAAAAAGGCGGCTTTCTTGTCCGGCGGGATCGGAATAACGCCTTTGCGCAGCATGATCCAATACGCCGTGGATATGAATTTGAAGGTCAATATCGTCCTTCTCTATGGGAACCACACAGAGAAGGATATTGTTTTCAGGGAAGATTTAGACGCACTTTCGGATCATAGCCAAAATGTGCGCATCATTCATACGCTCGATTCCCCCGATATCGATAGGAACCGTTGGCGGGGCAGGACCGGATTGATCAACGCGCAGATGATCAAAGAAGAGGTCCCTGATTATCAGGAAAGGAAATTTTTTATCTGCGGTCCGCCGCAAATGGTCCTGGCGTTAAACAAGACGTTAAAGGATGACTTAGAGATCCAAGCCGACCGCATAAAGACGGAAAAGTTCAGCGGGTATTAAGTGATGAGGAGGAACATCTTCTTTAAGCGATCGCCAGATAACAAAAATAGAACGGATTGTAAGCATGAAGAGACTGATTCTAGTAAGACATGCTAAATCGGGATGGAAGAATACACGCATGGCCGATTTTAACAGGCCTTTAACGAAAAAAGGAAAGGCAGATGCCTTGACGATGGGGAAACGGCTTTGGAAGAATAAACTGAAACCCGATTTGATCATTTCAAGCCCCGCTAAACGGGCGCTTGCCACGGCCAAGATGATGGCGCGGGAGATCAAATATCCTTTGGGCGGCATCCTGATGGAGCCGTCAATTTATAATTCCGACGTCCCCAAGCTTTTAAAGGCTGTCCGAAACGTGAATAACGCCGTCCAGAAGCTTATGATCGTAGGGCACAATCCGGAGTTCTCGGAATTCTGTAATTTTCTGATCCCGACAAAGATTGAAGATTACCCGACGAGTTCTGTTGTTATCATTGATCTTAATGTTAAAGGTTGGAAGGGAGTATCATCAAGAAAAGGGACATTGGTTTCTTTTGATCATCCAAAAAGAATATAAACATGAAAAATTTACAGAAAGTTAAACTTCTTATCCAGGGCGCAAAAGACGTCCTGATCACCTGTCATGTCAATCCTGACGGGGACGCGATCGGCTCGATGCTGGCCTTAGGGCTCGGGCTTCAGGCGAAAGGTAAGCGCCTCACGGGGGAAATTGTCCGTATTGGTCGGCTGAGGACAGGTATGCAGGTTAAGGCATAACAAGATTTATCATTTAAGGAGGGAGAATGTCATGCTAGCCGAATTAACGATTGTCCCGATAGGCAAAGGCGTTTCCGTCAGCGGCGATGTGGCCAAGGCTGTCAAGATCATCGATGAAAGCGGCCTTGATTACCGGCTGAACCCTATGGGCACTGTCATGGAAGGAGATATTGATCAAATATTTGATGTGGTTAAGAAATGTCATGAAGCGGTCATGAGGGACTCCCAGAGGGTCCTGTTGACACTGAATTTAGACGACCGGAAAGACAGGCCGCATCCCAGGCTGGATAAGAAAGTGGCCTCTGTTGAAAAGAAGGTCGGGAGAATTTTAAAGAAATAAATAAGGGGGAGTGTTTGTCTATTAACATTTCGGCGGATTTCGCCGAAGAAATGAAAGAAACCTCGAGTATCAACTCGTGGAGCTTCATCGTTCGGGGGATATTCCTGCGGTTTCTGGCGGCTATGATTATTTGCATAAGGTTGGTTTAAAGGGGTTGGTAGAATTATGGACCCGGAAATTAAACCAAATCGTCAAGCGCCGGTCATGCTCTATGACGGTGATTGCGCATTTTGTCAACATTGGATTGAAAAATGGGGCAAAGTGACCCGGGGATATGTGGAATATGTCCCATATCAAAAAGGGTTCTCCCAATATCCGCAAGTCACTGAAAAAGAGTGCCGGGAGGCTGTCCAGATGATCATGCCAGACGGGGCCCATTTTTCGGGCGCCCATGCGGTTTTAAAATCCCTGGCCCTTTCCGGCAGGTATAGAGCCTTTTTATGGTGTTATGAGCAGTGCCCGATATCCGCCTGGTTATCAGAGCGTTTGTACAGGGCCGTTGCGCATAACCGTCCGATGCTGTCAAGGGTAACGCGCGAGAAGAAATGTAAATTGGATTGAAAAATACATAACAAGCAAGGAGGAGGCAAATGTTAGCCATAGGATTGTTGATGAAAGAGCATAGGTTGATTGAACGGATGATTAAACTCATAGATAAGGAAGTCCAAGAGATGAAAGGCGGAAAACCCCCGGATGGGGACTTTATCGATACTGCGGTTGATTTCATCAAAATGTATGCGGACAGGTGCCATCACGGTAAGGAAGAGGATATCCTGTTCCGCGATCTGGGGAAAAAGAACCTGTCACCCGAACACAAATCGACCATGGAACAACTCATCAAAGGGCACATTTGGGGACGCGAAACAGTCAGGAAATTAGTTGATGCAAGGTCCCGTTATGTTCAGGGCGACCAGAAGGCCCGGGACGAGATCATAGGGCAGTTGGAGAAGCTCGTTAAATTTTATCCTCCACATATCGAAAAAGAAGACAAGCATTTCTTTCTGCCGTGCATGGACTATTTTACGGGTGAGGAAAAAGAGGCTATGCTGAAAGAATGTTATGATTTTGATCAAAAGCTTATCCATGAAAAATATAAGGCCGTTGTTGAGAAGTATGAAGAAGGTGGTTAAAGGGAAGGAAAAACCCGCTTCAACACCCGGAATTGAAGTGGGGGCTTATTTATACACCCAGGAAGGCCCTTAGGGTCGTTCTGGCTGTTTCCAGAATGCCGTTGGATTTGGTGCAGAGCTTGTCATATTCGTCACTGAAGACGGCATATTGTTCTTCGAACTTCTTATCGCTGACACCGGTCTTCTTTTTTGGCTCCTTGATCTCCCGCCATAATAGGGAAAGCATCCTTTCGATTCTCTCGATTTGATCGACACAGGACCTGTAATTCCTAAAAGACTTGTTGTCGGACAAGCTTCCTAAAGGAGATACGGAGATATGATATCTCCATTTCGATTCATCGTGGTTCCAGCACTTGATGAGAAAGTTCAGGGTCTGTTCATAAGCGAAATTTCTGTTATTGATCAGAAGATCGCGCAGAACGGATGTTTTGATGTTCAGAAACTCGGACCTCGACCTATGAAGGGGCAGGGACCTTATTCTTTTTGAGACTTCGGGGAACCAGTTTGCCAGAAGGGGATATGAGCCATAAGTATCCACCAGCCCTTTTGCGCTGTACTTGTTGCCTGTTCCGAAATCTCCTATGGCAATATCCGAGCTGGATGTTTCGATAAAGCCTCCGAGATTGTCGTAGAATTCGACATCCTCATTCACATAATCCAGATCACCCGGCAAAAGCACGATTCTCTCGGCTTCGGGATATTTGTCAAGCACATGGCCCCAACCGGCAAGCCATGTCTGGCACGTATCAACGGACCAGGTCTGCACAACCTCGAGGGTCTGGCACCGTTCATCTTTTAAAAAAGAAGCGGCATCCTGCCGGATGACCGTATCCGTGGGCAGCATGACAATCGGCCTGGGGTCAATTTTCTTGCAACGGTCCACGGTCCACCAGAAATACCATTCACACCGTTTATTATTCTCATATCCCCGGTATGGGAAAATAATGACCGGTTTTGAATTGATGTTTTTATTATCGGATTGTTTCGTCATGTCTCTTCTTAAGCTCCATTTATAGCGACCAGAAACCAATAACCAGAGGTGAATCGGGAAGCGTTCTGGTCACCAAACCTCTAATATCTTTTTTTAACTCACGCTTTTCCCCGTCTCACTTCCAGCTGCTTACGGATATCATAGGCCTTATCCTCGGAGATGTCAAAGCTCATAATGATGAAAATGGCGGCGGCAGAGGTCAAGATGGGGATGCCGATATCGCAGATCCTCATCCAGAACAAAGCGCTGGCTGTTTGTCCCAGGCCCAAGGATTCCTTAAAACCCACGATATTGAACAGGAATCCGGCGATAAGAGAGGCCAGGGCGACTCCTAATTTTACCATCCACCAGTAAACAGCGCTGAAGGTTCCTTCCCGGCGTTCGCCGGTATTCAACTCGTCAAAATCGCATACATCTGCGACCATGGAGTTCATGAGCGTGAAGAGCGAACCCAAGCCAAACGTGACGAAAGGAGCGGAGATCATCAGCAAGTAAGGAAAATTGGGATTATACCCTAGCCATTTCAAAGCATAACCGATGATTGAAATAGGAATGGTGATAAAAAAAGTATTTCTTTTTCCAATTTTTTTAGAGATAAAAGTGGTCAAATAAATAACGCCCATACTGCAAAGAGCGCTAAAACTTCCATACCAACCCAGCAATAACCCGCCCTTTGAATAAGCATCCCCAACTGAAGCGACGCCCTGGTAGACATAGAAGAAAACAATATATGCGGTAAAAGAGGAAGCGAGCATAAATCCGCCGAAGATCAGCAATGTGGCCAAACAAAGCTTCACAAAAGGCCAGCATTTTAAAGATATCCCTATCCCTTTGAAAAACCTTTTCATGACATTCCAAGCCCCGCCGGCATCCGGCTTGGGTAAAGTATCGAAATGTTCTTTGTTGAAGATTGCCGGGAAGAGGCCTCCGAATATGAGACAAGCCCCGATAATGATTGAGACAACGCGTACTCCATGAACGCCGTCTGTGAACCACGCCGGGTTGTGCATGATCATCCATGTCCA
>JAFGFL010000092.1 GCA_016931055.1 Candidatus Omnitrophota bacterium | reverse complement strand
TTGGAGCGTTATCTGTATGTATTGTTTTTGCATACACTTAGGATAGCAGATTTCCTAAGAGTTGCACTTAATTCTTGAACTCGGGCTTTTGGATTTTGGATCTTGGATTTATTTTGGATTTTGTAATATTTGGATTTTGGAATTCATTCATTCCTTCCTATTTTTATACCACGCGTACGTCCGTTGTATGCCTTCCTCAAGAGGCACCTGCGCTTTAAATCCCAAACTGTTCGCGTAACGGCTGTCCAGAAGCTTTTTCATCGTTCCGTCAGGCTTTGTTTCATCAAAAACAATGCTTCCCTTAAATCCGGTAATTCGGGCAACCATTTCCGCCAATTCTTTAATCGAAATATCGCTGCCGGAACCGACATTAACCATTCTTTCCTCGTTATAGGTTTCCATCAAAAATAATGAAGCCCTGACAAAATCATCGGCATAGAGAAACTCCCGGCGAGGGGTTCCTGTCCCCCATACGGTCACTTTTTGCCCACCGTGCGTGACAGCATCGGCAAATTTTCCGACCAGCGCTCCGATGACGTGAGCCGTCTTGATATCCACATCCCCCCCGGGGCCATAAACCGTCGCCGGGACCATGACAACAGCGTTAAGACCATGCTGCTTCCTGAAGGCCTGGCAAAGCTTAACGCCGGCGATCTTGGCGACTGAATACGGTTCGCTGGTCTTCTCAAGCGGCCCGGTCAGGAGATACCCTTCATTCATCGGCTGCGGGCAATCTTTCGGATAGATACAGGTTGCCGCGATGTACAAAAGCTTCTTGACCCCAAACTTCCAGGAGGCATAGAGAATATTATTCTGGCTTTCCGAATTATGATAAAGGTACTCTGCCGGATTGTTCTCGTTAGCCTCAATCCCGCCGGAACAGGTTGAGCCTAAAAAAACATATTCCGGTTTAAAGCTCTGGAACAATTCATAAACGGAAGCTTGAATCGTGGGATTTAATCCAATCTCCGATGACGAAACGATATTGGCGTAATTGTTGCCTTTTAAAAAAGCCTTCAAAGAATTTTCCATAATATCGTCATGCCCCACAATAAGAATTCTCGATTCTTTATTCATTCTTCGACACTGTAAGACCTGAAGATCTTACGCCCTTATGATTTCTGGTTATAATAGTTGCCGTGTTCAATAAGCAGCGTTGCCTTGTTATCGCTTCGCACAAGGGCATGCTGATAGGCCGGAAAAATCTGGCCGGGTTCTTCCAGTTCAACAACATCGATCCAGGTGAACATTTTGCGGAATGCGTCCGCATAATTGCCTACATGCTGATGCCCGGGATGGACCGGAGAATCCGGACCGGAAGCCGTACGGATAATGATTTTCGGGACAACGCCGTTGGAACTGATGGCCGGAATCTTATCCAGCATGTTCACCATGTCGGATGTTGCCAATAACAGGAAATTCTGACGGGGATAGACCGAAATAGGGATGTAGCCGGCCAAGGCCAGTCCGATCGTAAACTGCATCTGGAAGCTTTCATTGACCGGCATCTCGAGCGTTTTTTCCGCCGGAAGGTCGCGCAAGGTCTGGTACATGAAGGTCCCCGGCCCGGCCACCGTCTGCCCGAGAAAAAATGTCTTCGGCTGTTGGGCCGCCCATTCCATCGTCCGTTTTAGTTCGTCAAAATAACTCATGATTTTAGGCTTCAGACTACAGACCCTAGACCGCAGACTTAGTCTTATGTCTGTAGTCTCAGGTCTGTGGTCTGATTAGAATTTGATCTTCCATCCTAGCCCCGAATGAGGGTAGGCGTTCTTATATTTGAAATAGATAATTTTTTTTTCATATTTCGTGTTCTTAAACCACGGCTCCGGGCATCCCCACACTTCCCTTGTATTGGTCATGACGCTTAAGCCGTTGTCACACACAATAAAAGTGACCGGCAAGTCAAAATTAAAGGCGTATTTGACCGCTTCGTGAAATATCCCTGTTTCCGAAGACATGTCGCCGCAGAAGAGATAGACCCTCCCGTTCTTTTTCTGATTCTTCAAGGCCCAGGCAACACCGTCTGCCGCGCCCATAAGGCTTCCGACAATGCCTGAACAAAAGACCTTGTATTGCGGGAACCATAACGAGATGCTTTTTCCGTCCAGGACCGCTTGTTTGACTTCTTCCCTTGGAACCCCTTTCAGAAGAGCCAATTCGTGCGAATCCCAATGGCCAAAAACATAATCATCAGGGCCGATAGCACGTTCTTCAAATATCTTGATCAACGGATCTTCCCGGCCCCCGCGAAGATGTACCGGGGCCCGGATGGCCCCCGTTGCGAAAATATCAGCGATCTCTTTTTCAAAGTCCTGCAGGTCCTTTTTTGTCAACGTTGGGGTATTCTTGGTTCTCATATTTCTCAATCAATCAAATTCTCTTTAAACCATTGGATTGTTTCCCGCAGTCCCGTCTGCAATTTGATCTTCGGGATCCATTTCAGATATTTTCCGGCAAGGGTGATATCCGGCTTGCGCTGCTTCGGATCATCCATCGGAAGCGGCCTATACGTTAAGGTGCTTTTGGAATTCGACTCCTTGATGACCAATTTTGCGAATTGAAGGATCGTGAACTCATCCGGGTTGCCGATATTGACCGGGCTGTGAAATTTCGCATAAAGCAGCCGAACGATTCCCTCGATCAAATCCGAATAATAACAAAATGACCTGGTTTGTTTCCCGAACCCGTAAATGGTCAGGGGCTTGTTGTGCAGCGCCTGATAAATGAAATTAGGGACGACGCGCCCGTCATTGATACGCATGCGCGGCCCGTACGTATTGAAAATCCGGACGATCCGGGTATCGATCTTATGGTAGCGGTGATAGGCCATGGTGATGGCTTCGGCAAACCGTTTGGCTTCGTCATAGCAGCCGCGCGGGCCCACGGGGTTCACGTGCCCCCAATAAGTTTCTTTTTGAGGATGGACTTCCGGGTCTCCGTATATCTCGGAAGTCGAAGCCATCAAATACCTCGCCTTTTTCAGCTTCGCCAGCCCCAAGGTATTGTGCGCCCCGAGCGATCCGACTTTCAGCGTCGGAATAGGATATTTCAGATAATCCACCGGAGATGCCGGTGATGCGAAATGAAGGACATAATCGACCGGCCCCTTGAAATGCAGCTTTTTGGAGACATCATGCTTGATAAACCGGAAGTTTTTGTCCCTCAGCAAATGCCGGATGTTCCTCATGTGCCCCGTGATAAGATTATCGACACATAACACTCTCAGTCCGTCTTCAAGAAAACGGTCGCAAAGATGGCTTCCTAAAAAACCTGCACCGCCGGTGACCACAATAACCTTTTTCCTTTTTGACATAAGATATCCTTTAAATTTTCTCGATTTTTTTATGCTTTATACGGCCATACACATTGCGCAGGTCATAGATCAGGCGCGCATGTTTTAAAATGACCTTGTAATCCACTTTGGTGTGGTCCGTCGCGATAATGACGCAATCGTGTTGGGCTATACTGTTGGGTGTTAATTTGATCGATGTCTGATGGATTGTCCCGATATCCAAATAAGGGATAATCGGGTCAAAGTAGCTGACGCGGCATCCTTTCTCCTGCAGGATCTCGATCAGTTTTAAAGAAGGCGATTTCCGCAAGTCCTTGACATCTTTTTTATATGTTACCCCCACCACCAACAATTTGGCTTTTCCGATTGCCCTTTTTTCCCTTTTTAATATGTCCTTCAAACGATCGACAAGATAATACGGCATGTTGGAATTGATGTCCGCCGATAGCTTAATGAATTTGGAACTGAACCCATGATGCTTCGCCTTCCAATAAAGATAAAGAGGATCATCAGGGATGCAATGCCCTCCCACTCCCAAACCCGGATAAAACGGCATGAACCCAAACGGCTTCGTCTTTGCCGCTTCAATGACTTCCCAAATATCAATGCCCATTTTATGCGACATCATCGCCACTTCGTTGACCCAGCCGATATTAATGATCCTGAACGTATTTTCCAGAAGCTTGGCCATCTCGGCCGTTTTGGCGGAGGAAACCATGTGAACCTTTTTGATGATCTTCTCATAAAGCAATTGAGTCAGTTTCCCGCCCTCGGGAGTTAATCCGCCGACCACTTTCGGAATGCGCGTGACATCATATTTTTTATTGCCGGGGTCGATCCTTTCCGGCGAGAAGGATAGGAAGAAATCCTTTCCGGATTTCAGCCCGCTTTTTTCAAGTTCGGGACAAATCAATTCTTCGGTCGTGCCCGGATAAGTCGTGCTTTCCAGAATAACAAGCGTGTCTTTCTTCAAGAATTTCCGGATGGTCCTGACCGCATCCACAATGAAGGTAATATCGGGCGTGTATTTGCGTTTCAGCGGGGTAGGGACGCAAATGATAATAACATCGACCGTCTTTAAGATGCCAAATTCCGTTTGTGCCGTCAGGCGGCCGCTACGGACGACCTTCGCGACATCCTTTGTCGAAATATCGAGGATATAACTTCTCTTTTGATTCACCTGGCTCACCCGGTCAACGTCCTTATCCAGCCCGAAAACCGTAAATCCCACCTTGGCAAAATTGACCGCCAAGGGCAGCCCGACATATCCCAAGCCGACGACGGCCACGCGAGCCTTCTTTGTTGCGATCTTTCTTCTTAATATGACGGACATTTAAATTCTCCTTTAATTTTTAATTTAGCCTTACGCTCCAACATCATTAACATGCCTGTCTCCCCGGCCGACCCCGTAATACTCAAATCCAATTTTCTCAAGGCCCATATCATGATATAAATTGCGCCCGTCAAAAAGAATGGGCTGTTTCATAAGGGCTTCTATTTTCTTAAAGTCTAACTTCCTGAACTCGTCCCATTCCGTCAGCAACAGCAGGCAATCGCATCCCTTGGCGACTTCGTAAGGGTCTTTACCATACACAATCTTCTTCAGGATTTTCCTCGCGTTTGGCATGGCCACAGGATCGTAAGCCTTGATCTTCGCTCCCTCCTGCAACAAAGCGTTGATAATATCGATCGAAGGCGCGCTGCGCATATCGTCCGTATCCGGCTTAAATGCCAGCCCGAGCACGCCGATGACTTTATTTTTCACGATCCATAATTTGTCTTCAATCAGCCGGACAAAAAATGTTTTCTGTTCTTCATTGACCTTTCGTACCTCTTTGAGCATACTGAAATCATATCCGCTTTTTTCGCTGATACGGATAAACGCATCAACGTCTTTCGGAAAACAGCTCCCTCCGTAACCGATACCGGCATTTAAAAACGCCCGCCCGATGCGTTTGTCAAATCCCATTCCTTCCGCCACTTTTAAGACATCGGCCCCCAGCCTTTCGCAAACCTGAGAGATCGAATTCATAAACGATATCTTGGCCGCCAAAAAAGAGTTGGACGCGTGCTTGATCAATTCGGCGGAACTGATATTCGTCACAACCATATCTGGCTTAAGCGGCTTATAGATTTCACGGAACAGCAGTTCCGCTTTTTTCGATTCAACCCCGATCACGACCCTGTCCGGATTCATAAAATCATGGACAGCGGATCCTTCTCTTAAGAACTCCGGATTGGAGGCCACATCGAAATCCAATTTCTGCTTCCTGGGAAGATTCATCTTGATCGTGCGCGCCACTCTCTTTCCGGTCTCTGCGGGAACCGTCGATTTTTCGATGATCAGCTTATAACCATTCATGTTCACCGCGATTTGCCGCGCGACATTCTCAACATAGGTCAAATCGGCGTCGCCGTTCTTCTTCGAGGGCGTTCCTACGGCAATAAAAATGGCTGTCGATTTTCTTGTCGCTTCCCGGATCGAAGTCGTAAAGGTAAGCCGTTTATTTTTTAAATTCTTTTTCAAAAGCTCCCCTAAACCGGGCTCATAAATGGGGACCTTCCCCTGTTTTAATTTACCGATCTTCTCCTCGTCGACGTCGACACAGCTGACTTTATGCCCGATCTGGGCCAAGCAGACCCCCGTCACCAACCCGACATATCCCGACCCTATAATTGCTATATTCATTTAATCTCCTCCCGAGCTCTGTGATCCCGCTTTTCTCTTGTTGAAACTTGACCCGAAGTCCACCGCCATATCCGGAAACGCCTTCAAAGTGAAGACAATCCAGATCTCATTGCCTTCATTGCGCTTTTCGTTAAAATTAATGTCCATCGTCCAGCAGTGCAGGTCCCTCCTTAATGTGTACTCCTGCTCCTTCAGAATGCCGTTACGCAGGTCAAAGCGCGTATAGGTCCTCAGCGCCCATTTCGGATTAAACATATATTTGAACTCCGAAGTCAGCTGATCGTCGATCTCGCGGTCCCACCGCTTGCCGATCCCCGCGGACCACTTCTCTCCGCCATTGAGATAAATATCAAAGTTAGCCGTGGTCAGATACTCTTCTTGAGTGTCATATTGGGAATCAAAGTAGAACGTGATCCAATCGACAGGGCGGAAATCAATATCCGTTGAGATTTTCTCAAACCCTCCTTTGGAAGGATGCTCTTTAAGCCGGAAATCCGTGCCGATGACCGCCCTCAGCAGCTCGACCGTATTATTGTTTCTTTTTGTCTGCAGTTTGTTCTCGATAGAGAAATGGAGGCCGTGGGCATTGTCCAAGCTGTCTATGCTATCAAATGAATCTAACTGCGTTGATGCTAACGTCGGCTCACTCATGAACTCGTAGGAAACGGAAGGCGAGATGATGTGCCTAAGGCGGTTAATATTTAACCCATACCGGTCAACATAGGCATCAAAAACCCTGAAGAACCGCGTGCTTAATGTCGCCCCTGTCCTGAAAATCCCGCGAACCGAACCGTATTTTTCCGGATCGTTCGTCTTGCTATAGTAAGTATTGCGGCCTCCGACAAACGGGGTCATTTCAATAAAACCGGCTTTCATCGGGTAAGACAATTCACTGTCCGCATCGACCCGCATTGTTTCGCGCCGGACCTCGCTGGGCGACACCTCTCTGCTTGCCAGATTGGAATACATCGTCGTGTTTCTGACATAGAAGCCTGAACCCCACAAGGGCAGGCTCGTCAGGTCATAACGGACTTCGGGAAGCCGCTCGACAGCCGACACAAAACGGTTCACACGCGCGTCCGTCCGGAAGCTTAAGACTCCCGAAGGGATAGTCCTTGTCGTTAAAAAATATGTCGTCGGCGAGGAATCTTCTTCATGTTCCCGCTCAAAATAGTCCTTCAAAAGACCGCTATCGCTTAACTTATAATATTGCGCGATGGCTTGGGTCTTTTTATCCACATCCCATTTATGCCGCCATTCAACCTTAAAGCGCTCTTTTTCAATGGTTGGAGTAGGACGCTCTTGCCAAAACCGTTTGGAGGTGATATTGCGCTCGTTCATATAGTACGTGCGGATCCTGCCGGATCCAGTATTCGGTGTCTTATAATCAACATCGATCCCCCAGGCGATATCTTTCCTTTCCCTGGCATCTAGACGAATGATCCCCTTAAAACTTTCATTAAAACGGTAAAGCCACTTAGAAAGCAAAAACATTCCCCAGTCTTTATCATACCCCGGAGTAAAAATGACCTTGGGTTTCTTTCCCGTAAGGTCCTGAGTCAACTTAGGGAGATACAGCATCGGGATTTTCCCGACAAGCATACGGACGCTCCGGGCAATCAATTTGTCTCCAGGATACATGTCCATTTTCTTTGATGTCATACGGTAATGCGGCTTGTCAAGGTCACATGTCGTTACATAATTGTTTTCCATCTGGATGTGGTTTTCGCCGACTTTCTTCACCTTTTCACCAAACCCATAATACGGATCGGCGAATATTTTCGCCCCGTCAAAACTCCCTTCCATGGTCTTGAAGTTAAACGTGAGGTCATCTCCCGTCATTTCGGAGACCCCGCCTTTCATCGTTACTAAACGTATATTTCCCGTTGCATGGGCCAAATTTGTGTCACGGGAAAATTCAATCCGGTCGCAACTGAGCCGTAATTCCTTATGAATGATGACAACATTCCCTTCGGCCGTAATTTTATTGCCATCCACAGAATATTCAACCGTATCCCCATTGAGCTCAACAGGCTCGCCCGCCTTCCCTTCCTCCTGCTCTTGGGCAAAAGCAGCAGGAACGGTCAATAGACTCATCCCCCAAAGAATAGTTAAATGCAGTAAAAAGGCATAAGCTGCTCGAAATATGAAGGTTTTGTTTCTCTCGCGGGAATCTTTAACGCTCACGAATGGCTTCCTTTACTAAGACCTGTGCCCCAATAATTCCGGCATCGTCACCCAATTTTGCCCGTACAACCTTTACCATTTTTGACTGGACCTTCATGGCCCTTCGTTTGATGACATCAGTGATCTTCGGCCCTAAGAAGCGATAATTATTCGAAACGCCCCCGCCAATAACTACCAGCCTGATATTCAGGAGGTTGACAACTCCAACAAGCGCATTACCGATATGAGCCGCTGTTTCTTCCCAGAACCGGATTGCGCGCGTATTGCCCTGCTTAGCTAATAAAAAGACGTCCTGGAGCTGGATACTCTTATTTTTAAAGATCTTCGCCGCACTCTTTTGCAAACGGGCGTTTCCAACATAACATTCAAAACACCCGAATCCGCCGCAATTGCAGTCGGGGCCTTTTTCATTAAGCGGCATATGGCCCAACTCGCCGGCAGCGAATCCCTCCCCACGATATAAAGCGCCGTTCAGAACAAGGCCCCCTCCGACACCGGTCCCCAGCGTCATGCACAATAAATTCTGGCAGCCGATGCCAGCGCCATATGTCCACTCACCGAGAGTGATCAAATTGACGTCATTGTCGAGAAACGCGGGAATGTGAAGTTTCTTCTGAATGATGTTTTTTAAAGGGACATTTTTCCAACCGGGGATATTAGGCAGGAAATTCACGACACCTCTTTTCGAGTCAATGGGACCAGGCAAACCCAGCCCAATCCCTAAAATATCCTTTGTGGCCAGTCGTTCTCTTTTAATCAGATCCCAAGTCTGAGCAATAATCGCACCAATCAATTTCTTCTTGTTTCGGCAAAAACTTTTTGTCTCAAAAAAAGCCCGGGCAACAATTGCCCCGGAACGATTGACGAGCCCCAACCTAACGTTGGTCCCCCCCACATCAACACCAATCGTATAACGTTTCATTTATTCTGAATAACCTTTTAATAAGAATATTAATCGGAATATTAAACGGCAAGACTCAATGTTCCTGCCTAGATGGTGAGCTTATTCTACATGATAAGATTTGAGGGTTCAAGCGGTGAATGAAAGAATTTGGGAAGCAGTTTTATCGCTATGAAAATTATCATCTCTAAGCGGCATCACGGTCATCCTTGTAAATCCCGAAAGAACAAACTTTATTCCTGCCCTGCTTTTTAGCCCTGTAAAGGGCCCAGTCCGCTTTATCGATCAATTCTTCCATTTTCTGGCCGGCATCTGGATACGTCGCTGTTCCGATACTTACGGTTACTTTCACGGCCGCGTCATAGGCCTTGATAACGGCATTTTCAATAGCCTTCCGGATACGTTCTGCCGCATTTTGAGCTCCCTGCTGGTCCGTATCGGGCAATATGACACAAAATTCCTCTCCACCGTAACGTCCGGCAATATCGATCTCCCGGATGTTCTCGTTAATTAAAAACCCTGTCTCTCTTAAAATCTGATCGCCGGTTAAATGACCGTATTGGTCATTGTACCTTTTGAAATAATCCACATCGATCATCAGGAAGGACAACTTAATATTCCTGGCTTTCGAACGGCTCAGCTCTTCCTTAAACCGTTCTGTAATATAACGCCTCGTATGCACCTCCGTTAAACTGTCTGTAATGGCTATCCGTTCGATCTCCTGATAAAGAAGGACCCGTCGTAAAGCCAAGGCAAACTGATGCCCTAAAATCATGACCTTCTCTTTATCCTTTTCAGACAGCCCTTCAATAACCAAATATCCAATCCTTTGCTTTTTGCTTTGAAGGGTGAAAACAAAAAAGTCTTCCTTTTTGCGCAGGTCCTTGGCCTCACCAGAACGCGGCTCCAAAAAACGGCATTCCTTAAAATCAACGTGTGTGTGCAATTTCTTTTTGAAAATCTCAAAAGCTTCTTGTTCATTCAGGCTTTGAGCGATTTCTTTGGTGATCTCATAGAGCATAAAGATCTCCTTGGCTTCCGTCTGGAGATCCGCTTTTTCCATATCCAATCTTTCTTTTTGTTTTCCGAGTTCCCGGGAAACCTGCTCGGTTCGCTGCATTCCCCCGTAAGTCTCCGTCTCGATCTTGGCAGTTATGCTGTTGGCGAAGGCCATCACCAACCCTGCATAGACCGCCACCAGCAGAAATAATAACAATGAGGACATATTCATTCTCTTTTAGATGATCATGATGCCATACAAACCCTGTCGCGCCCTTCTTCCTTCGCGCGATATAAAGCCTGATCGGCTTTATAGATCAATTCTTTTGCGTTCTGCGCATCTTTAGGAAAAGTGGCGACACCAATGGAAACTGTGATCTGTGTTTTTTCCCGCCTGAGCATAATCGTTTGCTCAGAGACTTTTCCCCTGGCCTTTTCGGCTAATTCCAAGGCTCTCTCTCGCGTGCAGTCAGGGATCATGACGGCGAACTCCTCGCCACCGTAACGGCAAATGAGCATTCCCGGCTCGTTAAAAAAATTTGTTAAAAGCTCCCCCATGGAACGCAAGACAATGTCGCCGGCAATATGGCCGAACTTGTCGTTATACTGCTTGAACCTGTCCAGATCGAACATCAGAAAAGCCAATTGGTTTGTCCGCCGCAACTGCCGGCTCATTTCCTCCGGCATGCGGTCTAACAGGTACCGTCGCAGGTACAAACCCGTAAGGCCGTCTTTGATCGCCAACTGTTCGACCCGTTCATAAAGCTGCGCGTTTTCAATCGCAATAGCGCCAAGATCCCCGACCGTTGTTAAGAATCTCAGGTCTTCTGTCGTGAACTCTTTTTCATGCGGACTGTCGATACGCAATATTCCCAACGCCTTGTTCCCGACCATTAAGGGCGCGCTGATCAACGAGCTGATCTCCCTGGCGTCCTGCGGCATGATCCGCTCAACATCAAAACGGTAATCGCTTTTCGTATCCTCGATCAACAACGGCTGCATGGTTTTAACGACCCATTGGTCGTACGCATCCCCTTTTTTAGATTTAATATTGATGCGCATCTGACCTTTCTGCGACGAACTGATCCCGAGAGCCCCTGTTCTTGAATGAAAAAGGTAGAGGATGATCGTCGTGTCCTTGTCCCCGAAAAGCCGGTTGACTTCATCCGTAAATGTCTTTGACGTATCTTCCAGCGTCAGGCACATGCTGAGCCGTTCCGTCAAGCCTTTGAGCTGAGCATAATTAACGATCTTGTCACGGTAAGATTGGATCGCGATCTGTTCCTGATGGATACCGGCTTCTACAAGATTCATTTGCTCCCCATAGTCCTGTATCCACAGCCTGATTTCCGACTGCTTTTTGACAAGGCGTCTTCGGAGGACAAATAAATAGCCGATGCAAACAGCCAGCCCCATGCTTAAGAAAACGAAAAATTCGGGCTCATAAACAAAGGCAAAAAGAAAAAATCCTGCGAGAGGGGCCAGGAGGACAGCGATGGGAAGAAAGACAAAACTAAATAATTGTATTTTCAGTTTCTGGGTCAAAGAAGTGTACCTTGCTCATGTCCAACACAAGGTCCATGTCCCGGTTCACATCAGGCTGATTATGTGCCCCGACCCGTGCGACAAATGAGCTTTTACCTGAATTTAAATAAAGATAAACTTCTGAACCTAGCGGTTCGAC